>NZ_JBQCEE010000246.1:0-13869 GCF_051960575.1 Jatrophihabitans sp.
AAATGAGTGGGGGGGGGGACGTGCGGGAGGACCCCCGCCGCGCTCGCGCCCCCCGCCGAGGTGTGGACGCTCGGCGCCGAGCGTCGAGTCGTTGCCGTGGCCGGGGTAGAACCACGTCTCGTCGGGCAGCTGGTCGAAGACGCGCTGCTCGACGTCGTCGATGAGGGACGTGAAGTCGGCGGGGTTCGTCGTCCGGCCGACGCCGCCGGGGAACAGCGAGTCGCCGGTGAACAGGTGCGGCACGCCCTCGGGGTCGCGGTAGAGCACCGCCACCGACCCGGGCGTGTGCCCGCGCAGGCCGATGATCTCGAGGGTCACGTCGCCGACCGTGATGACGTCGCCGTGCGCGAGCCGTTCGTCGACGGCCACGGGCAGCGCGTCGGCGTCCGCGTCCCCTGCGTACACGGCCGCGCCGGCGAACTCGACCGTCTCGGCGAGCGCCTGCCAGTGGTCGGCGTGCTGGTGCGTCGTCAGGACGGCCGACACCGGCGGTCCGTCGAGCACGACCAGCTCACGCAGCCGGTCGGCCTCGTTGGCGGCGTCGATGAGCAGACCCTCGTCGGTCTGCGTGCACCGCAGCAGGTAGGCGTTGTTCGACATCGGGCCGACGGCGAGCTTGGCGATGGTCAGCCCGGGCAGGCGGCGGATGTCCCAGGGGCCGCCGACCGCGACCTCACCGGTGTACGTGTCGGTCATGGTCGCGAAATTACTCGAAGATCGGCTCGAGCTCCTCGGTCGGTGGGCCGGAGAGGTCGAGGGCCAGGTCGGGCAGGTCGCGCAGCACGGTGTCGACGTACGAGGCGACCGCGACGTCCCGCCCGACGTCGCGCTGCTGGCGCTCGGACAGCAGCCAGCGGTGCTCGTTGATCTCGTGGAACAGCTCGGCGTCGGGCAGCTTGCCGCGCAGGTCGGCCGGTACCTGCGCCAACGTCCCGTAGAACTTCTCGTCCAGCCAGCGGCGCGCGGCCTGGTCGTCGGTGACGGCGTGCCCGAGGCCGTCCTCCCACTTGGCCTTGAAGCGGTAGAGGTCGCCGAGCAGCGCCCGGGCCTGGTTCTCCTGCACCCGCAGGCCGGTGAGGGCGAACAGCCGCCGCTGGTGGTGGCCCGCCTCGACGACCTGGGTGTCGAAGTGCACCCGCAGGCCGTCCGGCTCGCTCTTGACGCGGAACTCGCCGACGTCGAAGCCGAGCTCGTTGAGCCGGCGGATGCGCTGGTTGATGCGGTAGTTCTCGCCGCGGGGGACGACCTCGTCCGAGGTCACCTCGCTCCAGAGCTGCTCGTAGCGGCTACGGGCCGAGTCGGCCAGCTCGACGATGTCGATGTCCTCGTCGAGCACGCCGGCGTACTGGAGGTCCATCAGTTCGCCCGCGATGTTCTCGCGCGCGATGTCGATGTCGTGGGCGCGCTGGCCGTCGGTGAGGCGGTCGTGCAGCTCGCCGGTCTCGGCGTCGACGAGGTAGGCGGCCAGGGCGCCGGCGTCGCGGCGGAACAGCGTGTTCGACAGCGAGCAGTCGCCCCAGTAGAACCCGGCCAGGTGCAGCCGGACGAACAGGCCGGCCAGTGCGTCCATGAGCCTGGTGCGCAGTTCGGGCAGCGAGCGGCCGGTGAACAGCGAGCGGTACGGCTGCGAGAACGGCAGGTGGCGCGTGATGAGCAGGCCGGGCAGTTCCTCGTCGGCGTCGTCGCGGCGCTCGGTGACGAAGCCGTAGGCGCGCACGGTCGGCACCGAGCGGGCCGAGAGGTCCTGCAGCAGGTGGTACTCGCGCTCGACGAACCGGTCGGTGGCCTCCTTGACCGCGAAGACGACGCTGTCGAGCTCGACGAAGCGCACGAGGTGGCGCGAGATGCCGCGCGGCACGTGCACGATCAGCGCGTCCTGCCACTGCGCCAGCGGCCGGTCGAGCGGCATCCCGAGCGCGGTGGTGTCGGCGCCGGCGGTGGTCAGGCGGAACGTGCCCACGCCGCAGAGGTTAGGGCAGACGGAGCTGCAACAACGCGTTCTCGACCACTTCGGTGAGGGCGGGGTGGATCCAGTACTGGTTCCGCGCCATGTCGTCGACGCCGAGCCCGAAGCTCATCGCCTGGATGAGCGGCTGGATCAGCGTCGCCGCCTGCTCGCCCAGCAGGTGCGCGCCGAGCAGCCGCCCGGTGGAGGGATCCGCGACGAGCTTGCAGAACGAGGTGAGGTCGTCCATGGCCCAGCCGAAGGCGGTCGACCCGTAGGGCAGGGACGCCGCCACGTAGTCGCCGCGCTCGGCCGCCTGTTCCTCGGTCAGCCCGACGCTCGCGATCTGCGGGTGGGTGAAGACGGCGGCCGGGACGAAGCGGTGGTCGCTCGCCCGCAGGTCGTCGGGGTGCAGCAGGTTGTGCTGCACGATGCGGGCCTCGTGGTTGGCGACGTGCTTGAGCTGGAAGTCGGAGCTGACGTCGCCGAGCGCCCAGATGCCCTCGACCGACGTGCGCTGGAACTCGTCGACCACGACCCGGCCGTCGGGGTGCAGGTCGACGCCCGCGGCGCCGGGGTCGAGGTCGTCGGTGTTGGGCACCCGCCCGGTGGCGACGAGCAGCAGGTCGCCGGTGACCTCGGCGCCGTCGTCGAGCGCGAAGCGTACGCCGTCCCCCTGCCGGTCGACCGCGGTGACGGTGCGGCCGGTGCGCACGTCCCAGTGCTCGCGGGCGACGGCGGTGAACGAGTCGGCGACCTCGCGGTCGAGGTGCCGCAGCAGGGGCGCCGACCGGGCGACCACGGTCACCCGCGAGCCGAAGGACGAGAACACGTGGCCGAACTCGGCGGCGATGTACCCACCGCCGAGGATGACCACGTGCTCGGGCAGGTCGTCGATGCGCATGACGGTGTCGGACGTGTGGAACGGGACGCCGGCGTCGCGCACGACGTCGGGCACCATCGGCCGCGAGCCGGTCGCGATGACGATCCGCTCGGCCGTGAGCACCTCGCCGGTCGACAGCGTGACCTCGTGCGCGCCGGTGAAGCGGGCGGTGGCCTCGTACAGCGTGGTGTTCCGGCCCTCCGCTCGGTACACCCGGCCGGCCGACGAGATGGCGTCGATGCGGCCGAAGACACGGTCGCGGATGTCGCGCCAGCGCACCTTGTCCAGCGTGGCGTCGACGCCGAGCCGCGCCGCCTCGGACTGCACGGCGCGGGCGAGATCGGCGGGGTACACGTACATCTTGGTCGGGATGCAACCGACGTTGAGGCACGTGCCACCGAAGGTGCCGCGCTCGACGATAGCGACCGACTGGTCGGCGAACTCCGGCCCGACGATCGAGTTCGCCGAGCCGGAGCCGAGGATCAGCAGGTCGTGGTGCGGCACCCGCCCATCTTGCGCGACCGGCTCACCAGCCCGCGACCGCCTCGGCCATGAGATCGCCGAGCAGGTGCTCGAACTCGACGGTCAGCAGGCCGCGGCGGCGGAACCAGGTGCAGATGTTCGTGCAGTCGCGCTCGAGGAAGGCGAGGCCCTGCGGGTTGGCGGCGAGGTCGACGACCTGCGGCAGGTCGATCATGACGACGCGCCCGTCGTCGACGAGCAGGTTGTAGGGCGAGAGGTCGCCGTGGGCGAAGCCCGCCCGGGCGAGCAGGTGCATCGCGTCGACGCACGGCTCGAACAGGTCGGCCAGCTCGTCGGGGGCCGGACGCAGCTGGGCGAGCCGCGGCGCGGCCGTGCCGTCGGGCCCGCCGAGGAACTCGAGCAGCAGCTCGGTGCCGTGCAGCTGCACCGGGTACGGCACCGGTGCGCCCAGTTGCCAGAGGTGGCCGAGCGCCTCGAACTCGGCCCCCGACCACTGGCCGGCCAGCAGGTCGCGTCCGAACTCGGTGCGGCGGGCCATGGCGCGGGTCTCGCGGCTGCGCCGCACCCGCCGGCCCTCGGTGTAGCCGGCGTCGCGGTGGAACATGCGGTGCTGGCTGCTGCGGTAGCGCTTCGCCGCGAGCAGCACCCCCTCGGTGTCGGGCAGGGCCCGCCGCACGAGGTGGACGTCGGCCTCCTTGCCGGTCTTGAGCACACCGAGGTCGGTGTCGACGGCGTCGAGGGCCGTGATCACCCAGTCGGGACGCGGGGTCGGGCCGTGGGTGGCCACGTCCAAGGTGGAGTAGTTCGGTTCGTCGTACGGATCGTCGATGAGACGCAACGGAGGATCTCCTGGTGGAGGCGCGCGGCGCCTCGGTCGGAGGCCGCTCAGCGCGGGACGGACGGGGTGGGCGCGGGCAGCACCCGGACGGCGGTCGTCATGTCGGCGCTCCCTTCCCTCGTCGTGCGCCACCACTGGCGCCCGTCCAGGATTTCGCTGCGGCGCAACCGAATAACCTGCATGCATGCTCCGCATGTCGACGCTGTTCCTGCGCACCCTCCGTGACGACCCCGCGGACGCCGAGGTGCCGAGCCACAAGCTGCTCGTGCGCGCCGGCTACGTGCGCCGCGTGGCGCCCGGCATCTACTCGTGGCTGCCGCTGGGCATGAAGGTGCGCGAGAACATCGAGCGGATCGTGCGCGAGGAGATGGACGGCATCGGTGCCCAGGAGGTGCACTTCCCGGCGCTGATCCCGAAGGAGATCTTCGAGGCGAGCGGGCGCTGGACCGACTACGGCGACACGCTGTTCCGCCTGCACGACCGCAAGGACGCCGACTACCTGCTCGCGCCGACGCACGAGGAGCTGTTCACCCTGCTGGTGAAGGGTGAGTACAACTCGTACAAGGACTACCCGCTGTCGCTGTACCAGATCCAGACCAAGTACCGCGACGAGGCGCGGCCCCGTGCGGGCGTGCTGCGCGGGCGCGAGTTCGTGATGAAGGACAGTTACTCCTTCGACCTCTCGCAGGAGGGGCTCGAGGCGTCGTACCGGGCGCACCGCGACGCCTACGAGCGGATCTTCACCCGCATGGGGCTCACCTACAAGATCGTCTTCGCGGTCTCGGGTGCGATGGGCGGCTCGGCGTCGGAGGAGTTCCTCGCGCCGGCCGCGTCCGGCGAGGACACCTTCGTCCAGTGCACGAACTGCGACTACGCGGCCAACACCGAGGCCGTGGTGATCGCGGCGCCCGAGCCGGAGGACCCGTCAGGGCACCCGGCCGCCGAGGTGCTCGACACCCCGGACACGCCGACCATCGACACGCTCGTCGCGCGGCTGCGCGAGCTCGGCCATGCCGACGCGACGGCGGCGGACACGCTCAAGAACGTCGTGCTCAAGACGCTGACCCCTGGCGCGTCGGAGTGGGAGCTGCTGGTCGTCGGCGTGCCCGGCGACCGCGAGGTCGACCTCAAGCGGCTCGCCGGACAGCTCGAGCCGACACTCGTCGAGCAGGCCGGGCCGGACGACCTCGCGAAGCAGCCGGGGCTGGTCAAGGGCTACATCGGCCCGCAGGTGCTGCGCGAGCTCAAGGTGCGCTATCTCGTCGACCCGCTCGTCGTGCCGGGCTCGCAGTGGGTGACCGGCGCGAACGAGGCGGGCAAGCACGCGGCCCACGTCGTGCGCGGCCGCGACTTCGACCCGGACGGCGAGATCGGCGCCGTCGAGATCCGCGACGGCGACCGGTGCGCCCGCTGCGGCTCGCCGCTCGAGATCGCGCGCGGCATCGAGATGGGGCACGTCTTCCAGCTCGGCGAGAAGTACGCCCGCACCTTCGGCCTCACCGCGCTCGGCCAGGACGGCAAGCCGGTCGGCGTGACGATGGGCTCGTACGGCATCGGCATCACGCGCGGCGTGGCGGCGGTCGCCGAGCAGACGCACGACGAGCAGGGGCTGTGCTGGCCGCGGGCCATCGCGCCGGCCGACGTGCACCTCGTCGCGACGGGCAAGGACGACGCCGTCTTCGAGGCCGCGGCGTCGCTGGCCGACGAGCTCGAGGGTGCGGGCGTCCGGGTGCTGTACGACGACCGTCGCGGGGTGTCGCCGGGCGTGAAGTTCAAGGACGCCGAGCTGGTGGGTGTGCCGACGATCGTGATCGTCGGCAAGGGACTCGCCGACGGCGTGATCGAGCTGCGCGACCGGAAGTCGGGCGACCGCCGCGAGGTGCCCGTCGGCGAGATCGCCTCGGCCGTGCTGGCCGAGGTCGGCCGCGCGCTCTGACGTGCCCGCGCTGACCGAACTGCTCGACCCGGGGTGGGCGGAGGCGCTCGCGCCGGTCGAGGACGACATCGCGCGGATGGGGGAGTTCCTGCGCGCCGAGGTCGCGGCCGGGCGCACCTACCTGCCGGCGGGTCCGCTCATCCTGCGCGCCTTCACCCAGCCGTTCGCCGAGGTGCGGGTGCTCATCGTCGGGCAGGACCCGTACCCGACGCCGGGCCACCCGATCGGGCTGAGCTTCGCCGTCGACCGCGACGTGCGGCCGATCCCGAAGTCGCTGCAGAACATCTACAAGGAGCTGCGCTCGGACCTCGGCATCGAGCCGCCCGAGCACGGCGACCTCACCGCCTGGACACGGCACGGCGTGCTGCTGCTCAACCGGGCGCTCACGGTGCGGCCGGGCGCGTCCGCGTCGCACCGGGGGAAGGGGTGGGAGCGGGTGACCGAGCAGGCCATCCGCGCCCTCGTCGCCCGGGGCGGACCGCTCGTGGCCATCCTCTGGGGACGCGACGCCCGCGACCTCGCCCCGATGCTGGGGGGCGTGCCGCGGATCGAGTCGGCCCACCCGTCCCCGCTCTCGGCCTCGGGCGGCTTCTTCGGCTCGCGGCCGTTCTCGCGGGCGAACGCGCTGCTCGTCGAGCAGGGCGGGCAGCCGGTCGACTGGTCGCTCGACTGACGAGTGCGGTGGTATCACCGCGGTATCATCGGAACATGGCGATGACACTGCGACTGACCGACGAAGAGGCTCAGGCTCTGCGTGAGTACGCCGAAGCCAATGGACGATCGATGCAGGAGGTCGCCCGCGAGGCGATCCGCGACTACATCGCCGAGCGACGCTCCCGTCGCGAGCAGGCGCTCGCTCGCATCGTCGCCGAGGACAGTGAATTGCTCGACCTGCTCGCGCAGTGACCGACTACCTGACGATCGAAGACCTGCTTGCAGCCGCGGATGCGGCCCTCGCACCGGCGCCCGTGCTCATCCGGGACCGTGGCCTGCTGGAGTCGGCGCTCGCGCGACCGCAAGCGAGCGCCTTCGGCGAGGACGCCTACGTCGGACTGTGGCTCAAGGCCGCCGCGTTGCTCGAGTCGAGCGCGCGCAACCACGCGCTCATCGACGGCAACAAGCGCCTCGCCTGGGTCGCGATGCGCCTGTTCGTGATCTTCAATGGTGAGGACGTCCGCGCACCATCGCCGGCGGAGGGTGACGTGTTCGTCCGCGCAGTGGCGCAGGGCCAGCTGCAACTCGACCGCATCGCGGCCACGCTCGAGCAGTGGAAGCGCCCAGCCGAACGTTGACTCAGCTCCCGGCGAGGCGGGCGGGGAAGCCGCCGGTGGCGATCGGGCCCCAGCGCGTCGGGGTGACCCGGACGAGGCACTTGCCCTGGTCGACCATGGCACGGCGGTACTCGTCCCAGTCGGGGTGCTCGCCGCTGATGACGCGGAAGTATTCGACGAGCGGGTCGAGGGCCGCGGGCAGGTCGAGTACCTCGGCATCGCCGTCGACCTGCACCCACGGGCCGTTCCAGTCGTCGGACTGCACCATGACCGAGGCGCGCGGCATGCGGCGCAGATTCGCCACCTTGGCCCGCTCGGGGTAGGTCGAGATCACGATCCGGCCGGCGGCGTCGACGCCGCCGGTGACGGGCGAGAGCTGTGGCGAGCCGTCGGCCCGCGTGGTGAGCAGGATCATCCGGTGCCGTGGACGCACGAAGTCCAGCAGGGCGTTGAGGTCGACGGTGCTGTTGGTGGCGATGGAGCGCGGCATGCGGCCATCCTTCCCGCGACCCGCCCACGTTGTCGTACCCGGTCATTACCCTCGACCGTGACCCTCCCGTCCGGCGTCCCGCGCCGGATCTCGGCTGCCGCAGAAGGAAGTCTGTGAACGACCGCCTGATCGTGCGTGGTGCCCGCGAGCACAACCTCAAGGACGTCAACCTCGACCTGCCCCGCGACGCCATGATCGTGTTCACGGGGCTGTCGGGCTCGGGCAAGTCGAGCCTCGCGTTCGACACGATCTTCGCCGAGGGTCAGCGGCGGTACGTCGAGTCGCTGTCGGCCTACGCCCGCCAGTTCCTGGGGCAGATGGACAAACCCGACGTCGACTTCATCGAGGGCCTGTCGCCGGCGGTCAGCATCGACCAGAAGTCGACCTCCAAGAACCCGCGTTCGACCGTCGGCACGATCACCGAGGTCTACGACTACCTGCGTCTGCTCTACGCCCGCATCGGCAAGCCGCACTGCCCGGTCTGCGGCGAGCCGATCAGCAAGCAGACGCCGCAGCAGATCGTCGACCACGTGCTGAGGATGGCCGAGGGCACCCGGTTCCAAGTGCTGGCGCCGATCATCCGCGAGCGCAAGGGCGAGTACGTCGACCTGTTCGCCGACCTCCAGACCAAGGGTCTGGCCCGCGTCCGGGTCGACGGCGTGGTGCACACCCTCACCGACCCGCCGAAGCTGAAGAAGCAGGAGAAGCACACCATCGAGGCGGTCGTCGACCGGCTCTCGGTGAAGCCGTCGAGCAAGCAGCGCATCACCGACTCGGTCGAGACGGCGCTCGGGCTCGCGGGCGGCGTCGTCATCCTCGACTTCGTCGACCTGCCCGACGACGACCCGCACCGCGAGCGCCGGTACAGCGAGCGGCTCGCCTGCCCCAACGACCACCCGCTGGCCATCGACGAGCTCGAGCCGCGGTCGTTCTCGTTCAACTCGCCCTTCGGCGCCTGCCCCGAGTGCACCGGCCTCGGCACGCGCAAGGAGGTCGATCCCGAGCTGCTGATCCCCGATCCCGAGGTCTCGCTCGCCGACGGTGCCATCGCACCCTGGGCCACCGCGCAGACCAGCGAGTATTTCCTGCGGCTGCTCGGCGGTGTCGCCGAGCAGTTCGGCTTCTCGCTCGACACCCCGTGGGAGCAGTTGCCCGCGCGCGCGCAGAAGGCGGTGCTGCACGGCACCACCGAGCAGGTGCACGTCAGCTACCGCAACCGGTACGGACGCGACCGCTCCTACTACGCCGCCTACGAGGGCGTGGTGCCGTGGATCGAGCGGCGCTACGCCGAGACCGACAGCGACTACTCGCGCGAGAAGTACGAGGGCTACATGCGCGAGGTGCCGTGCCCGTCGTGCGGCGGCACCCGGCTCAAGCCCGAGATCCTCTCGGTGACCGTGGCCGGGCGCTCGATCGCCGAGCTGTCGTCGCTGTCCATCGGCGAGGCGTCGCAGTGGTTGCGCTCGCTCGAGTTGAACGACCGCGACCGGTTCATCGGCGAGCGGGTGCTGAAGGAGGTGCACGCCCGCCTCGGCTTCCTGGTCGACGTCGGCCTGCACTACCTGTCCCTCGACCGGGCCGCGGCGACGCTCGCCGGCGGCGAGGCGCAGCGCATCCGGCTGGCCACCCAGATCGGCTCCGGGCTCGTCGGCGTCCTCTACGTCCTGGACGAGCCGTCGATCGGCCTGCACCAGCGCGACAACCACCGCCTCATCGAGACGCTGGTGCGGCTCAAGAACCTCGGCAACACCCTCATCGTCGTCGAGCACGACGAGGACACCATCCGCACCGCCGACTGGGTGGTCGACATCGGCCCGAAGGCCGGCGAGCACGGCGGGCAGGTCGTGGTCAGCGGCACGCTCGACGAGCTGCTGAAGTCCGACGAGTCGATCACCGGCGCGTATCTCTCGGGCCGCCGGGCGATCGAGGTGCCGATGGTGCGCCGCCCGCGGACGAAGGGTCGCGAACTGGTCGTCGAGGGCGCCCGCGAGCACAACCTCAAGGACGTCGACGTCGCCTTCCCGCTCGGCTGCTTCGTCGCGGTCACCGGTGTGTCCGGCAGCGGCAAGTCGACGCTGGTCAACGACATCCTCTACACGTCGCTCGCGAACCGGATCAACGGCGCGAAGCTGCCGCCGGGCCGGCACAAGCGGGTCAGGGGCATCGAGCTGCTCGACAAGGTCGTCGGCGTCGACCAGTCACCGATCGGCCGTACCCCGCGGTCGAACCCGGCGACGTACACCGGCGTCTTCGACCACATCCGCAAGCTGTTCAGCGAGACGACCGAGGCGAAGATCCGCGGCTACCAGCAGGGCCGGTTCTCGTTCAACGTCAAGGGCGGCCGCTGCGAGAACTGCCAGGGCGACGGCACGATCAAGATCGAGATGAACTTCCTGCCGGACGTCTACGTGCCGTGCGAGGTCTGCAAGGGCGCGCGCTACAACCGCGAGACGCTCGAGGTGCACTACAAGGGCAAGAACATCTCCGAGGTGCTCGAGATGCCGATCGAGGAGGCTGCGGAGTTCTTCAAGCCGATCTCGCGCATCGCCCGGCACCTCGAGACGCTCGTCGACGTCGGCCTCGGCTACGTGCGCCTCGGCCAGCCGGCCCCGACGCTCTCCGGCGGCGAGGCGCAGCGGGTGAAGCTGGCCTCGGAACTGCAGAAGCGCTCGACCGGACGCACGATCTACGTGCTGGACGAGCCGACGACCGGCCTGCACTTCGAGGACGTGTCGAAGCTGCTGTCGGTGCTGCACTCGCTCGTCGACAAGGGCAACACGGTGATCACCATCGAGCACAACCTCGACGTGATCAAGACGGCGGACTGGATCATCGACATGGGCCCCGAGGGCGGTTCCGGCGGCGGCACGGTCGTCGCCCAGGGCACGCCGGAGGACATCGTCGAGGTGTCCGGGTCCCACACCGGCCGCTTCCTGGCCCCGCTGCTGCGGCCCGCGCCGGCGGCGCCGAAGTCGGGGACGAAGGGCTCGGCCAGGAAGGCCGTCGCCCCGCGGCAGTCGGCGACCCCGACGCGTGCGCGGGCGAAGGCCGCCACCCGCGCCTGATCGGGCCGCGTCCGTTCACACCCTCGACCCGCCGAATTCGTCGCCGCGACACGATCGCGGTGACCTCGCCGGCGGGTCGATCGCGCGGACCCGCCGGCCGGCACGGTCGCTCAGGAGAAGAACGCGTCATCGCCCGCGAGGTCGGCCCTGAGCTCCATCAGGTCGGTGGCCTTGCCGCCCATGATGGTGAACAGGATCGATCCCCGGGCGACGCGGGTCTGCCCATTGCGGGTCGCGCTGGTCTGGTGCACGGCCACTGCGTGCGCACCGCCGTCGCTGTGCACGTCGATGAGCGAGGCGCGGAAGGTGCCGCCGGTGAGCTCCGCGAGGCGGGCGTACAGGCCCAGGATGGCGTCGACGCCCTTGTAGGCGCCGGCGATCATGCTCCCGCCGGGCACGTGCTGCACCGCGTCGTAGGCGATCACCTCACGCAGCGTAGCGACGTCGCCGGCGTTGAACGCCGCGTACCCGCGCCGCACAAGTGCGATGTTCTCGTCCACCGCCGGTGCGGTCGCGGTCGCCGGGCGTGCGTAGGCGGTCGCCTCGGTGGCGTAGTCCAGCATGATGCACGGCTGGTCGCCGACGACCCAGGCGTCGTGCCCGGGAGCGAGGTCGAACAGGTCGCCGGCCGTCAACGTCCGCTCGGCGCCCTCGTCCTCGCGGATCTGCATGGTGCCGGAGACCAGGTAGCCGAGGTGCCGTACCTGGCAGCTGTCCGTGCCGGCGAGTGGGGCGACGTCCTGCGTCCACCGCCATCCCGGCTCGAAGACGCCGCGCAGCAGCGTCAACCCGCCGGCCGACGCAAGGTCCGCGTGGCCGTGTCCTGCGAAGTCCCGGTGCTCGCCGTCGCGCTCGATGTTGCTGCTCTGCGCGGTCATGCGTGACCACCTCCATCCGGACGGAGCCGGCGTCGGGCGGCGCCGACGGCGGGGATTCTGCACCCGCCCCATCCCGGCCGACAGGCTCGCCGGCGATCCGGGCACGCACACGCCGGGTCGGCAGCCGGCGGCGGGTCGGTCTCGCCAGGGGTGCACACGACGTGTGAGGATCGGCCCGAGGCCTCTGATGATCACCACCGTGCACCTGGTCGCGCTCAGCGCGGCGGTGCTGTTGCTGCCCTCCGGCCTGGCCAAGATCGCCGCGCCTCGCCCGGCGCTCACCATGCTGCGCGGCCTGCGCGTGCTGGCCCTGCGTCCCGTGCTCGGGCCGACGACCGGCCCGGCGCTGGTGCGGCTCGTCGGTGTCGTCGAGGTCGCCGTGGCCGCCGCGGTCGTCACCCTCGGCGGACGAACGCCCGCCGTCGCGCTCGCCGTGCTCTACGCGGCGTTCGTCGGCGTGGTCGGGCTCGCCATCCTGCGGCACTCGAGCGCGTCGTGCGGTTGCTTCGGTGCGACCGACGCGCCGATCGGGCGGGGCCACCTCGGGGTTGACCTCGTCGCACTCGCTGCGGCCATCGCGACCGCCGTGCACCCGGCCGGCGCGCTCGGCGGCCTCACCGGCCTGCCCACCGGCCACGGCATCGTCGCCGCGGCCCAGGTGCTGGTGCTCACCGCGCTCGGCTACCTCTGCATCACGGCGCTGCCCGCCCTGGCGGCCGCCCGCCGCGTGCTCGTCGGATCGACCAAGGAGAGCTGAGTGACCGTCCTCGTCGCCCTCGAGACGGTGCTGCTCGCCGTCCTCACCGTCCTGGTCGCCGGGCTGTTGCGCGCCTACGGCAGCGTGCTGCGTCGACTGCACGCGCTCGACGGCGGCGCCCACGGCCCGACCCCGTTCTCGATCCCGGACGCCGACGCCGCCGCGCCGCTCGCGTCGCCGCTCGACGACCCACAGCGACGCGAGGAGTGGACCGCCGCCCACGACGTCGCCGGCGAGACCCTCACCGGCGAGGTCGTCACGTCGCGCGTCGGCGGTGTCGAGCACGACACGGTGCTGTTGTTCCTCTCGTCCGGCTGCTCGTCCTGCGCGGTCTTCTGGGACGAACTGGCGCGGCCCGAGAACCTGCGGCTGCCCGCCGCCACCCGGCTGCTCATCGTCACCCAGGACGCCGACGCCGACAGCCGCAGCGCGCTGGCCGAGCTCGCGCCGCCGGGACTCGACGTGATCATGAGCAGCGCCGCGTGGCGCGACTACGAGGTGCCGGGCTCGCCCTACGTCGTGCTGGCCGCCGGACGCACCGGGCGGGTGCGCGGCGAGGGCACCGGCCAGTCGTGGCGGCAGATCGCCGAACTGCTCGCGCAGGCGTCCGGCGACGCCGCCTATCTCACCGGCGGCCCGTCGCCCGCGAAGCCGCGGTCGGACGCCGAGCGCGAGGCCGACGCCGACCGGCAGCTGCTGATGGCCGGCATCCTGCCCGGCGACCCGCGGCTCTACGAGCTGCCGGGCGACGAGCGTTGAGCCGCATCGAGGCGCACGGCCTGCGTGCCGACCTGCCCGCGCGGTGGGAGGCCCGGTTGTACCTGCGGCAGACGCCGACGGCGACGGCCGCCGACGCCCGCGCGGCGGCGGCGCACGGCACCGCGCGCACCGCCGCCCACCCGGCCGCCGTCGGCTGGCACGGCGACGTGCCCAACCCGGTACTGCACCTGGCCAATTTCGCGCTGCCGCCGGGGCGCGGCGACTTCGGCACCGGTGCGGTCGAGCGCATGGGCGTGCCGCACGTGTTCGTCTCGCTGTTCGAGTACGACCGCGCCGAGGCCGGGCGGCCGCTGTTCGCCGACCGCGGGCTGCCCCGGCCGCGGGCGCGCGACTTCGGGCCGAACCAGCTGCAGCGCATCCTGCCGGGCCAGGCCGGCGTCCAGCGGTTCTTCACCGAGCACGACCGCGCGTTCTGCCTCTACGTCGTGCTCGGGTCGCAGCGGCACGTGCACGAACGCCTGCCCGAACTGCACCGGGCCCTCGACGGCATCAGGATCGGAGTGCGATGAGCGAGCTTGCGAGCGAATCAGTGTCGCAGGGCCA
>NZ_JBQCEE010000247.1:0-5634 GCF_051960575.1 Jatrophihabitans sp.
GATCCGCTTGAACTTCCGCTTCGGACGGGTGCGGTCGAGCACCGCCACCTCGAGCTGGGCGGCCGGCAGCTCGCGCGGCGCACCGTTCGCCCCGCCGACGCTGCCGAGGGCGTCGACGGCGATGCGCAGGGCGTCCTCGAGCGACTGCCCGGCGACGAAGGTCTCCTTCACCTTGGCGTTCAGCGCCTCGGCCGGGCCGCCCATCACCAGGAAGTCCGGCTCGTCGACGATCGTGCCGTCGTAGGTGAGGCGGTACAGCTGGTCGTCGTCGGGCGTCGCGCCGACCTCGGCCACGCAGATCTCGACCTCGTAAGGCTTCTGCTGCTCGGTGAAGATCGAGCCGAGGGTCTGCGCGTAGGCGTTCGCCAGCGCACGGGCCGTGACGTCGCGGCGGTCGTAGCTGTAGCCGCGCAGGTCGGCCAGGCGGATGCCGGCGACCCGCAGGTTCTCGTACTCGTTGTACTTGCCGACGCCGGCGAAGCCGATGCGGTCGTAGATCTCGCTGACCTTGTGCAGCGCCGAGCTGGCGTTCTCGGCGACGAAGAGGACGCCGTCGGCGTAGGTCAGCACGACGACCCCACGTCCGCGCGCGATGCCCTTGCGCGCGTACTCGGAGCGGTCGCGCATGATCTGCTCGGCCGAGGCATACAACGGCAGGCTCCTGTCAAGTCCCCCGGTCAGCTGCCCGGCCGGGCGGCGCGGTCGTCGAGGATGGCGCGGACGGTGGCGGCGAGCTCGTCGTCGCCCACCCGCTCGGTGCCGTTCGCGGTGGCGAGGCGGACGACCGGGTAGATGCCGCGGGTGATGTCCGGGCCGCCCGTGGCGGAGTCGTCGTCGGCGGCGTCGTAGAGCGACTCGACGGCCACGCGCACCGCCGCGGCGCGGTCGAGGCCGGGGCGCCAGAGCTTCTTCAGGGCACCGCGCGCGAACAGCGAGCCCGAGCCGATCGAGTGGTAGTACTGCTCGGGATAGCGGCCGCCGGTGACGTCGAAGCTGTAGATCTTCGCCGCCTCGGCCGGGTCGGTGGCGTCGGGGTCGTAGCCGGCGAACAGCGGCACGACGGCGAGGCCCTGCATCGCCTCGGCCAAGTTGCCGCGGATCATCGTGGCCAGCCGGTTCGCCTTGCCGTCGAGGGTCAGCTGCGTGCCCTCGATCTTCTCGTAGTGCTCGAGCTCGACGATGTAGAGCCGGACGATCTCGACCGCCATGCCCGCGGCGCCGGCGATGCCCACCAGCGAGTAGTCGTCGGTGGCGAAGACCTTCTCGATGTCGCGCTGGGCGATCAGGTTGCCCGCCGTGGCGCGTCGGTCGCCGGCCATCACGACACCGTCGGCGTAGATCAGCGACACGATCGTGGTGCCGTGCGTGATGACCGCGCCGTCGGGCACCTTGCCCGGCATCAACTCGGGCGCCGCGGCCGCGAGGAACTCGGTGAACGACGAGGAACCGGGTGCGGTGGCGAAGCGGAGGATCCCGGTCGGACCACCGGCTCGGTCATGGTTCACGCTGCCTCCTGCTCGCGTCTGGACGTCGCCGTCGACCCTACTCAGTCGCGGGTCGGACGCTCGTCGGCGCGGTCAGGCCGCGCAGACGTCGTCCGGACCGCCGGGCGTGCCGGGCGGTTCGGGCCGGTTGGTCTCGTCGAAGCCGCCGTCGAGGCCGAGGAGGAGCGAATACGGCGGCAGCTCGGCGAGCGGCTGCTCGGAGTGCCTGCGCAGGTACTCGATCGCCGCGAGCATGAGGTCGGGCCGATCGCGGAACTGGCCGAGCGCGCCGTTGCAGTTGAAGCAGAGCAGCGCCCGGACGCGGCCGGTCACGTGGTCGTGGTCGACATGCTCGGCCGGCGCCGCGCGGCAGATCGCGCAGAGGCCGTGCTGTTCGGCGAACATCGTGTCGAAATGCTCGACCGTGATGCCATACCTGCGGCGCAATTGATAGTTCCGATTGCCACCATGTCGCTCGACCGACACCTTGGTGCGGATGTTGAAGCACGGCTTGCAATAGGAGCCGTAACCATCGGTCGTGCTGCGATTGCGCGGGAATTGATCCTGTGGCTTGACCTGCTCGCAATCCGGGCACCAACGGTGCCCGTCCGGCACACGGAGATCTCGTGGCCGCTGCTTCAATTTCCTCGGGCTCAGCCGCTTCCGGCGACTCGCCTCATCGCGGGCGCGTCGACAGAGCGTGCAATAGAACGCCAAGCCGTCTCGGCGACGGGAATCGCGCGTGAAGGCGCTGGCCGGCTTCTCCTCCTGACAATCAGGGCAGAACTTCTTTTCCGGCGCTTCGGACATTTCGGAGGAACCGGATCACTCCCCGCCTTTTTGGACGAACGCCCTGACGAAATCCTCGGCATTCGATTCCAGAACGTCGTCGATCTCGTCGAGAATGGCGTCGACGTCCTCGGTCAACTTCTCGTGCCGTTCGGCGACGTCGCTGGAGGCCTGGACCTCCTCGACCTCGTCCTCCTGCTTGCGCGGACGACTCTGCCCGCTGTCCTGAGTCGGCATGCTTCCTCCTGCACCTGCGGCGGACCCGGGCGGCCCGCACCCCTTGCCTGTCAGTGCGACGCGGTGTCGCGTTGATGTCGCCACCCTAGCCCGCGGGTGTGACAGTTTCCCGTCCTGTGGATCGGCCGGTCGGACGCGCCGGATGAGCCGCCGCGGCGCCGCCGGGCAGCCGCTACGGTCGGGCGATGAGCGTTCCGCCCGTGCTCGGCCTGGTCACCCTCGGCGTGCGCGACGTCGCCGCGGCCACCGCCTTCTACGAGCGGCTCGGCTGGCCGCTGTCGCCTGCGTCCGTGCCGGGCGACGTGAGCTTCTTCAGGACCGCCGGCGCCACGGTCGCGCTCTGGGGCGACGAGAGCCTGCGGGCCGACACCGCCGCGCCGGCGAACGGCGGCACCGCCTTCCGCGGCGTCGCCCTCGCAATCAACCTCCCGAGCCGGGAGGACGTCGACGCAGGTCTCGCCGCCGCGGTCGCCGCGGGCGGCAGCATCGCCCGGCCGGCCGAGGCGACCGACTGGGGTGGCTACAACGGCTACTTCGCCGATCTCGACGGCCACCTGTGGGAACTCGCGCACAACCCGCACTGGCCGCTCGACGAGCGCGGGCTGGCGCAACTCCCCTGACCGCCGAACGTACTCAACTGATGTTGAGCGCGTGCGTCGCCGTCGAGCCGCCGTCGGCGACGAACTCGCCGCCGGTGCAGTAGGAACTGCGGTCGCTGGCGAGGAAGAGCACCAGCTCGGCGATCTCCTCCGACCGCCCCATCCGCCGCAGCGCCAGCTTCTTGGTCACCGGGCTGAGGTCGACCTCGGCGCCGCCGCCGATCGCGTCCTGCACCATCTTGGTGTCGATCATGCCCGGGTGCACCGAGTTGACCCGGATGTTGTCCGGGCCGAGCTCGAGCGCGGCGACCTTGGTCATGCCGCGGATGGCGAACTTCGACGACGCGTAGGCAACGGTGAAGGGCATGCCGGCCAGCCCCTCGACGGAGGAGACGTTGACGATCGATCCCCCGCCGGCGGCCTTGAGCGCCGGGATGGCGGTCTTCATGCCGAGGAAGCAGCCGAACTGGTTGATACGCACGACGCGCTCGTAGTCGGCGAGCGCGGTGTCGGCGACCGCCGAGAAGTGCAGCACGCCGGCGTTGTTCACCAGCACGTGCAGGGCACCGAAGGTGCGCACGGCGTCGGCCACCGCGGAGGTCCAGTCGTCCTCGGACGACACGTCGAGATGCCGGTAGTAGGCCGCCTCGCCGAGCTCGTCGGCGAGGGCCTTGCCCGCGTCGTCCGAGACGTCGGCGATCACCACCCGCGCGCCCTCGCGGACGAACGCGCGCGCGGCGGCCGCGCCCTGTCCGCGCGCGGCGCCGGTGATGAGCGCGACCTTGCCGTCGAGATCTCCCATGCGAGCTTCCGCCTTCGTGTGTCGAGGGTCAGAGGTGGACGTCGGGCCTGCACACCCGGCAGGTGGTCAGGCCGCTCTCGGTGCCGGTGAGCACGCGCAGGTCGTCGCGGTGCGCGATGAGCGCGCAGTCGCGGCGGTGCACCGTCGTGCCGGCCGGCCCGGCGAGCACCGGCACCGCGCCGGCGTCGGCGAGCTCGGGTGACGCCACCCCCGCCTGCTGACGCGACACGAGATCGGCCAGCACGAGGATGGTGTCGGCGATCTGCCGCGACGACTCCTTCTGGTCGTTGGCGACCTTCGCCAACCACGCGCCGAAGTACAGGAAGCCGCCGACGAAGGCCAGGCCCAGCCCGAGACACCCGCCCGAGATCAGGTAGGGGAACTGGTCGTAGCTGTACTTCGTGTGCGCCGCGCCGTACCAGCCGACGCAGATGAGGATGACGCCGAACGGCATGAGCACCGCGCCACCGGTGAACAGCACCAGCTGCAGCGTGCGATAGCGGTTGTCACGCGCCGCGGCAGGGTTGCTGACGCGCGGCGCCGGCGCGCCCGCGTGCACGCCGTTCGCCTGCGGTGTCGGCCGCGGCGCGGGGCGGGTGGGTTCCTTGACGAACGTCATGGTCGCTTCTCTCAACTCTGTCGCAGATCGGGGACGCCGGTGTCGAGGCCGTAGGCGCAGTTGCGCCCTGTGCCGAGCAGGAGCCCGCCGGCCGTGCGGAACGCCCAGCCGAGCGCGACGGCGAACGCGAGGCCGCCGAGGATGAGCAGCTTCGGCACCGTGCCCAGCGGGGGCAGGCCGAACGCGGCCGGTTGGGCCACCGTGGTGGTCGGCGCTCCCCCACCGGTCGTGGTCGTGGGTGCGCCGGTGCCGGAGCTGATCGGGGTGGTGTAGCCGGTCGTGCCGGTGCCGCCGCCACCACCGAGGTCACTGCCACCGCCGGTGCCCCCCGCCGCCACGCCGCCACCGGTCGTACCCCCACCGGTCGAGCCGTGCCCGGGCGTGGTGCTGCCGCCACCGGTGAGCGGTGGTGGCACGTACGCCGGCGCGGCCGTCGCGGTGGTCGAGACGTCGCCGATGAGGAAGTTGAACCGCGGGCCGAGGTTGAGCAGCGCGGTGACCTGGTCCAGGTTGGGGATCTGGCTCAGGATGTTCGCCAGCGCGCCGGTCAGCGGGGCGAGCGCCTGCTTCACCAGCGCGGTGTCGACCGAGATCACCAGCCCGGTCGACGCGAACGACGCCGTGGCGCCGTCGACGCTCTTGGTGGTCGGCTGGTACTGGAACGAGATGCCGAGCCCGCTGAGCACGTCGGGCAGCTGTGGCACCGGCACCGACGTGCCGGCGAGGTTCAGCCCCTGCTCGTCCAGGCCGATGTCCTTACCCGCGACCGTGACGCCACCGATCGTGAGGTGCGCGGTGTTCGAGGCCCTGACGCCGTTGCTCGTGCTCGACGAGGTGACCTTCACGTCGTGGATGCCGATGATGCCGCCGAACAGACTGATGTCGGACGCGGTCGCCTCGGCGGTCGAGGTGATCGACGACGCCGCCAGTTGCACGGTGCTCTCGCTGTGCACGTTCGCAAGCGTCATGACGCCCGCGAGTTGCGCGGGCACCGGCACCGGCGGCGTCGCAGGCAGGCTCGGGCAGTTCTTCGGGTCGGGCGACAGGGCCTGGCACAGGCCGTTCCCCGCGCCGCTCAGCAGGTTGGTACCGCCGTTGCTGATG
>NZ_JBQCEE010000248.1:0-2043 GCF_051960575.1 Jatrophihabitans sp.
TAGGCCCGCCCCCCCGGATCCACACCCCGGCACCCCATCCATCCGAGGAGATCGATGTCCAGCCCCGAAGTCCGCCGGAGCCGCCGCGGACGCCACCGTCAGGCCCCGTCGCGCCGGCGCCGGCTGATCCGGCTGACCGCCGCGATCACCGGCACGACCAGCGTCTTCGTCGGCGCCACGGCCGCGAGCAACTGGGTGGCCGGCCTGAACTCGAACTCGTCGGCGCAGGGCCAGGCGGCGACCATCAGCAACCTCACCATCGCGGCCTCGTCGACGAGCCTGACGAACCTGCTGTACCCGGGCGCCAGCGGCGACGCGGCGGTGAGCGTCACCAACCCGAACCCGTTCCCGGTGACCGTCACCGGCGTGAAGCTGCCGACCAACACCACCTACGCCACCGGATACACCGACTCGGGCCTGTCGTCGGCCGCGAGCGGCTGCGACAACACCACCAGCTACGTCGGCTGGGCCTACGCGACCGGCACGAGCGGCACGACACACACCCTGACGACGCCGTTCACGGTCGGTGCCAACAGCTCGCTCACCGTGGTCTTCACCAACGACGCCAGCATGGGCAACTCGGCGGCCGCGAACTGCGCCGGTGCGTACTTCAAGATGCCGTCGTTCACCGGGGTCGTCGCCACCGGTGGCGCGGCCTCGGCGTCGAGCGGGCCGTTCACGACCGGCTGGACCTCCTGAGGCAGTGATGCGGCGACGCGGTGCGTGGCTCGTCGCGGCGGCCGTCGCCGTCGCGTCCGCCGCGCTCCCCGCCTCGGCGACCGCGTCCAACTGGACGATCGGGGCGAGCGCCGTCGCCGGGCAGGGCCGCGCCCGCCCCATCCCGGGCGCGCCGACCGGCGTGACCACGGCCTGCGGCGGTGGTGGAGCCGGCTCGTTCACGGTCAGCTGGAACACCAGCAGCACCGTGACGTCGTACCTGGTGCAGTACTCGACGACGGGATCCGGCTCCGGTTTCGATGCGGGGACGAGCGTCGCGCCGACCGCTGGCACGACCTCCTACGTCTACAACACCGTCTCGGTGCTGACCACCTACTGGGTGCGCGTCTGGGCGTACACGGGTACCTGGTCGAGCCTCACCGCCGGGCCGGGCAATTCGAGCCGGTCGATCCTGCTCGGCCTCATCTGCACCTGAGCCGTCCCGTTGTGGGACGCGGCGAGGGCCGGCACCCTTCCGGATGCCGGCCCTCGCCGTCGTGCTGGGTGCGGGTGGGCGTCAGCCCTGCGTGGCCTCCGCCGGGGCCGCCTCCGGGCTCGCGCCGTTGGCGCTCGCGGTGGCGTCCTCGTCGACCAGCCCGAGGCTGATCTTGCCGCGCTGGTCGATCTCGAGGATCTCGACCTGGATCTTGTCGCCGACGTTCACGACGTCCTCGACCTTGCCGATGCGCTTGCCGCGGCCGAGCTTGCTGATGTGGACGAGGCCGTCCTTGCCCGGCAGCAGCGAGACGAACGCGCCGAACGCGGCGGTCTTGACCACCGTGCCGAGGAAGCGCTCGCCGACCTTCGGCATCTGCGGGTTGGCGATCGCGTTGATGCGGTCGACCGCCGCCTGCGCCGAGGGGCCGTCGGCGGCGCCGACGTAGATGGTGCCGTCGTCCTCGATGGTGATGTCGGCGCCGGTCTCGTCCTGGATCGAGTTGATGATCTGCCCCTTCGGGCCGATCACCGCGCCGATCTTGTCGACCGGGATCTTCACGACCGTGACGCGCGGGGCGTACGGGCTCATCTCGTCCGGGGCGTCGATGGCCTCGGCCATGACGTCCAGGATGTGCAGTCGCGCGTCGCGGGCCTGCTTGAGCGCCGCACCGAGCACCTCGGACGGGATGCCGTCGAGCTTGGTGTCGAGCTGCAGGGCGGTCACGAACTCCTTGGTGCCGGCGACCTTGAAGTCCATGTCGCCGAACGCGTCCTCGGCGCCGAGGATGTCGGTGAGCGCGACGTACTCGGTCTTGCCGTCGACGGTGTCGCTGACCAGACCCATCGCGATGCCCGCGACCGGCGCCTTCAGCGGCACGCCGGCGTTGA
>NZ_JBQCEE010000249.1:0-18016 GCF_051960575.1 Jatrophihabitans sp.
GACCCGGACATCCAGCTCGTGCTCTGTGCAGGCGCCCCGGACACACCTGAGATCGCCGCCGAGACCACCGCCGCGGTCGACCACCTCGCCGCGACCCGCCACAGCGTCGTCTGGATCCACGAGATGCTGCCTCGGCCGCAGCTGACCGAGCTGCTGACGCACGCGACCGTGTTCGTCTGCCCCTCTGTCTACGAGCCGCTGGGCATCGTGAACCTCGAGGCGATGGCGTGCGAGACGGCCGTCGTGGCCAGCGCCGTCGGCGGCATCCCCGAGGTCGTCGCCGACGGGCTGACGGGCACGCTCGTCCCGTATCACGCCGTCTCGACGGACGAGTTCGAGGCGGGCATCGCCGACGCAGTGAACGCGCTGTGCGCCGACCCGGCACGCGCGACCGCCATGGGCAGGGCCGGCCGCGAGCGCGCCGTCCACGAGTTCGGCTGGGACACCATCGCCCACCGCACCGTCGATCTCTACCGCTCGCTGGCCCACTAGCCCCGGACGAACAGGGCGGTGGCGGTGCCGGGGGCGACCTCGGTGAAGCCGCCGTCGTGCACGACCGGGGCACCGGCGTCGACGGCGGCCTGCCACTGCGCCGGCGTCGCGTCGCGCACGGAGAGGGGGAAGCCGTCGCGCTGCCAGGCGGCACGCTCGGGATCGGACAGCGAGCGCCAGCCCAGCTGCGCCGCGTGCGCGGCCTGCGCCATCGCCTTGCCGGTGGTCATGTCGGCATGCGGTGAGAGCAGCACGACCGGTCCGGACGCCACAGGCGCGGGCTCGTCCGCGTCCTCGAGGTTCGTGCCGCCGACCTGCAGCCGGGCCAGCTCCGGCGGCCACGCGTCGACCGGCACCGGCGGGTAGACGCGCAGCTCGCACGAGCGGTGCACGACGTCGAGCCCCTCGACGGTGAGCGCGCGGCGCCACTCGGCCGCGCGGGCACGGCGCACCACCTTGCGGATGCGCTGGCCGTCCCAGGCGGCGATCTCGTCCGGCCAGCGGCCCGAGGTGAGCAGCAGCAGCACCGCGCGCGCGGCCGCCTCGAGCGCGTCGGTGCGCGTCGGCGGCGTCGCCCGTTCGATGCGCACGACGAACGGCAGCACCAACTCGGTCATCGGGCGACGATCAGGCCTGGGCCTCGACCCAGCGGGCCAGCAGGCGCGCGCCGAAGCCGGTGGCGCCGCGGGCGAGGAAGCCGTCGTCCTCGGGCGCGCGTGCGGGGCCGGCGATGTCGAGGTGGGCCCAGGGCACGGTGCCGACGAAGCGCTTGAGGAACAGCGCCGCCGTGATCGCGCCGGGGTTGCCGGGCGCGTTGTTCGCGTCGGCGATGTCCGAGCGCAGGCTGCCCGCGTAGTCCTCGCGCAGCGGCATGCGCCAGAGCGGCTCGCCGGCCGCCGCGCCCGCGGCGTCGAGCCCGACCGCGAGGTCGTCGGTCGTCGCGAAGAACCCGGCCGTCCGCAGCCCGAGGGCCACCTTCATCGCTCCCGTGAGCGTCGCGACGTCGACCATGGCGGTCGGACGCAGCCGCGTGCGCGCGTAGGCGAGGGCGTCGGCCAGCACCAGGCGTCCCTCGGCGTCGGTGTTGCCGATCTCGCTGGTGCGGCCGCCGACGTGGCGGATCACGTCACCGGGCCGGAACGAGCCGCCGCCGAAGGAGTTCTCGGCGATCGGCACGAGCGCCGTGACCCGCACCGGCACCCGCTGCTGGGCGACCGCCCGCAGGGCCGCGAGCACGGCCGCGCCGCCGCTCATGTCGGTGTGCATCGTGCGCATCCCGTCGCCGGTCTTGCGGTTGATGCCGCCGGTGTCGAAGGTGATGCCCTTGCCGACGAGCACGAGGTGCGTGCCGGCCTTCGCGCGGCGCGGCTTCCAGACCGCCTCGACGAACCGCGGCGGCGACGCCGACCCGCCGCCGACGGCGAGCAAACCGCCGAAGCCCTGCTCGGTGAGCCACTGCTCGTCGTGCACCTGCACGTCGACCCCGACCGGCGACAGCTCGCGCACGGCCTGCGCCGCCAGCCACGCCGGCGTCTTCACCGCCGCCGGGGTGTTGGCGAGGTCGCGGGCCCACACCGAGGCGGCGGCCGACCGCAGCCCGTCGGCGAGCGCGGCGGCGTCACGCGGCCCGACCAGCTCGGCCACCCGCGACGACGCGCCCGAACCGGCGGCCGCGCTGAAGTGGTAGTCGCCGAGCACGAGGCCCTCGACGAAGGCCGCGAGACGGTCGCCCGCGAGCGGGCCGACCGCCAACCGCACCCAGTCGTCGTCGTTCGCGCGGGCCAGCCGCCCGCCGAGCACACGCAACGCGGCCGGGTCGCCGGCCGCCTCGACCGGCGTGGCGTCACGGTCGTCGTCGACCAGCCGCACGGTCAGCACGATGGACCTCCTCCGAGACGCGCCGGACGCCCGCCCGGGCGCCGGAAAGGAACGGCCCCGGTGCCGGCTCGCGCCGGCCCCGGGGCCCGAACGTCCTCGATCAGCTGACGACCTGCTTCAGGGCGTCGCCGAGCGCACTCGCCTCGTCCGGCGTCATCTCGACCACGAGACGTCCACCGCCTTCGAGCGGAACGCGCATGACGATGCCGCGCCCTTCCTTGGTCACCTCGAGCGGGCCGTCGCCCGTCCGCGGCTTCATGGCCGCCATGTCTACCTCCTGACAGTGGCGATCCGTGTCGGGACACGGATCGCGAGCGGAATGCTCGAGCCATTCTTCCTGATCCCGCGCCCGATGCCCAACCCCGGGGGCGTAGCGTCCGGCGCGTGAGTGATGTGCTGCTGGTCGAGCGCTCGGGTGGCGTCGCGACACTGACCCTGAACCGGCCGGACGCGATGAACGCGCTGACCCTCGAACTCAAGGACGCGCTGGTCGAGGCGACCCGCGACGTGGCCGCCGACCCGAGCGTGCGCGCGGTCGTGCTGACCGGTGTCGGGCGCGGCTTCTGCGTCGGTCAGGACCTGCGCGAGCACGTCGCCCTGATCGAGGCCGACGACCCGTCGCCGCTCAGCACGGTGACCGAGCACTACAACCCGATCACGCTCGCCCTGGCGACGATGCCGAAGCCGGTGATCGCCGCGGTGAACGGCATGGCCGCGGGCGCCGGCGCCGGGTTCACCTTCGCCTGCGACTTCCGGATCGCCGCCGCGAACGCCGGGTTCCTGCTCGCCTTCGCCAACGTCGGGCTGACGCTCGACAGCGGTGTCTCGTGGACGCTGCCCCGCCTGATCGGCGCGGCGCGGGCCACCGCCCTGGCGCTGCTGGCCGAGCCGATCACGGCCGAGTCGGCGCTGGAGATGGGGCTGGTGAACGCCGTCGTCGAGCCCGAGCGGCTGCTGCCCGCCGCCCTCGAACTCGCCGAGCGCCTCGCCGCCGGCCCGACCGCCGCCTATGCCGCGATCAAGCAGTCGATCGCCTACGCGGCGACCGCGACCCTCGCCGACGCCCTGGCCAAGGAGGGCGAGCTGCAGGCCGCGATGGGCCGGACCGTCGACCACCCCGCCGCCACCGCGGCGTTCGTCGCCAAGCAGAAGCCGACCTTCGTCGGCCGGTGACGGGGCGGTGACCGGCACCGACGACCCGGCCGGGCGGCCGGCGGCGCGCGAGCTCGCCGCCGAACTGCGGGCGCCGCTGCCCGACGGCCTCGACCGGCTCGACGACGAGGCGCTGCACCGTCTGATGCGTGACCTGCGTGCGGGCAAGGCGCGGCGGGTGGCCGACATCGACGCCGCCATCGACGCCTCGCTGGCGCTGCTGCCCCGCCACTTCCGTCCGGCCGTCCGCCGCGTGCTGGGGCTCTGAGCCGCGGTGTCCGAGTCGACGGAGGTGCGGGCCGAGCTGGTGCGGCTGGCGCGCGCGCTCGGCGTCGAGCCCGAGGCGCTCGACTACCTCGCCCCGGCCGGGTCGTCGGCGCTGCGGGCGCTGCGTCCGCTCGTCCTGGATCGGCTGTACGCCGGCGAGGACGCGCTGCTGCACCGGATCGCCGCGGCCGGCCGGCTCGTGCCGATCGCGATCAATGCGCACATCACGCCGCGTGCGGTGCCGCCGATGCTCGCGGCCGCTCTGGTGTCGGCCCTCGAGCCAGACCGCGCCGTCAAGATCGCCTCGCGGCTGCCGGCCGACTACCTCGCCGAAGCGGCGAAGGTGATGGATCCGCGGCGCATCGGCCGGCTGATCCCGGTGCTGCCGCTCGAGCTGATGATCACCGTCACCGAACGGCTCATCGCCGAGCACGAGTTCGTGACGATGGGCAGCCTGGTCACGACGCTCGACGACCGCTCGATCCGGGCGCTGCTGCCGGTGGTGCGCGACGTCGACCTGCTGCACCTGTCGTTCCACCTCGAGCGCAAGGACGAGCTCGACCGGCTCGCCACGCTCATCGAGGACCGCCTCGACGGCATCATCACGGCAGCCCACGAGCACGGGCTGTGGGACGAGGCGCTCGACGTCGTCTCGCACTTCGGTCCGGCCAACCTCGCACGGATCGCCGGGCTCGCCCGCCGCCACGGCGACGCGTTCGTCGCCGACCTCCGCGCCGCGCTCGAGACGGCCCTCGCCGCCGATCCCGAGCCGGCCCTCACCGACCTGCGCGCCGGCCTCGACTGACGACGGTCGCGCGCCAGCAGTCGGCCACGTGGTCGTCGACCATGCCCGTCGCCTGCATGAGGGCGTAGGCGGTCGTCGGGCCGACGAAGCGCAGACCGCGGCGCTTGAGCTCCTTCGCCATCGCCGTCGACTCCGCCGAGGTGGCCGGCACGTCGGCGACGGTGCGCGGGCGCCGATGGTCTGACGGGGCGAACGACCACAGCAGCGCGTCGAGGCCCTCGGGCACGTGGTCGAGCAGCGCCCGCGCGTTGCCGATCGTCGCCTCGATCTTGCTGCGGTTGCGCACGATGCCGACGTCGGCGAGCAGCCGCTCGACGTCGTCCGGCCCGAAGGCGGCGACAGCATCGGGGACGAACCCGGCGAACGCCGCCCGGAACGCCGGCCGCTTGCGCAGGATCACCAGCCACGACAGCCCGGACTGGAAGCCCTCGAGCGAGAGGCGCTCGAACAGCGCCGTGTCGCCGTGCAGGGGCGTGCCCCACTCGTCGTCGTGATAGGCGACGTACTCGGGCGCGCCGAGCGCCCAGACACAGCGCGGGCGGTCAGTCGACGTCGTCATCGCCCGGGGTGTGCTGCGGCTCGGCCGTGCGCTCGGCCTCGGCGCCGTCGAACGCGACGGCCCCGTCGGCGCCGTCTGCCGGCTCGTGCGCCCGCAGCCGGGCGATGATCTCGTCGCGCTCCCGCAGCTCGGCCGCGAGCCGGTCGAGCAGCTGGTCGGTCTCGGCGAAGCGGTAGCCGCGCAGCGCGACGGGCAGCTTCACCGCGTCCACGTCCTGCCCCTCGAGCCGGCGGTCGTCCGGCAGCGTCCACAACGGGTCGTCGCGCACCGGCGGCGCGATCTGCTCGCCGGCCGGCAGCAGCCAGGTGGCGAGGGCGAACAGCCCGGCGGCGACGACGACCGCCAGACCGCCGTAGACCAGCAGATCGTGCACGCGACGATCGTGCCATGTCGGCGCGCGTTAGCGTGGGCCGCCGTGACCGCCCCCGTGCTGCTCGAGCGCACCGACGACATCGCGATCCTGCGGCTGAACCGGCCCGAGAAGCGCAACGCGCTCGACACCGCCTCGCTGCACCTGCTGAACGGCCAGCTCGACGACCTCGCCGCGGACGCGACGCTGCGGGCGCTCGTCGTGTCGACGACCTCCACCACCGCCCTGTGCGCCGGCGCCGACGTCGGCGAGCCGCTCGACCACGCCGGCGGCGTCGCGCGGATGGCGGCGTTCACCCGCGCCTACGCGGCCGTCGACGCCTTCCCGGTGCCGATCATCGCGGTGTGCGTCGGCAACTGCGTGGGCGCGGGCGCCGAGATCGTGGCCGGTGCCGACCTGCGCGTCGGCGGCGACAACCTGAAGCTGGCGTGGGCCGGCGCCCGCCTCGGCGTGCCGGTCGGGCCGGCCCGGCTGAGCCAGCTGGTGGGCGTCGCGACGGCGAAGGACCTCGTGTTCACTGGCCGGTCGATCGGTGCCGACGAGGCGTTCCGGCTCGGGCTGCTGCACCGCGTCGTCCCAGCCGACGCGGCGGAGGCGGCCGCCCTCGACCTGGCCGCCGCGATCGCCCGCCAGCATCCCGACGGCATCCGCACGCTCAAGACGATGTTCCGCGAGCTCGACCGCACGGCCGAGCGCACCGCCTACGAGAACCAGCGGTTGCTCGACTTCCAGCAGCACGGCGCCGGCCTGCCCCGCGGCTGAGCCTCGGGCGCCGCTGCCCTCAACGCCTGTCGAGCGCCGCGAAGGCCGCGTCGACGGTCGTCACCCGCTGCACCGACGCGAGCGCCTCGTCGCGCACGAAGCCCTGGTCGCGCAGCGTGTGCAGGTAGTCGAAGAGCCCGTCGTAGAAGCCGTCCGGGTCGAGCACCACCACCGGCTTGGCGTGCATGCCGAGCGAGTGCGACGTCCAGGCCTCGAAGAACTCCTCGAGGGTGCCGATGCCGCCGGGCAGCACGAGGAAGGCGTCGCTGCGCTCGTCCATGATCCGTTTGCGCTCGCGCATGGTGTCGACGACGACCAGCTCGTCGGCGGCGTCATCGGCGACCTCGTAGGCCACCAGGTGCTGCGGGATGACGCCCAGGGTGTGCGCGCCGCCGGCACGGGCGGCGGAGGCCACCGCCCCCATCATCGAGACCCGCCCGCCGCCACTGACCAGGCCGTGGCCGTCGGCCGCGACCCGGGTGCCGACGGCAGCGGCGAGCGAGACGTATCGGTCGTCGATGGAGAGCGAGGACGAGCAGAAGACGCAGATGTTCACGGGTAGCCGAGCTCGCGGATCAGTCCCTCGGTCGCCCGCTCCTCGGCGTCGGCCTGCGGCGAGGCCGCGTGGTTCGAGCGCAGGATGTGCTCGACGATCTCGTCGATGTCGTCGCTGAGCATGATGAGGTCGAGGTCGGCCTCCTTGATCTTGCCGCCCTCGAGCAGCGGTCCGCGCAGCCAGTCGATGAGCCCCTGCCAATACGCGACGTCGTAGAGGGCGACCGGGAAGCGCGTGACCTTGTGCGTCTGCACCAGCGTGAGCGCCTCGAACATCTCGTCGAGCGTGCCGAAGCCGCCCGGCATGATCACGAAGGCCTGGGCGTACTTCACGAACATCGTCTTGCGCGCGAAGAAGTACCGGAAGTTGATGCCGATGTCGACCCAGTCGTTCAGGCTCTGCTCGAACGGCAGCTCGATGCCGAGCCCGACCGAGATGCCCCCCCCCTCGGACCCGCCACCGTTCACCGCCTCCATCGCGCCGGGGCCGCCGCCGGTGATCACGGCGTAGCCGGCCTCGGCAAGGGCGGCGCCCAGGCGGCGGCCGGCCGCGTACTCGGGGTGGTCCTGCGGGGTGCGCGCCGACCCGAACACCGAGACCGCCGACGGCAGCTCGGCCAGGGCGCCGAAGCCCTCGACGAACTCGCTCTGGATGCGCAGCACCCGCCAGGGATCGGTGTGCACCCAGTCCGACGGTCCGCGCGAGTCGAGCAGGCGCTGGTCGGTCGTCCCGGGTTTCACCTGGCCGCCGCGCAGCAGCACCGGGCCGCGTTGCTGCTGCTTGCGATCGCGGTCAGCGGCCATGGGTCACCACCCGATTGCGACGAATTCCGATCAAGGTCTTCTCCTCAGCGATCAAGGGGTCTAGCTTCCTCCACCAGCGCGAACCGGGAGCAGCCCGGGGCATCGGTGCCACGCGCGGGGGAGGTATGACCAACAATGTCCGTTCCATCCATGACGAAGCGGCGACGGCGGGTTGTCGCCGGGCTGTCGACGGTCGGTCTGGTCGGCACGACGATGGCCGCGACGTTCGGTGCCGCGCCGGCGCTCGCGCAGGACGTCAGCCTGCCGCACACCGTCGTCGTGTCGCACCTGAACAACCCGCGACAGCTCGACCTCGTGCCGGCCGACGACGCCCTGCTCATCGCCGAGGCCGGCCGTGGTGGCCACCAGGCCACCATCACCGATCCCGAGGGCGGCAAGCAGGGCATCGGCTTCACCGGCTCGATCTCGCTCGTGCTCGACCCGGCGCGGTCGGCCGGTCAGCGTCCGCACCGCATCGTGACCGGCCTGCTCTCCGCCGGCGCTGCGGAGGCCGCGCCCGGCCAACCCGTCGGCAGCGGCGCGGTCGGCTCCGACGGCGTCGCCGCGAACCGGCTCGGCAGCATCGCGGTGCAGGAGACCTACTTCCCGGCCAACTTGCCGGCGAACCGCCAGAACGGGCGGCTGCTGCTCACCAGGCCCTACCAGTCGCAGAAGACGTCGGTCGCGAACATCACCGCGTTCGAGCGGCGGCACGACCCGGACGGCAAGGGCTTCGACTCCGACCCGTACGCGGTCATCGACTACCGCGGCGGGTGGCTGGTCGCGGATGCCGCGGGCAACGACGTCCTCAAGGTGTCGCGCACCGGTGCGGTGAGCGTCTTCCACGTCTTCCCGAACGTCACCACCGGCCCGTGCGCCTCGCAGTACGACCCGAAGAAGCCGTTCAAGGGCTGCAACTTCGTGCCGACCTCGATGGCGGCCGACAGCCACGGCAACGTCTACGTCGGCGGGCTCAGCAGCCTCACGCCCGGTCAGGGACAGGTCGTCGAGCTCAACGCGCGGGGTCACCGGGTCGCCACCTGGTTCGGCTTCTCGGCAGTCACCGGCGTGGCCCTCGGCCGCGACGGCTCGGTGTACGTCAGCCAGCTGTTCGCCCCGCAGGCACACCCGTTCAACCCGCAGATCACCGGCGTGCTGACCCGCGTGCACAACGGGACGCGGCAGAACACCGACGTGCCGTTCCCGGCCGGCGTCGCGGTCGACTCGCACAACAACGTCTACGTGTCGGCGTGGTCGATCATGCCGGCCGGCGGTGCGGGCATCCCAGGGGTCGACACCTCGGGCCAGGTCTGGCGCCTGCACTTCTGACGCCGGACGAAGCACACGGGGGCGCGTCCACCACGGTCGGCGCGCCCCCTGCGCGTCGCGGCCACGCCCACGCGTCGGCTATGCCCGCAGGAAGCGGACGAGCGCGTCCTCGCAGTCGAGCACCTGCTGCACCGGCACGTGCTCCTCGGGCTTGTGCGCCAGGTTCGGGTCGCCCGGCCCGAAGTTGACGGCCGGGATGCCGAGCACGCCGAAGCGGGCGACGTCCGTCCAGCCGAGCTTGGCCCGTGCCGGCCGGCCGGTCGCGGCGACCATCGCAGCGGCGACGGGGGCATCGAGCCCCGGCCGCGCGGCCGGCGCCGAGTCGACGATCTCGACGTCGAAGCCCGCGAACACCGAGCGGACGTGGGCCTCGGCGTCGGCCTCCGTCCGGTCGGGCGCGAAGCGCAGGTTGACCGTCACCCGGCACTCGTCGGGGATGACGTTGCCCGCCACTCCCCCGCTGATCGCGACGGCGTTGAGCCCCTCGCGGTAGGTGAGGCCGTCGACGTCGACGGTGCGCGCCTCGTACGCCGCGAGCCGCGCGAGCACCGGCGCCGCCTCGTGGATCGCGTTGCGCCCGAGCCACGAGCGGGCGCTGTGCGCCCGCACGCCGGTCGTGGTGATCACCGCGCGCATCGTGCCCTGGCAGCCGCCCTCGATGACGCCGTCGGTCGGCTCGAGCAGCACGGCGAAGTCGCCGGCGAGCGCGTCGCCCCGCCCGGCCGCGACGAGCCGGTTCAGCCCGTTGCGCGCGGCCTCGACCTCCTCGCAGTCGTAGCAGACGAAGGTGAGGTCGACCCGCGGGTCGAGCGCGCCGGTGCCGACGAGGTGGGCCACGCGCAGCAGCACCGCCACGCCGGACTTCATGTCGGCGGTGCCGCAGCCGTGCAGCACGCCGTCGACCAGCCGCGAGGGCACGTTGTCCGCGATCGGCACCGTGTCGAGATGCCCCGCGAGCACGACCCGCTGCGGGCGGCCGAGCCCGGTGCGGGCCAGCACGACGTTGCCCCAGCGCTCGACGGCCAGGCCGGGCAGCGCGGCGAGGGCGGCCGCGACCAGGTCGGCCAGCTGCTGCTCGTCGCCGGACACCGACGGCACGTCGACGAGCGCCGCGGTCAGCGTCGCGGCGTCCAGGCTGAGGTCCAGGGACGACGCAGGCACATCCGCAGGCTACGCAACGGTTCCTGTCAGCCCGGCTCGTTACCCTGGCACGCGTGACCGGGGACGAGACGACCGACGTGAACACGCAGCGCCGCGCCTGGGGTTTCGGCCTCGCCACCACCGCCGCCGACGGCAAGGTGCTCGACACGTGGTTCCCCGCGCCGGCGCTGGGCACCGCGCCGGCCGACGCCACCGAGCCGCCCGAGCTCGCCGCGCTGGCCGGCGAGGACAAGGCACGTGGCGTCACCACGGCCGTCGTCCGCGTCGAGATCGACCTCGGCACCGCGCCCGCCGACGTGCCCGACGTCTACCTGCGGCTGCACCTGCTCTCGCACCGGCTCGTCCGCCCGCACGAGGTCTCCCTCGACGGCATCTTCGGCGTGCTGCCGAACGTCGTCTGGACGACCGCGGGGCCCTGCGCCGTCGAGGGGTTCGAGACCGTCCGCGCCGCGCTCAAGGCGGCCGGCCCGGTGCAGGTGCTCGGGGTCGACAAGTTCCCCCGCATGGTCGACTACGTGCTGCCCGCCGGCGTGCGCATCGCCGACGCCGACCGGGTGCGTCTCGGCGCACACCTGGCGTCCGGCACCACCGTCATGCACGAGGGCTTCGTGAACTACAACGCCGGCACGCTCGGCGCCTCGATGGTCGAGGGACGCATCTCGGCCGGCGTCGTCGTCGACGACGGCTCCGACGTCGGCGGGGGCGCGTCGATCATGGGCACGCTGTCCGGTGGCGGCAAGGAGACGATCCGCGTCGGGCGCCGCTGCCTGATCGGCGCGAACGCCGGCATCGGCATCTCGCTCGGCGACGACTGCATCGTCGAGGCGGGCACCTACATCACCGCGGGCTCGAAGCTCACGCTGCCCGACGGCCGGGTGGTGAAGGCCGCCGAGCTCTCCGGTCAGGACGGCTGGCAGTTCTGGCGCAACAGCACCACCGGCGCGCTCGAGGCGCGCCCCCGCGCCGGCTCCGGCGTCGCCCTCAACGAAGCGCTGCACGCCAACGACTGATGTCGCGCTCCACCCGGCTCACCATCACCCTCGTCGCGGTCGTCGCGCTCGTCGTCGGCGTCTGGTACGGCGGGCGCGCCCTCTGGGACAAGGCGAAGGACGCGTTCCGCAGCGACGGCTGCTCGATCAGCGGCTACGACCTCGACCCCGAGCAGGCCTCGGTCGCCGCCACGATGGTCGGCGCCGTCGCCAAGCACCGTCCGGCGCTGCCCGAGCGGGCGAGCGTGCTCGTCCTCGCGGCCGGCCTGCAGGAGAGCAAGTTGCACAACCTCAAGCCGAACGAGGGCGACCGCGACAGCGTGGGCGTGCTGCAGCAGCGACCGTCGCAGGGGTGGGGCGGCGGCCACGCGGACGTGCTGAACGACGTCGGCGAGGCGACCAAGGAGTTCCTGGACGCCATGGTGAAGGTGCCGCGCTGGCGCACCCGGCCCCTCGCCGAGGTCGTGCAGGCGGTGCAGATCTCGGCCGACGGCTCGGCCTACGCCAAGCACGAGCCGGAGGCGCTGGCGATCGCGCAGGCGCTCGACGGCACGCAGCCCGCGGGCATCAGCTGCGACTTCGAGGCACCGACAGCCGTCGCCTCGACCGCGCGGGTGGCCCAGCTGGTCAGCTCGGACCTCCCGATCGCCGCCCCGGTCGCGTCCCTCGACGCGGTGCACGTCGCCGGCGCCCACTGGCAGACCGCGGCGTGGTTCGTCGCCTGGAGCTACCAGCTCGGCATCGAGCGGGTCGACTACGACCACCACACCTGGACGCGCACCGGCGGCTGGAAGACCTCGGCCGCCCCGGCGACCGAGGTCGTCGCCACCATGTACCGCAAGTAGATCAGTGGTCTGCAGACCCCGCGGGGCGGCTCTTCACGAACTCGGGGTCGTGCTCGGTCTTGCCGACCTTGGACGCGCCGCCGGGCGAGCCGAGGTCGCGGAAGAAGTCGGCGTTGGCGGCGGTGTAGTCGCGCCACTGCTCGGGCAGGTCGTCCTCGTAGAAGATCGCCTCGACCGGGCAGACCGGCTCGCAGGCACCGCAGTCGACGCACTCGTCGGGGTGGATGTAGAGCATCCGCTCGCCCTCATAGATGCAGTCGACCGGGCACTCCTCGATGCACGCCTTGTCCAGCACATCGACGCACGGCTCGGCGATCACGTAGGTCACGGGCGCTCCTCACGCAACGAATCACTCCTGCGATGCTGAAGAGTATGCCGGGCGGGATCGAGTCGAGTTGGGTGGGGCGGCGCGTCAGTGTGCGCCGTGTGATCGCGGTCGCGGACGACGGCCGCGCGCAGTTCGGCGACGTGGTCGGTGATCTCGTCGACCTCGCCCCCGATGCCGCCGTCGTCGAGCAGCGCGGCGAGCTGGTGCGCATCGATCCGCGGACCGTCGCCATCGCCCGGCTGGTGCCGCCGTCGACCGCCGAGGAGCTCGCGCTCGAGGCGGTCGTCGCCCGCGGCTGGCGACCGGCCGAGCACGCCGAGCTCGGCGGCTGGCAGCTGCGGGCCGATCAGGGGTTCACCAAGCGCGCCAACTCGGTGCTGCCGCTGCGCCCGCCCGGGCTGCCGGTCGGCGAGGCGATCGAGCAGGCACCCGCCTGGTACGCCGAACGCGGGCTGCCGCTGCTGTTCTCGGTGCCGACCGAGTCGCGCCGCCTGCTCGACGCCGATCTCGGCGAGCGGGGCTTCGCCCCGGAGCTCGACGCAGCGGTCATGACCACCCGGCTGCCGGGCACGACCGAGCCCGCCGACGGCGTCGAGCTCACGGCCGAGCCGGACGACGCGTGGCTGGCCCGCTGGTCACGGGGCGCCGAGTCGCCGGAGCTCGCCCGCGCCGTCCTCACCCGCCACGACACCGTGGTGTTCGCGTCGGTGCGCGACGGCGGCGCGACGATCGCCATCGGACGCGGTGTCGTCGACGAGGACTGGCTGGGCGTGTTCGCCGTCGAGGTCGCACCCGAGCGGCGGCGCGAGGGCCTGGCCCGCCGCATCGTCCAGGCGCTCTGGGGCTGGGGTCGTGAGCACGGCGCGGCACGCAGCTACCTGCAGGTCGAGGTCGACTCCGAGCCCGCGGTCGCGCTTTACGAGTCGCTCGGCTACCACGTGCACCACGCCTACCGCTATCGGCGCGACCCCGTGGCCGGGCCCGGCGTCGCGCCGGTGGACGGCTGCTGACCCGCCCTCGTCCGCGCCTGCGGCAGCGGCGCACTGAGCATCAGCGCGACCGCGCCGGCCAGTCCCCCGCCGAGCACGACGCCGTAGCCGATCCACGGCAGGGGCCCGCTGCCGCCGGGGTAGATCACGTCCTGCTCGGGCGGCTGGTAGCCGCTGAACGCCAGCACGGGTACCAACCAGCCGAGGAACGGCAGCACGCCCCCGAGGGCCCGCCCGACCGCGCGGCGGCCGGTCGTCACGAGCACGACGTTGAGCACGACGGCCAGCACCGGCGCCAGCGGGATCGGCACCGAGCCCGCGTAGAGCGGCACCAGCATCGACTCGACCAGGGCCCCGAGCAACGCCGCCGCCGTACACAGCGCCACGCCCACCCAGCACCAGACATCCGCCTTGTCCCCTGACCCAGTCGTCTGCGACGCCCCGGAACGACTGCTGCTGGGGACAAGCCGATCGTTCATGCGGACAGACCTGCGAACAGGTCGGTCTCCCACCCGCGATCGTCGAAGGGCTCGGCGGGCTCGCCACGGACGAGCTGGAAGTGCTCGGTGGCCAGCACCTCGCGTCCGAGCATGTTCGAGAGGGCGAAGAACGGGCCGTCGACGGTGATCTGGGTTGCGTGCGCCGCGAGCGCGGCCGACTTGGCGGCGCCGAACTCCGGCGCCTCGATGATCGTCGTGATCACGTCGTCCTCGACACCGAACGGCAGGTCGTCGACGTCGGCGACGCCGAAGGCACGCTCGGCGTCACCGGCGAGCGCCTCGAACCCCTGGCGCAGCATCGACTTCGGCAGCGCGGCCCAGTAGATCTTGCTGATCGTCCACGGCTCGCCGTCCCCGTAGGCCGGGTCGGCGGCGCGCGCGGCCGCGGCCATCGCGACCCGGTGCGCCATGATGTGGTCGGGGTGGCCGTAGCCGCCGTTCTCGTCATAGGTGACGAGCACCTGCGGCCGCACCTCGCGGACGACCTCGACCGCGCAGGCGACCGCCTCGTCGAAGCGCGCCGGGTCGCTCGCCGCGCGCCAGAACGCCCGCGGCTTGTCGTTCGCCGGCGTGCCCATCATGCCGCTGTCGCGGAACCGTCCCGGGCCGCCGAGGAAGCGGTGGTCGGTGACACCGAGCTCGCGCATCGAGGCGGCGAGCTCGTGGATGCGGTGGCCGCCGAGCTGGTCGGCCTGGTCGGCGGCGAGCTGGGCCAGCTCGGGTACGAGCACCTCGCCCTCCTCGCCGAGCGTGCACGTCACCAGCGTCACCTGCGCGCCCTCGGCCACGTACTTGGCCATGGTCGCGCCGGAGACGATGCTCTCGTCGTCCGGGTGGGCGTGCACCAGCAGCATTCGGCGGTCGGGCATGACCTCGAACCTACCGAGCGTCCTTCGGCTCGGGCTCGGTGATCTCGGTGATCTCGGCATCGCTGATGCCCTGGTCGGCCGCCGCGGCGATGTCCGCCCGCACGATCGGGAAGTGGCAGTACACCTGGTGGCCCGGCTCCTTGTCCTCGAGCGTCGGCGCCACCGTGCGGCACTGCTCCTTCTGCGACTCGTCCAGCACCTCGCGGTAGAGCGGGCAGCGGGTATGGAAGACGCAGCCGGACGGCGGGTTGATCGGGCTCGGCAGGTCGCCCTTGAGCAGCACGCGCTGGCGGCGCTGCTCCTTGTGCGGGTCGGGCACCGGCACCGCCGACATGAGGGCGTGCGTGTACGGGTGCATCGGCGCGCTGTAGAGCGTGTCGCGGTCGGCGAGTTCCATGATCTTGCCGAGGTACATCACCGCGACGCGGTCGCTGATGTGGCGCACCACCGACAGGTCGTGGGCGATGAAGATGTAGCCGAGCCCGAACTCCTGCTGCAGGTCCTCGAGCAGGTTCACGACCTGGGCCTGGATCGACACGTCGAGCGCCGACACCGGCTCGTCGCAGATGATCAGCTTCGGACGCAGCGCGATCGCCCGCGCGACGCCGATGCGCTGGCGCTGGCCGCCCGAGAACTCGTGCGGGTAGCGGTTGTAGTGCTCGGGGCTCAACCCCACCCGCTCGAGCAGCGACTGCACCTCGGCCTTGATGCCGCGCTCGGGCTTCGCGCCCTGGATGCGGAACGGCGCGCCGACGATCGTGCCGATGGTGTGCCGCGGGTTCAGCGACGAGTACGGGTCCTGGAAGATCATCTGGATCTCGCTGCGCAGCGGCCGCATGCGCCCGCGCCGGAGTCCTTCGATCTGCTCGCCGTTGAAGCGGATCGAGCCGCCGGTCGGCTCGAGCAGCTTGCTGATGACGCGACCCGCGGTCGACTTGCCGCAGCCGGACTCGCCGACCAGGCCGAGCGTCTCACCGGCGCCGACGTCGAAGCTGACGCCGTCGACGGCCTTCACCGCCCCGACCTGCCGCTGCAGCAGCCCGTTGCGCACCGGGAAGTGCTTCTGCAGGTCGCGGACGCTGAGCAGCGCGTCCGAGTGCCCGGCCGGGTCGCCGTCCGACTCGCGCTTCGAGAGATCGACCGACGTCATAGCTGCGGCCTGATCGTGTCGTTCCAGATGAGCTCTCGCTCCTTCGGGTCGATGTGGCACCGCGCGGCGTGACCGTCCGGGCGCGGCAGCAGGTCGGGACGCTCGGTGTGGCAGCGTTCGCCGGACGGGCTGACGTGCTCCTGGAACGCGCAGCGCGGGTTGAAGACGCAGCCCTTCGGCACGTTGATGAGCGACGGCGGCTGGCCGGCGATCGGCACCAGCCGGTTCTGCCGCTGCCGGTCCATGCGCGGCATGGAGGTGAGCAGCCCCCACGTGTAGGGCATGTCCGCGTGGTAGAAGACGTCCTCGACGGTGCCCTGCTCGACGCACTGGCCGCCGTACATGACGACGACGTCGTCGCAGCTCTCGGCCACGACCCCGAGGTCGTGGGTGATCAGGATGATCGCCGAGTTGAACTCGCGCTGCAGTTCCTTCATCAGCTCGAGGATCTGGGCCTGCACGGTCACGTCGAGCGCGGTCGTCGGCTCGTCGGCGATGAGCAGCGACGGGTTGCAGACCAGCGCCATCGCGATCATCGCGCGCTGGCGCATGCCGCCCGAGAACTGGTGCGGGTAGTCGTCGACGCGACGGTCGGGCTGCGGGATGCCGACCAGCTCGAGCATCTCGACGGCCCGCTTCTTGGCGACCTTCTTGCTCACATCGTTGTGGACGCGGTAGGCCTCGATGATCTGGTCGCCGACCCGGTAGAAGGGGTGCATCGACGACAGCGGGTCCTGGAAGATCATCGCCATCTGCTGGCCGCGCAGCTTGCGCACGTCCTCGCGATCGGCGCCGACCAGCTGCTGGCCGTCCAGCCAGATCTCACCGGAGATCTGCGTGCGGCGAGGGTTGTGCAACCCCATGATCGCGAGCGAGGTCACCGACTTGCCGGAGCCGGACTCGCCGACGATGCCGAGGGTGCGGCCGCGCTGCAGGTCGAAGGACAGGCCGTCCACGGCCTTCACGACACCGTCGTCGGTGGGGAACCGGACGCGCAGGTCGCGCACCGACAGGAAGGACTCGGGGACCGCGGACGGGTCGTCGACGGTCTCGAGGGATTGGGCGCGCACGGTCATCTCTCAGTACTTCACTCGCGGGTCGACCACTGCGTACAGCACGTCGACGATGACGTTGGCGACCACCAGGGCGATGGCCGCGATGACGGTCACGCCGAGAATCACCGGCAGGTCCTTGGTGCTGATCGCCTGGATGGTGAGATAGCCGATCCCCCGCAGGTTGAAGACGTTCTCGGTGATGACGGTGCTGCCGATGAGCGTGCCGAGGTCGATGCCGAAGATGGTCACGATGGGCGTCAGGGCCGCGCGCAGTCCGTGCCGGACGACGACCTTGCGCTCGCGGAGGCCCTTCGCCCGCGCGGTGCGGATGAAGTCCTCGTTCATCGTCTCCATCATGTTGGCCCGGGTGAGGCGCGCGTAGAGCGCCGCGAAGGTCAGCGCCAGCGTGATCCACGGCAGGATCATGCTGCGCAACCACTGCACCGGATCGTCGGTGATGCTGGCGTAGTCGACGTTGACCAGCCATTTCCACTTGTACACGAACAGCAGCAGGAAGACCGGGCCGGTGAAGAACACCGGCAGCGAGACCGCGGACAGCGTGGTGACCATGCCGGCGCGGTCGAAGATCGAGTTCGGACGCAGGCCGGAGATGGTGCCGACCAGCAGGCCGAAGAACAGCCACAGGATGGACGCGCCGATCGCCAGGCTGACCGTCACCGGCAGCGCCGACATGATCAGCGAGGTCACCGGGGTGTGCAGCTTGAACGAGTAGCCGAGGCAGGGCACGTGGCAGAGGTTCGACTCGCCACCGCCGTTGGTCAGCGTGTGGGTGTGGAAGATGTCGGTCAGCCACTTCCAGTACTGCGCCGGCAGCGACCGGTCGAAGCCGTAGGCGTGCAGCAGTTCCTTGTACTGGACGCTGCCCACGGGCGGCGGCTGCTTGGCGATGTAGTAGTAGATCGGGCTCTGCCCGCTGAGCTTCGGCGCGAGCTGGAAGACCGCGAAGGTCACCAGGCTCACGACCCACACGACCACCACTGCGCCGAGCAGCCGGCGAACAATGAAACGGATCATCTCGTCACGGTCGGGGGGGGGGGGGGGGCGGGGGGGGGGGGGCCCCCCCCCCACCACACACAAAAAAAAAAAAAAAATATGGATGGGAGAAGTGTTATACTCTCATGTTTTTGTTTGTTTTA
>NZ_JBQCEE010000250.1:0-20721 GCF_051960575.1 Jatrophihabitans sp.
CCCGGCCGAGGTGAACAGGATCGACAGGAAGACCGCGGTGCCCAGCGTGCCGCCGACCTGGCGGAAGAAGGTCACCGACGACGTCGCAACGCCCATGTCGCGCGGCTCGACCGCGTTCTGCATCGCCAGCACCAGCGTCTGCATGTTCTGCCCGAGGCCGGCGCCGAACAGCACCAGGTAGAGGTCGGTCTGCCAGAGCGGGGTGTCGGCGCCGACGGTGGCGAGCAGCGACAGGCCCGCGATCAGCATGACGCAGCCGATGACCGGCAGCTTCTTGTAGTGCCCCGTGCGGGCCGTGATCTGGCCGGCGATGAGCGACGAGAACATGATGCCCAGCACCATCGGCAGGATCAGCAGGCCCGACTCGGTCGGCGAGGCGCCCTTCACGATCTGCAGGTAGAGCGGGATCGAGACCATGCCGCCGAACATGCCCAGGCCGATGATCGTCGACTGCGCCGAGCCGATGGCGAACACGCCGTTCCGGAACAACCGCAGCGGGAGCAACGCCTCGTCACCCATCCGCAACTCGACGAACACGAAGAGCGCGAGGCCGATGACGCCGACGACGTAGCAGGCGAAGGCGCCGGCGGACGCCCAACCCCAGTCACGGCCCTGCTCGGCGACGATCAGCAGCGGCACCAGGCCGAGCACGAGCGCGGACGCCCCGTACCAGTCGATGCGGTGGTCGCGGCGGTAGTGCGAGAGCTGCAGGTTGCGGCTGACCACGTAGAGCGCGAAGAAGCCGATCGGGACGTTGATGTAGAAGATCCAGCGCCAGCCGGTGACGCCGAGGACGGTGGCCTGGCCGGCGAGGAAGCCGCCGACGACCGGGCCGAGCACCGACGAGCTCGCGAAGACGGCCATCAGGTAGCCCTGGTAGCGGGCACGCTCACGGGGCGGAATGACGTCGCCGATGATCGCGAGCGCCAGCGAGAACAGACCGCCCGCGCCGATGCCCTGGAACGCCCGGAAGGCGGCCAGCATGTACATCGAGGACGAGAGCCCGCACAGGGCGGAGCCGGCGATGAAGATCGAGATGGCGAAGAGGAACAGCGGCTTGCGTCCGTAGAGGTCGGACAGCTTGCCGTACAGCGGCGTCGTGATCGTCGAGGTGATGAGGAACGCCGTCGTCACCCACGCCTGGATCGACAGGCCGTGGAGGTCGTCGCCGATCGTGCGGATCGCCGTCGCCACGATCGTCTGGTCGAGCGAGGCGAGGAACATCCCCAGCATCAGGCCGCTGAGGATCTTCATGATCTGGCCGTGCGTGAGCTCGGCGGAGGCGGATGGCGCGGGGGCGGCCTGGGTGGCGGCCATTCAGTCAGCTCCTTCGGTCGACGCGGACGGGGTCCCCGTCCGGGTCGGGATCCATTCGTGCCGGTGGGCGGTGAAATCGTGGGTGAAGCGCTCGAGGAGATCGGCGAAGGTCTGCAGCTCCTCGTCGCTCCAGTCGGCGACGAGCCGGCCGAAGTGCTGCTTGCGCAGCTCCTCGTGCTCGACGAGCACCTCGGTGGCCTTCGGGGTGAGGACGAGCAGGCTCGCGCGGCCGTCGTCGGGATCGGCGCGCCGTTCGACGAGGCCGTCGCGGACGAGCGCGGCCACCTGGCGGCTGATCGTCGACGGGTCGGCCTCCATCCGCTCGGCGAGCGCGCCGGCGCGCAGCGGCCCCTCACGGTCGAGGGCGCGCAGCACCATGCGGGACGACCACTCGACGTCGTGCGCCGCGGCGGCCATGAACTGCTGCTTCAACTTCGCGAACGCCTGGACGAGGGCGACGACGTCATCGGCGACGCGGCGGACACCGTCGCGCAGCGGCGGCGCCGCGTCATTGCGGGTGCTCACGTCGACGGGTTCCGAGACGATGGTCATGATCCTTCACTTGCGTGTGTCATACAAATAGTTGGTTGACTCAAGCATCCACCTCAGTGCGCACGGATGCAACTTCCGTGACGCACGGCACCTGAGGGCAAAACGAAACCGCGCCGCCCGGTGGGGCGACGCGGTCCGGTGGTGCAGCAGAGGTGGTGCTGGTACAGCAGCGTGTGGTGTCAGCTCTCGATCGCGGCGGTGTTGCCGTCGAGCAGCGAGCGGACCTCGGACTCACGGTAACGGCGGTGGCCGCCCAGCGTGCGGATCGAGGTGAGCTTGCCGGCCTTCGCCCAGCGCGTGACCGTCTTGGGGTCGACGCGGAACAGCGTCGCGACCTCGGACGGCGTGAGCAACGGCTCGGTGTCGGGGCGGTTACGAATCGTCGTCATGCGATGCCCCCTCCTGGGGTTTCTGTCACGAGGAGTCCTGTTCCACGTGAACGGGTCAAGTATGGGCCGCTGCGGACGCACTTCGCATGATCACGCGCTCAACTGTCCACTGTGTGCCAGGGGGGCCCGCGGTGTCCGGTTCTTCCGGGCGACAAATCGGGCTTTCCCGGCTACTTGCGGACATGCCTCACCCATGCCCATGACAGGGCCCGGCGCGGTGCGATGGTCCCGCCGCACGCGGTACGCTGGGCCCACGAGATGACAACTTCCCCGGCCGGCTCCCACGTCGCCCGACTCCGTTCGGTGCGTCGCGATCCCCGCGCCGGATGACCGCGTGAGCGAGGGGGTCGAGCCATGGGGCGCGGCCGTGCCAAGGCAAAGCAGCAGAAAGTGGCTCGGGAGCTGAAGTACAGCACCCACAACACCGATCTGACTGCTCTCCAGCGAGAGCTCGGCGGCTATCCGTCGAGCCCGTCGGAGTCCACCGACGACGTCGAGAGCGACGATGAGGACTACGACGAGTACGACGACTGGGCAGGCCACTCGCGCTGAGGGCGCCGGGCGCTCCCGACTCCGATACGGCGTTCTCGTGCCACCCGGCTCGACGGCCGGATGGCACGCAATCACCGGGTAGCCGAAAGGCCCTGGTAGGTCCCGACCAAGGTCACTTGACCGGTGCCGGGGGTGATCGTCCCGAGGGTCCAGGCCGGCACGCCGCGCTCGGCGAGCAGTCGCAGCGCGTCCTCGGACCGGTGCGCCGGGACGACCGCGACCATCCCGACGCCGAGGTTGAGGGCCAGCTCGAGGTCGGCGAGCGGCACGTCGCCCGCCTGCTGCACCAGGGCGAAGACGGGCGGCACCGTCCAGGTGTCGCGCTGGACGACGGCGTCGACCGTGGGCGGCAGCACCCGCACGAGGTTGCCCGCGAGCCCGCCACCGGTGATGTGGGCGAACGCCCGCGCCTCCACCTCCGCCGCGAGGGCGAGGCAGTCCTGCGCGTAGATGCGGGTCGGGGTCAGCAGTACGTCACCGAGCGTGTCGCCGCCGAGCAGGTCGGGACGCGACCCAAGGTCGAGCCCGGCCTGCTGCAGCAGCACGTGCCGGACGAGCGAGTAGCCGTTGGAGTGCAGGCCGCTCGACGCCATGGCGATCAGCACGTCGCCGGCCTGCACCCGGTCGGCGCCGAGCACGGCGTCGGCGTTGACGACGCCGACGCCCGTCCCACTGATGTCGTACTCGTCCGGGGCCATGACGCCGGGGTGCTCGGCCGTCTCGCCGCCGACGAGGGCGCAGCCGGCCCGCACGCAACCCTCGGCGATGCCGCCGACGATCGCCGCGATCTTCTCGGGCACGACCTTACCGGTGGCGATGTAGTCGGAGAGGAACAGCGGCTCGGCGCCGACGACGACCAGGTCGTCGACCACCATGGCGACGAGGTCGATGCCGATGGTGTCGTGCCGGTCGAGGGCCTGCGCGATCGCGAGCTTCGTGCCGACCCCGTCGGTCGAGCTGGCGAGCACCGGCTGCGGCCACCGCGCCAAATCGAGCTGGAAGAGGCCGGCGAACCCGCCCAGGCCACCGAGCAGTTCCGGCCGCGCGGTGCGGCGCACCGAGGCCTTCATCAGCTCGACCGCGCGGTCGCCCGCGGCGATGTCGACGCCCGCCCGGGCGTAGGCGTCGGTACTGGCGGGGCTCGGCGGCTGCTCGCTCACGGGCGGGTGAGGGCGTCGGCGGCGCCGTAGCTCTCGGCGTGCTCCGGCTCGCGTCCGACGACCGGCAGCGTCCCGGGCACGTGCTTGCCGATGCTCTCGAGCACGTGCTTGCCGACGACCTCGGGCAGCTCGATCGGGTACTCGCCGTCGAAGCAGGCGCGGCACAGACGTGTCTTCGGCTGCTCGCTGGCCGCCACCAACGCGTCGAGCGAGACGTAGCCGAGCGAGTCGGCGCCGATGAGCCGCCGCACGCCCTCGGTGTCGAGACCGTTCGCGGCGAGCTCGGCACGCGAGGCGAAGTCGATGCCGTAGAAGCAGGGCCACTTGATCGGCGGGCTCGAGATGCGCACGTGCACCTCGAGCGCGCCTGCCTCGCGCAGCATGCGCACCAGTGCCCGCTGGGTGTTGCCGCGCACGATCGAGTCGTCGACGACCACGAGCCGCTTACCGCGGATGACGTCGCGCAGCGGGTTGAGCTTGAGCCGGATGCCGAGCTGCCGGATCGTCTGGGACGGCTGGATGAACGTGCGTCCGACGTAGGAGTTCTTCACCAGGCCGATGCCGTAGGGGATCCCCGACTCCTCGGCGAAGCCGATCGCGGCCGGTGTGCCCGACTCGGGCACCGGGATCACGAGGTCGGCCTCGACCGGGTGCTCCTTCGCCAGCCGGCGCCCGACCTCGACGCGGGCCGAGTGCACGCTGCGCCCGGCGATCGTCGTGTCGGGACGCGCGAGGTACACGTACTCGAACAGGCAGCCCTTGGGCTTGGGCGTCGCGAACGACTGCGAGCGCAGCCCGTCGTCGTCGATGGCGAGCAGCTCCCCCGGCTCGACCTCGCGCACGAACTGCGCGCCCACGATGTCGAGGGCGGCGGTCTCGGACGTGACGACCCAGCCACGCTCGAGCCGGCCGAGCACGAGCGGGCGGACGCCCTGCGGGTCGCGCGCGGCGTACAGCGTCGTCTCGTCCATGAAGATGAGCGAGAAGGCGCCCTCGAGCTTCGGCAGCACCTCCATCGCCGCCTGCTCGACGCTGACGTCGGGCCGCGCGGCGAGCATGGCGGTGAGCAGGTCGCTGTCGGTCGTGGCGCTGCCGGCGGTGATGCCGTCGGCACGGGCCTGGGCGGCGAGTTCGGCCGTGTTCACCAGGTTGCCGTTGTGCCCGAGTGCGAGGCCGGTGCCGGCGGGGGTGGTGCGGAAGTTCGGCTGCGCGTTCTCCCACGTCGTCGACCCGGTGGTCGAGTAGCGGGTGTGGCCGACGGCGAGGTGGCCCTGCAGCGTCTGCAGTGTCGACTCGTCGAAGACCTGCGAGACGAGCCCGAGATCCTTGTAGACGACCATGCTCGAGCCGTCGCTGACGGCCATGCCCGCGGCCTCCTGGCCGCGGTGCTGCAGGGCGTAGAGCCCGAAGTAGGTGAGCTTGGCGACCTGCTCCTCCGGGGCCCAGACACCGAAGACGCCGCACGCGTCCTGAGGGCCCTTGTCCTCTCCCGGAAGGAGGTCATGGTTGAGCAGTCCGTCACCGCGCGCCACGGATCCGAGGGTACAGGTGAGGGCCGACACAGCAGTGCCGACGAGGCCGACTCGTCCGCCCTACGACAGCAGCGGAAGCCAGGTGCTGAGGTCGGCGCGGGTGCCGCTGGCGCGGACGCGTGCGGCGGCGACGGCGGCGGCGAAGGGCTCGCGTCCGGTGGCGAGGCGGAGCCAGGTGAGCGGGTCGGTCTCAGTGACGTTGGGCGGGGTGCCGCGGGTGTGGCGGGGGCCCTCGATCACCTGCACGGCGACGAACGGGGGCACCCGCAGCTCGACCGAGCGTCCCGGGGCCTTCGCGGCCAGGATCTCGGCGAGCGCACGCACGGCGGCGGCCAGCGCCGGGCGGTGCAGCGCGATCGGCTCGCGGTCGGGCAGCGAGCGGTTGAGGTCGTCGGTGTGCACGACCACCTCGACGAGCCGGGTGGTCACCCAGTCCTGGGCGGTGGTGGGGCCGCGTCCGCCCATGACCACCGTCTTCGGCGCGACGCCGTCGGCGGCCGCCGTGATCGCGTCGGTGTCGCGCAGTTCCGTGAGCAGGTCGCCGATCGGTGCGGCGGCCACCCGCTCGGTGCCCTCGGCGATCTCGCCGGCGGCCGGGCGGTACCGGGCGACGAACTCGGCGAGCGGCACCGGCCGGTCGTCGATGCGGTCGGCGAGCCGCTTCACCAGGCCGCGGCGCATGAACGCGAGGTGCCCGACGAGGGTGTGCACCGTCCAGTCGCCGAGCACCGACGGCGCGGCCAGCTCGTCCGGCGTCAACGTCGCGACCCAGCCGGTGACCAGCTGCAGCTGGCCGACGAAGGCGTCGACGCCGGTGAGCCGTGCCGGGGGCACGCGGCTACGCCTCGAAGCGGCTCGGCAGGGTCGCCGTCCAGACCTCGCGGAGCTCGGCCAGCGGCACGCTGAACTGCCCCTGCACCTCCAGCGCCCCCGACGCCTTGTCGATGACGCCGATGCGCAGGTGCGGCAGCCCGCGGGAGGCGCACATGTCGGTGAAGCGCACCTCCTCGCTACGCGGCACCGACACCACGGCGCGACCGGTCGACTCGCTGAACAGCGCGACGAAGGGGTCGAGCTCCTCGGGCAGCACGACGCGGGCGCCGGTGTCGCTGCGCAGGCAGGCCTCGACGAGGGCCTGCGCGAGGCCGCCCTCGCTCAGGTCGTGGGCCGAGTCGATGAGGCCGTCGCGCGAACTGTTGATGAGGACGTCGGCCAGCAACTGCTCGCGCGCGAGGTCGACCCGCGGCGGCGTGCCGCCGAGGTGGCCGTGCACCGCGTACGCCCACTCGGAGCCGCCGAACTCGTCGCGGGTGTCACCGAGCAGGTACAGCTGGGCGCCGTCGGTCTCGAACGCCTGCCTGGTGCGGCGGCTGACGTCGTCGATCACGCCGAGCACGCCGATCACCGGGGTGGGCAGGATCGGGGTGGCGCCGGTCTGGTTGTAGAAGCTCACGTTGCCGCCGGTGACCGGGGTGCCGAGCGCCAGGCAGCCGTCGGCCAGGCCACGCACGGCCTCGCTGAACTGCCACATGACGCCGGGATCCTCAGGCGAGCCGAAGTTCAGGCAGTTCGTGACCGCCAACGGACGCGCACCGGTGGTCGCGACGTTGCGGTACGCCTCGGCGAGCGCCAGCTGCGCGCCGGCGTACGGGTCGAGGCGGGTGTACCGGCCGTTGCCGTCGGTGCTGATGGCGACGCCGCGCGTGGTCGACTCGTCGAGGCGGATGAGGCCGGCGTCCTCGGGCTGGGCGAGCACGGTGTTGCCGAGCACGTAGCGGTCGTACTGGTCGGTGACCCAGCTGCGGTCGGCGAGGTTCGGCGACCCGACCAGCTGCAGCAGCGTGGCGCGCAGGTCGTCGCCGGTCGCCGGGCGGGGCAGCGTCGCGGGGTCGTCGCGGGTGATGAGCAGCTGGTCGGCGGGCTCGCCGATCGTCCGCTCGTAGACCGGGCCCTCATTGGCGGCCGTGCGCGGCGGCAGGTCGACGATGAGTTCGCCCCGCCACGTCATGCGCAGCCGGCCGGTGTCCGTGACCGTGCCGATGACGGTGGCGAGCACGTCCCACTTGCGGCAGACGGCCAGGAACGCGTCGAGCTTGTCCGGCTCGACGACCGCCATCATCCGTTCCTGCGACTCGGACATCAGGATCTCTTCGGGCCGCAGCGTGGGGTCGCGCAGCGGGACGAGGTCGAGGTCGACGTCCATGCCGCCGGTGCCGCCCGCGGCGAGCTCGGTGGTCGCGCACGAGATGCCGGCGGCGCCGAGGTCCTGGATGCCGGTCACGAGGTCGGCCGCGAAGATCTCGAGGCAGCACTCGATGAGCACCTTCTCGGCGAACGGGTCGCCGACCTGCACGGCCGGGCGCTTGCGCTCACCCTCCTCCTCGAAGGTGGCGGACGCGAGCACCGACGCCCCGCCGATGCCGTCGCCGCCGGTGCGGGCGCCGAAGAGCACGACGTGGTTGCCGGGGCCGTCCGCCTTCGCGAGCTTGATGCCGTCGGCGCGCATGACGCCGACGCACAGGGCGTTGACGAGCGGGTTGCCGAGGTAGCTCTCGTCGAAGAAGACCTCGCCGCCGATGTTCGGCAGGCCGAGGCAGTTGCCGTAGCCGCCGACGCCGGCGACGACGCCGGGCAGCACGCGGGCGGTGTCGGGGGCGTCGATCGGGCCGAAGCGCAGGCTGTCGAGCACCGCGACCGGCCGTGCACCCATGGTGAGGATGTCGCGCACGATGCCGCCGACGCCGGTGGCCGCCCCCTGGTAGGGCTCGACGTAGCTCGGGTGGTTGTGCGACTCGATCTTGAAGGTGACCGCCCACCCGTCACCGACGTCGACGACGCCCGCGTTCTCACCCATGCCGACCAACAACACATCGGTCTTCGGGGCCTTCTCGCCGAACTGGCGCAGGTGCACGCGGCTCGACTTGTACGAGCAGTGCTCGCTCCACATCACCGAGTAGATGGCGAGCTCGGAACTGGTGGGACGTCGCCCGAGGATTGCGCGGATGCGCGCATATTCGTCGTCGGCGACGCCGAGCTCCTTGAACGGCTGCTCGTGCTCGGGCGTCTTCTTCGCGATGGCGACGGTGTCGACGTGTGTGTGGCCGGCGGTCATGCGGGGACCCCGATCAGGGACGTGAAGAAGCCGAGCCCGTCGGTGCCGGGTCCGGTGAGCGCCTCGACGGCGTGCTCGGGGTGCGGCATCAGCCCGACGACGTTGCCGGCCGCGTTGGTGATGCCGGCGATGCCGCGGTAGCTGCCGTTGGGGTCGTCGCCGAGGTAGCGCACCACGACGCGTCCCTCGGCCTCGAGCTCGTCGAGCGTGCGCTCGTCGGCGACGTAGCCGCCCTCGCCGTTCTTCAGCGGGATGACGATCTCGTCGCCGGCGCGGTAGGCGTTCGTCCAGGCCGTCGTCGCGTTCTCGACGCGCAGCCGCTGATCGCGGCAGACGAACTTGCGGCGGCTGTTGCGGATCAGCGCGCCGGGCAGCAGGTGGGCCTCGCAGAGCACCTGGAAGCCGTTGCAGATGCCGAGCACGGGCAGCCCGTCGCGGGCGGCAGCGACGATCGAGTCCATCACCGGCGCGAAGCGGGCGATTGCGCCGCAGCGCAGGTAGTCGCCGTAGCTGAAGCCGCCGGGCAGGATCACCGCGTCGACCCCGTGCAGGTCGGGGTCGGCGTGCCAGAGGGCGACGGCTTCGGCGCCGGCGACCCGGGCGGCGCGTGCTGCGTCCCGGTCGTCGAGGCTGCCGGGGAAGGTGACGACACCGATGCGGGTTGGCACCCGCCCAATCTACCGGCGGCTCAGAGCCGGGTGATGCGGTAGTTCTCGATGACCGGGTTGGCCAGCAGCGTGTCGGCCAGCCGCTCGAGCTGCTCGTCGGTGACCGAGTCGTCGACCTCGAGCTCGAAGTGCTTGCCCTGCCGGACGTCGGAGACGCCGTCGATGTGCAGCCGGCCGAGCGCCCCGACGATCGCCTGGCCCTGGGGGTCGAGGATCTCGGGCTTCAGTACGACGTCGACGACCACGCGGGCCACAGCGGTTCCTCTCCTCGTCCGGCGCCGGAAGCCTATCCAGCGGGTCGGCGGCCGGGTCAGGTCGGTACGGTTGGCCCACGGACGGACGCCGCGAGCAATCGACGAGGGAGCGCATGGGCGCCGAGGGCAGGGCACACGCGCGCCGCCTGGCGAAGCGCCTCAACGCCGCGCTCTGCCGCCGCACCGGCTACGAGTTCCACCGGGTCGACGACCGTCCCGACGACACGCTCCCCCCGCTCGATCCCGCCGTCGTCGCCGCGACGCGTGCCGCGAACAGCGAGCGGAAGCTGGTGCGTCCGGCGTTCATCCTGTCGAGCGTGCGGTCGGGGTCGACCCTGCTGCGGCTCGTCCTCGACACGCACTCGCAGCTCTACGCGCCGCACGAGCTGCACCTGCGCAGCGTGCAGGTGCGGTTGGCGAACTCGTACGCGGCGCGGGCGATGGCCGAGCTGGGGTCCGACGAACTCGACCTGCAGTTCCTGCTGTGGGACCGGCTGCTGCACCGTGAGCTGGTCAAGCACGGCAAGCAGCAGCTGGTGAACAAGACGCCGAGCGACGCGCTGATCTGGGAGCGGATCGTGCAGTGCTGGCCCGACGCGCGCTTCATCTTCCTGCTGCGCGACCCGGGCGCGGTCGTCGAGTCGTGGCACCGGGCCCGGAAGAGCTGGAGCCGTTCGGCCATCGAGGCGGACGTGCACCGCTACATGGCCGCGGTCGAGGACGCACGGCGGCGCCGCGGGGGGCTCACCGTGCGGTACGAGGAGTTCACCGCCGACCCCGAGCGCGAGAGCCGGCGACTGTGCGAGTACCTCGGGGTGCCGTTCGAACCGGCGATCCTCGACTACGGTCGCGGCGAGCACGGGTCGCTGCGTGCGGGCCTCGGCGACTGGAGCGCCCGGATCAAGTCGGGCACCATCCAGCCGGCGCGCGCCGTCGACGACGTCGAACTGGGGCCCGAGCTGCAGCAGCTGGCCCGGATCTGGGAGTACCGATCGTGAGCAGTCCGTCCGACGCCGTCCCGTCGCCCGACGCGCCGTTCTTCAGCGTCATCGTGCCGGTGCACAACGTGCGCGCCTACCTGCGCGAGAGCCTGGCCTCCGTGCTCGGGCAGTCGTTCGGCGACCTCGAGCTGATCGCGATCGACGACGCGTCGCCGGACGGCAGCGGCGAGATCCTCGACGAGGTCGCCGCCACCGACGACCGCATGCGGGTGGTGCACCTCGAGCACAACGTCGGCCTCGGGCCGGCGCGCAACGTCGGGCTCGACCACGCCCGCGGCCGGTACCTCCTCTTCCTCGACAGCGACGACACGATGACGCCGGGCGCCCTCGCGGCGACGAAGCAGCGCATCGACGACACCGGCGAACCCGACATCGTGTTCTTCGACTACGCCCGCACCTACTGGTGGGGCGCGGTGAACCGCAACGTCATGGCACCGGTGATCCAGCGGGCGAAGGACGACCTCTTCACCATCGACAAGCACCCGGACCTGCTCAAGGTGCTGATGGTCGTGTGGAACAAGGCCTACCGCCGCGACTGGGTGACCGAGCGCGGACTGCGCTTCCACCCGGGTTACTACGAGGATCTGCCCTGGACGTACCCGGCGCTGCTGTCGGCCTCGCGCATCGCGGTGCTCGACCGGGTGAACGTGCACTACCGCCAGCGGCGGCACGGCAACATCCTGCGCAGCCGCAACGAGAAGCACTTCGACGTCTTCGACCAGTACCGGCGCATCTTCGACCACATCGACGCGCACCCGGACCTCGAGCGGTGGCGCGGGTTCATGTTCGACCGCATGCTCGCGCACTACCTGTCGATCATGCGGGCGAAGAACCGGCTCGTGCGATCGCAGTACCACGCCTGGTTCGAGCGGATCGTCGACGCCTACCGCACACTGCAGCCGGCCGGGTACAGCCCGCCGCGTGGGCGGGCCGGGGCGAAGCTGCAGGCGATCCGCACCGGCAACTATCCGGCCTTCCTGGCGGCGCACTACGCCGGCAGCGCGGTGCGGAGGGCCAGGAGCCCCGAGACGAAGGAGCGCGTGCGCCAGGCGAAGCGCTCGGTGATCCTCGGCTACTACGCCGCGCAGCGGAAGCAGCCCATCGACGAGCACCTCGCGGTGTACTCGGCGCAGTGGAGCACGGCGTACACCGGCAACCCGCGCGCCATCTACGAGCAGGCGAAGCGGTTCGCGCCGGACGTGCAGGGCGTCTGGGTCGTGAAGCGGGACGAGCGGGCGGTCATCCCCGACGGTGTGCCGGTCGTCCTGCAGGGCGGCTTCCCGTACTACCGCGCCATGGCCCGCGCGAAGTACTTCTTCAACGACGTGAACTTCGACGACGACATCGTCAAGCGGCCCGGGCAGGTGCACGTGCAGACCAAGCACGGCACCCCGCTGAAGAAGATGGGCCTCGAGCTGCAGGACCACCCGGTGGGTGCGGCGGGCATGCGGTTCCGGGCGCTGCTGCAGCGGTCGGACCGGTGGGACTACGTGATCTCGTCCAACCGGCACTCGAGCGAGGTCTGGGAACGCTCGTTCCCCTGCGACTACGTGACCCTCGAGACCGGCTACCCGCGCAACGACCGGCTGGTGCTGGCGACGCCGGCCGAGCGCGCCGAGCTGCGGGCGAGGTTCGGCATCGGCGACGGCGTGAAGGCGATCCTCTACGCGCCGACGTTCCGCGACTGGTCGCGCAAGACGTTCACGCCGCCGGTCGACCTGGCGCAGCTGGCCGAGGCGCTCGGCGACGGCTGGACGATCTTCGTCCGCACGCATTACCTGACCGAGGGCGACGCGAGCCTGGCGCGGCTGACGAAGCGCGGCCTGATCCGGGACGCGACCGCCGAGCCCGACCTCGAGGGGCTCATGATCGCCTCGGACGTGCTGCTGACCGACTACTCGTCCATCCAGTTCGACTACGCCAACCTCGACCGGCCGATCGTGATCTACGCCGACGACTGGGCGCAGTACGCCGAACTGCGCGGCGTCACCTTCGACCTGTTGGCGTCGCCGCCGGGGGTCGTCGCGCAGGACATGCCCGCGCTGATCGACGCGTTCACCAGCGGCCGCTGGGCGGGGCCCGACGCGACCGACCTGCGGAAGGCGTTCGCCCGGCGCTTCTGCCCCTGGGACGACGGGCACGCCGGTGAGCGGGTGATCGCCCGGGTCATGGGCGACAGCGTGGCGCGCACCGACGTGCACTCGACCGGCGTGGCCGAGCTGGAGGAGATGCCGGAGGCCGACGCCACCCCTGAGCTGGGCGACGTCGACCCGGCCTGACGGCTACTTCCAGCCGAGCTTCTTCAGCGCCGACAGGCCGACCGTGAGCACCTTGGCGAAGGCGGCGTCGCTGATGCCGGGCGGCGCGGCGATGTTGGTGATGCGCTGGCGCGCCACCGTCTGCGCCTCAGTGTACTTCAGCAGGCCCTCGCTGCCGTGCCGGCGACCGAGGCCGGAAGCCCCCATGCCGCCCATCGGCGCGTCGACCGATCCCCACGCGGCGGCGAAGGCCTCGTTGAGATTCACCGTGCCGGCGTGCAGGCGCGCCGCCAGCTCGTAGCCGCGGCGGGTGTCCTTCGTCCAGATGCTGGCGTTGAGGCCGTACTCGGTGTCGTTGGCGCGCGTGATCGCGTCCTCGACGTCGGTGAAGCGGTAGATCGAGACCAGCGGCCCGAAGGTCTCCTCCGCGTAGCACTGCGCACTCGGCGGGGTGTCGACCAGCACGGTCGGCTCGAAGAACATCGGCCCGAGGTCCGGGCGGGCGCGGCCACCGGCGAGCACGGTGGCGCCGTGCGCGACGGCGTCGTCGACGTGCGCCTGCACGACCTCGACCTGCGTGGTCGAGGTCAGCGACCCCATCGTCATGCTGTAGTCGTAGGCGGCGCCGAGCTTCATGTCCTTGACCGCCTGCACGAAGGCGGGCACGAACCGGTCGTAGATGCCGTCCTGCACGTACATGCGCTCGATCGAGATGCAGAGCTGGCCGCTCGAGCTGAAACAGGCGCGCACGGCGCCCTCGACGGCGCGGTCGAGGTCGGCGTCGTCGAGCACGAGCATCGCGTTCTTGCCGCCGAGCTCCATCGACGAGCTGATCAGCCGGGCGGCGGCCTGCGCGGCGACGCTGCGGCCGCTCGCGGTCGAGCCGGTGAACATGAGGTAGTCGCCGCGGCCGATGAGCGTGTCGCCGATGACCGAGCCGCGGCCGAGCACGACCTGCCAGACGTCGGTGGGCAGGCCGGCCTCGCGGGCCAGCGCCAGCACCCACAGCGCGGTGAGCGCGGTCTGGTTGTCGGGCTTCTGCACGACGGTGTTGCCGGCCAGCAGGGCCGGGATCGTATCGCCGCCGGCCAGCGCGAGCGGGTAGTTCCAGGGCGAGATGATCGTGACGACGCCCTTCGGGTGACGCAGCTCGCGGGCGGCGGTGAGCCCGGGCAGCATGCCGTTGCGGCGCTGCGGCTCGAGCAGCTTCGCGGCGGTGCGCGCGTAGTAGCGGGCGGTGTTGGCGACGTCGGCGACCTCGAGGAAGGCGTCGCGGCGCGACTTGCCGTTCTCGGCCTGGACGAGGTCGAGGATCTCGTCCTGCCGCTGCAGCACGAGGTCGTGCAGGCGCAGGAAGACCGCCGCCTTCTGCTTCACCGGCACGGCGGCCCAGGCGCTCTGCGCGGCGCGGGCGCGGGTGAAGGCCTGCTCGACATCCTCGACGGTGCACTGCGGCAGCGTGCCGAGCGAGGTGCCCGTGTACGGGGCGGTGACCTCGACCGGAGTCCCGGAAGCGGGCCGGACGAGGTCGGTCAGCGCCGCCGCCCGGCCGGACGTGACGATCTCGGGCAGCAGTCCGGACAGCGCGCGCAGCGGCCGGGTCTGGGTGGCGGTCATGCGTCCATAATGAACCGGGGTCAATAGCGGGCGCAAACCCGGGCCGGTACACCGCGAGGATCTCGGGAGAACCCCTGCCCTGGGCCGGGTTTCCCCGAGATCATCGCGGTCGGGGGTCGGCGATAGCGTGGGCGCGTGGCTGCCGAGGAACCGACGATCCTGGCGACGTCCGGTGGGTTGCGGCCTGGGCGCCGCACGCGCTTCGAGTTCGCGCCGCTGACCGAGTACGCGATCGAGCTGGCCGGGGTGTCCGGACGCGCGCCGCGGATCTGCTTCGTGACGACCGCCATGGGCGACAACCCGGCCGTCGTCGCCGGGCTGTACGAGGCGGCGTCCGAGCGCGGGGTCGTGGCGTCGCACCTCGCGGCGTTCCCGATGCCGAACCTCGCGGACGTGACCGCGCATCTGCTCGACCAGGACGTCGTGTGGGTCTACGGCGGCAGCGTCGCCGGACTGCTCGCGATGTGGCGGCTGCACGGGTGGGACGACGCGATGCGGCGGGCGTGGCAGGCGGGCGTCGTGCTCACCGGCGTCTCGGCGGGTTCGATCTGCTGGCACATCGGCGGCACCACCGACTCGTTCGGGCCCGACCTGCGGCCGGTGACGGACGGGCTCGGCCTGCTGCCGTTCAGCAACGGTGTCCACTACGACTCGGAGGAGCAGCGGCGGCCGCTGTTCCAGCGCCTGATCGGCGACGGGACGCTGCCCGCCGGCTACGCCACCGACGACGGCGCGGGCGTGCTCTACCGCGGCGATCGGTTCGCCGAGGCGGTCGCCGAGACGCCCGACGCCGGCGCGTACGTCGTCACGGCCGGGCCGGGCGGCGCGGTCGAGACGGCGCTGGACGTGCGCCGCCTCTGAGGTCGCGTCAGTCGCGTCAGGACCGCAGCTGCTGCAGCGCGGCGGCGGTGCGCTCGAGTTCGTCCAACGTCGTCCTCGCGGACGCGTCGACGATCTCGGTCGGGGCGAAGACGCCGTCGTCGCCGAGCATCGTCCTGACCATCGGGATCATGATGACGTCGTTGATCGGCCACATGCGCAGGGCGAGCAGCACCGGCTTCAACGCCTGTTGCGCCCGCATGCCGCCGCTGACGCCGCCGTAGCTGATGAGCGCGACCGGCTTGTTCGCCCACTCGCGGTTGAGGAAGTCGAGCGCGTTCTTGAGCGGCGCGGTGTAGCTGTGGTTGTACTCGGGCAGCACGAACGCGATCGCGTCGGCCGAGGCGACGGTCTCGCTCCAGGCCTTGGTGTGGTCGTGCACGTACTTGCCGGTCATCGGGTGGTTCGGCTCGTCGAAGAACGGCAGGTCGACGGTGGCGAGGTCGGCGACCTCGATCTCGAAGCCGCCGTGCTCCTTGGCCCGGTCGACGAACCAGTCGGTGATCGCCGGGCCGATGCGGCCGGGGCGGGTGCTGGCGGTGACGACGAGCAGCTTCACTTCGATCTCCAGGCGTGATCCGGGGGCGTTGACGCGTCAACAGCAGGCGTCGCCCGGAGCATTCCCGAGCGCGCAGCGGCTCAACCCGGCCAGTCGGCGAAGCGCAGCCCGGTGAGCCGCTCGTACGCCTCGACGTACCGGTCGCGGGTGGCCGCCACGACCTCGTCGGGCAGCGGAGGCGGCGGGGTGTCGCTCGCGCGGTCCCAGCCGGACTCGGCCGACAGCAGCCAGTTGCGCACGTACTGCTTGTCGTAGCTCGGCTGCGCGTGCCCGGGCTCCCACTGGTCGGCGGGCCAGAACCGGCTCGAGTCGGGCGTGAGCACCTCGTCGGCGAGCACGAGCTCGCCGGTCTGCGGGTCGCGTCCGAACTCGAACTTGGTGTCGGCGAGCAGGATGCCGCGGGCCGCTGCAATCTCGGCGGCGCGGCCGTAGATGTCGAGCGTGAGGTCGCGCAGCTCGGCCGCCGTCTGCTCGCCGACCTCGGCGACGACCGCCTCGAAGGACACGTTCTCGTCGTGCTCGCCGAGCGCCGCCTTCGTGGCGGGGGTGAAGATCGGCACGGGCAGGCGGTCGCCGTCGACGAGCCCGGGCGGCAGTTCGATGCCGCAGACCGTGCCGGTGGCGTTGTAGTCGAGCAGCCCCGAACCGGTGAGGTAGCCGCGGGCGACGGCCTCGACCGGCAGCATGTCGAGCGAGTGGCAGACCATCGCGCGTCCGCGCCACTCGACCGGGATCACCGGGTCGTCGACGCTGATGAGGTGGTTGCGCACGGGCAGCTGCGCGAACCACCACACGGTCATCGCGGTGAGGATGCGTCCCTTGTCCGGCACCCCGGGGTCGAGCACGAAGTCGAACGCCGAGATGCGGTCGCTCGCGACCATCAGCAGCCGGCCGTCGTCGAGCCGGAAGAGGTCGCGGACCTTGCCGCTGTGCAGGTGGGTCATGCCGGCCGGTGCGTCCACGCGGCGAGTCTGGCAGATGCCGTCAGGCCGGCGGGTCGGGTGGCCGCGTCAGGAACGGCTGCGCCGCGAGGGCGAGCGCCTCGTCGTACTCGGCGGCGCGCTGGGCCGGCGGGATCGAGATGTGACCGGACAGTTCGAGGCTGACCATGCCGTGTGCGACGGCCCACAGGTGCAGCGCGATCCGCTCCGGGTCACCGGTGAACAAGCCCTGCTCGACCGCCATCCGGACGCCCTCGACGAGCGGTGCGCACGAGGCGTCCGCCGCCTTGCCGTCCTCCTCGGTCGGGACGAAGCCGAGCGGGGGTGGTCCGAACATCAGCGCGTACAGGTGCGGGTTGGCCAGCGCGAAGGCGCGATAGCAGCGGCCGACCCCTTCGAGCGGGTCGGCGGAGTCGGCCGCCGCGGCCACCTGCTCGCCGAGCCGGCGGAACCCCTCGCGGTGCATGGCCGCCAGCAGGCCCTGCTTGTCGCCGAAGCGGGTGTAGACGGCCATCGTCGACGTGCCGACGGCCGCGGCGAGCTTGCGCAGGGTGAGCCCGGCCGAGCCCTGCTCGGCCAGCATCTGCGCACCGACGTCGATGAGCCGCGCGGCCAGTTCACCGTTGACGTCCACCACGCCGCGAACTATAACAACGTTATGAGCAGCTGGCGGCCGCCGTTCGGGGTCGTGGTGTCGGCCGTCGAGGTGGGCGTCGCGCTCGTCGTCTTCCAGGTCGCGCGTGCCGCCGGCGCGGGCGACGTCGGCGCCTACCTGCTGTCGACGGCTGGGCCGCTGCTCGGCGCCGTCCTGGTGTGGCGGCGGGCGCGCGCCCTGAACGGCGCGTCCGTCGCGATCCTCTGCTTCGCCCTGCTGTCGGCGGTCACCGCGCTGATCGGTGGCCACGACGCGAGCGTGCTGCTCTACAAGGACGCCGGCGTCACGGGCGCGATCGGACTGCTCTTCGCGGCGTCGCTGCTGCTGTCGCGTCCGCTCGCGTTCCACTTCGGCCAGCGGTTCTGGACCGACGGCAGCGCGGCCGGCATGCGTGCGTGGTCGGCGCTCTGGTCGGCGCCGGAGTTCCGTCGCGCGAACCGGCTGGTGACCGTCGTGTGGGCGGTCGTGCTGCTCGGCCAGGCTGTCGCACAAGGGGTGGTCGTGCACCACACGGACGTCGGTACCGCCTTCCTCTGGACGCAACTGTTGCCGTGGGTCGCGACCGGCATCGCGGTCGCCGGCACGTTGGCGATCGGACGGTGGTGCACGAGCCGGCTCGAGGCCACCGCCGTCAGCTGACCGCGGTGCCCGCGATGTGGGTGTTGAACGGCAGGAAGGCCGAGTGGATGCGGTAGCGCTGCAGCTCGACGCTCGCGAAACCGGCCGACTCGATGACACTCGCGAGGTCGCGCTCGCACGAGCAGCCCTCGAAGACCCACGCCCACGGACGCCGCAACAGCCGTTGAGCCCACCTGGTGGGCGTGCGCCTCCGGGCGACCACATGCTCGGCGAAGCTGAACCGGCCGCTTGGGCGAAGGATGCGCCGTACCTCGGCCACGACGGCGGCGGGGTCCGACACCGAGCAGAGCACGAGGCTCGAGATCACGGCGTCGACGCTGGCGTCGGGCAGGTCGATGCGCTCGCCGACGACGTCGCGGATCTCGAGGTCGACGCCGCGACGCTGCGCCGCACGCCGCAGCCGCGGGTGCATGTGCGGGTTCGGCTCGACGGCGATGAGCCTCGCCCCCGTCGGCAGGTAGCGGAGGTTCGCGCCGGTGCCGGCGCCGAGCTCGACCACGCTGGCGGGCAGGTCGGCGAACGCGACCGCCTTGTGGCGGCGCAGGTGCCAGTGGATCAACCACCCCATGCCGCCGAAGAAGGCCGCGTTGAAGCGGCCGCGCACCGGATGGGGGGTGAACTGCGGGGCGTCGGCGTCCGGCAGCGTCGTCGTCGTCATGGCGACGATCATGTCCCCGTCACGGCACCGGCCGCAGCGGTGGAACCACGGCACTTCAGAACCACGGCACTTCGGAACCACGGCACTTCAGCTCGGCTCGCGAGCCGGCGGGTGCGTCGCGACGAACCACGCGGCGAGCTGGGCGCGCGAGCGGAGATCGAGCCGGGTGCGGATGCGCTCGACGTGCGACTCGACCGACCGTTCCGAGAGCACCAGGTGCTCGGCGATCTGACGGTTCGACCAGCCCTCGGCGACGAGAGCGGCGACCTCGAGCTGCCGGTGCGTGAGCGTTGCGGAGCGATCGGGCTCGAGCGGCGGCAGGCCGAGACCACGCCGTACCTCGCGCAGCACCACCGCGGTGTCGCCGACGAACGGCAGGTGCGACCGTCCCGGCAGCACGGTGAGCGTGGCACCGGCGATGCCCGCGGCGAGGCGTTCGCCCTCGGCCAGCGGGACAGCGCGATCGTCGCGCCGGTGCAGCACTGCCGTCGGTGCGGCGACGGCGCCGAGCAGGTCGGCGATGTCGACGGCGTAGCACTCGGCGAGCAGCCGCCGCGCGGTGGTGGCGGGGGCCGATTCGCGCTGGTAGCGGGCGAAGAGCGCCCGGAAGCCGGCGTCGGCGTCCGGCGCGAAGATGTCGGTGAGCACGTCGGACCCGAGGCCCCAGTGGTCGCGGACGAGACCGAGGATGTGCTCGCGGACGGCCGGCGTGCCGAGGCGGTCACCCTCGACCCAGCCGCCGTAGAGCACGAGACGCGAGACGGTGTGCGGGTGCTGGGCCGCCCAGGCCACCGCGAGCGGCGCGCCGAACGACGTCCCGATCAGGTCGAAGCGGTCGGCACGCGCGGCCGCGGCAACAGCGCGGATGACTTCCAGTTCGACGGCGACGGTGTCGCTGCGGTCCGTCGGGTCGGACAGTCCACAGCCCGGCCGGTCGTAGCGCACGAGCGTGCGGCCGGCGGACAACGCCTCGGCGAACGCCCGCTCGGCCGGCAGCGCCCAACCGAGCTCGAGGTGCGAGACCCAGCCGGGCACGAGGATCGCAACCGGCCCCGTGCCGGACACGGCGAAGCGCACCGTCGTCCCGTCGTCGAGGCGCGTGAGGCCGAGCCGCTGCTGCACGAGGCTAGTGTCCGCGACGGGGGACTTCGTTTCACGAGGGACGACGGAGGTCGCGGTGACGGACGGTGCTGACGACGGCGTGCGCATGATCCCGATCGAGACGCCGACGGGGCAGTTCTCGGTCTGGACGAAGCGGGTGGGCGACAACCCGCGGGTCAAGGTGCTGCTGCTGCACGGCGGGCCGGGTGCGACCCACGAGTACCTCGAGGTCTTCGAGCAGCACCTGCGTCCGGCCGGTGTGGAGTTCTTCTTCTACGACCAGCTCGGCGCGGGCAACAGCGACGCGCCGGACGAACCATCGCTGTGGGACGTCGACCGGTTCGTCGACGAGGTCGAGCAGGTGCGCGTCGCGCTCGGGCTCACGCCCGACGACTTCGTGCTGTTCGGACACTCGTGGGGCGGCATCCTCGCCATCGAGTACGCGCTCGCGCACCAGCAGGCCCTGCGCGGACTGGTCATCTCCAACATGATGGCCAGCGCGCCGGAGTACACGGCGTACGCGGAGCAGGAGCTCATCCCCCGGCTCGACCCTGCGGTGGTCGCCGAGTTGCGTGCGCTGGAGGCCGCCGGCGACTTCGGCGAGCGGTACGACGTCCTGCTCACGCCGTACTACGAGGACCACATCCTGCGCCGGCCGCAGTCGACCTGGCCGGACTCGGTGCAGCGGGCGTTCGCGCACATCAACCCGCAGATCTACATCTCGATGCAGGGGCCGAGCGAGATGGGTATGAGCCCCGATGCGCTGCTCGCGCAGTGGGACCGCGTCGCCGACCTGCCGCGCATCGAGGTGCCGACGCTCGTCATCGGCGCGGCGCACGACACGATGGACCCGGCGCACCTGCGTCGCATGGCGGAC
>NZ_JBQCEE010000251.1:0-3055 GCF_051960575.1 Jatrophihabitans sp.
GTCAAACGCCAGCCCGAGCCAGATGCCCACTTAGTAGTTGCGGCCGTGCGTGTCGCAGGGTTTTAAGAGCCGGTCGAGGTGTTCGGCCCCGATACCCGGCCCGGTGTCGGTGACGGTGATCCGCACCGTCTCCCCCGCGCCGGGCGCCCCGTCCCAGGCGACCTCGACGCGGCCGCCGGCGCGGTTGTAGCGGATCGCGTTGGTCACGAGGTTCAGCAGCACCTGCCGCACCCGGCGTTCGTCCGCGCGCAGCCGCAGTGCGGGGCATCCGGGCGACGTCTGCACGGTGACCCGCTCCGCCAGGGCGAGCGGCCCCACCATGTCGAGCACGGACGTCACCAGCGCGGCGACCGGCAGGTCGACCACGGTCAACGGCAGGGCGCCCGTCTCGATGCGCGCGACGTCGAGCACCTCGTCGACCATGGCCAGGATGTGATGCGCCGCGGACGTGATGTGCCCGAGCGCGGCCGACCGGCGCTCGGCGTCCAGGTCGAGCGTGCCGAGCAGTTCGGTGAAGCCGGTGATCGCCTGCAGCGGCGTGCGCAGCTCGTGCCCGAGCGCCGAGACGAAGTCGGTCTTGGCGCGGTTGGCGGCCTCCGCGGCGTGCTGGGCCAGCTCGGCCTCGACGCGGCGCCGACGGTCGCGCTCGGCGGCGCGACGGCCGGTGATGTCGAGGACGTTCACCGACAGGGCCCGCGGCAGCCCGCTGATGCCGCGGATGGCCGACACCGTGACGGCGACGTCGAGCACCTGCCCGTCGGCCGTGGTCGTGGTCGCCTCGTACTCGCCCTGCGCCCCGAACCGCGGGCGTGCGCCCCTGGGGACGACGAGGTCGTCGAGCCTGGTGCCCACGAGCTCGCGCTCGGGGCGTCCGAGCATCGCCTGCATGGCGCGGTTGACCCGCGTCACCCCGCCGTCGAGACCGGCCAGCGCCATGCCGACCGCGTTGTCCTCGAAGGCGCGGCGGAAGCGCTCCTCGCTCTCGGTCAGGGCGGTCAGCAGGTCGTGGTGGTCGATGGCCACGGACGCGAGGTGGCTCAACCGCTCGACGAGGTGCTCCTCGCGCGGGGTCGGTCGGTGCGGGTGCGGCCGGTACACGGCGAAGGTGCCGAGGATGCCGTCGCGGCCGCGGATCGGCGTCGACCAGCAGGCGCGCACGCCGGCCCGGTCGGCGAGGTGCCGGTAGGCCGCCCACCGCTCGTCGGTCGCGATGTCCTCGACGACCACGACCTCGCCGGTGTACGCCGCGGTGCCGCACGAGCCTGCGAGCGGGCCGATGGACATGCCGTCGATCGCGGCCGAGTAGTCGACCGGCAGCGAGGGCGCGGCGCCGTGCCGCAGCGTGGCCGTCTCGCGGTCGAGCAGCAGCACCGAGCAGGACGACCCCGGGACGAGATCCTCGAGCGTGGTGGTGATGCCGGTCAGCACGCCCGGCAGTGCGACGCCCGCGGCGATCTGCTCGAGGATGCCGGTCTGCCGGTCGAGCAGGGCGACGGCATCGCCGTGCTCGATCGTGGCGTCCGGCGCGCGGTCGACGGCACGGTCGAGCGCGGTCACGGTTCGAGCCGGTAGCCGACGCCGCGCACGGTGACGAGATGGCCCGGGCCGAGCTTGTGCCGCAGCCGGTGCACGTGCTCGGTGACGGTGGCCTCGCTCTGCCACCCCGTCGAGCTCGCCCAGACCTGCTCGAGCAGCTGGCCGCGGGTGAAGACGTGCCGCGGATGGGCGGCGAGGAAGGCGAGCAGGTCGAACTCGCGCGCCGTGAGCGGCACGGGCACGCCGTCGAGCTCGACCTCGCGCGTCCAGGGATCGATGCGCAGGCGCGAGCCGGGGGCGACGGGTGCGGGTACCGGCTGCTCGGACGGCGGCCCGACACGGCGCAGCACCGAGCGCACCCGGGCGGCGAGCTCGCCCGGTGAGAAGGGCTTCACCAGGTAGTCGTCGGCGCCGAGGTCGAGGCCGAGGATGCGATCGCCCTCGCCGCTGCGTCCGGACAGCACGACCACCGGCGTGCGGTCGCCGGCCTCGCGCAGGCGGCGCAGCAGGTCGAGGCCGGACACGCCGGGCAGCGACAGATCGAGCACGACCAGGTCGGGACGGTGGTCGACGATGGCCTGCCACGCCGCGTTGCCGTCGGCCGCCTCGTGCACGGTGCAGCCCTCGGCCTCGAGCTGCCACCGCACGACCGTGCGCACGCGGCTGTCGTCGTCGATCACCAGCAGCGACGGCGCGACGACGGCGATGCCTGCGGCCATCGGTCCTCCTGCTGCGGTCGAGGGGGCTGGCGCGACGGTACCTCCGCGATGGACGGAGGACGAGGGGCGCGCGGCGCGTCCGGGCGGCCGGCGGTCACGGGCACAGCGCCCGGACGCGGGTCGGCTCGGGGCCGCCGGGGGCGATGAGCACAACGGCGTCGTCGAAGCCCGCGTCCGCGTAGCGCTGCAGGTCGGCACGCAGCCGCCCGAGGTCGGTGGCCGCGTCGACCGGGACGGCGCAGACCACCGCCCGCCGACCTCCCGCCGCCCGGTACCGGCCGAGCGCCTCGACGATCTCGTCGGGCGTGCGCCGCACCCCCGAGGCGAGCCAGCCGTCGAACCCGTGCGCCGCGCGCTCGACGTTGGCACCCCACGAGCCGAGTAGCAGTGGCGGGCGGCGGCGCGGTGCCGGTGCGACGACCACCTGCTCGTCGCGGCCGTCGGCGAGCAGCACCCGCAGCCGGGCGAGGTCGCCGTGCAGCACCGCGAAGCGACGAGCGAAGTCGCGCCCGAGCGCCACGTGGTCCGTCCGGGTCGAGCCGGGGCTCACGCCGAGACTGAGGCGGTCACCGCACACCGCCAGCAGCGAGTGCACGCGGTGGGCCAGCTCGACCGGGTGGTGCAGCGGCACCTGCACGGTCGCGGTGCCCAACTCGACGGTGCCGCTCGTCCCGCCGGTCACCGCGGCGGCGGCGGCGAGCAGGACGAACGGGTCGGGCACGAGCGGGCCGCGGGCGATGATCTCCGGCGTCCAGAGGCTGTCGAAGCCGGCGTCGACCAGCCGGCGGGCCCACTCGGCG
>NZ_JBQCEE010000252.1:0-5556 GCF_051960575.1 Jatrophihabitans sp.
ATGGGACTGCAGCGTCTCGGTCACTGCCACTCCTTCGCGACGAGGGTGAGGACGTCGTAGGTCGCGACGGTCTCGTCGCGCTGGTTGGTGACGAGGGCGTCCCAGCGCACCTCGCCGTACTCACCCGGACGCGGACTGATCTGCTTGCACGTCAAGGTCACCGTCATCTCGTCCCCCGGCTTCAGCGGTGTGACGAAGCGCAGGTCGTCGATGCCGTAGTTGGCGAGCACCGGCCCGTAGTCGGGCTGCACGAACAGGCCCGCGGCGAACGACACGATCAGGTAGCCGTGGGCCACGCGCCCGCCGAAGAACGGGTTCTTCGCCGCCGCCTCCTCGTCCAGGTGGGCGTAGAAGGTGTCGCCGGTGAACTCGGCGAAATGCTCGATGTCGGCCATCGTCACGGTGCGCGGGCCGGCGACGATCGTGTCGCCGATGCGCAGGTCGGCGAGCGACTTGGTGAACGGGTGCGCGCCGTCGGTGCTGCGCCCGGCACCCCGCACCCAGCGGCCGGTCACCGCGCTCAACATCCGTGGAGAAGCTTGCACCGCTGTGCGCAGCAGGTGGTGCACGACGCCGCGCATGCCGCCGAGCTCCTCGCCGGCCCCCGCTCGCCCGGGGCCGCCGTGCACGAGGTTGGGCAACGGCGAACCGTGGCCGGTCGACTCGGTTGCGGCCTCCTCGTCCAGCACGAGCAGGCGGCCGTGCCACGGCGCGAGGCCAAGCACGACGTCGCGCGCGAAGTCGGCGTCGTCGGTGACGACCGAGCCGGCGAGGCTGCCCCTGCCGAGCGCGGCGAGCTCGACGACGTCGGCGGTGTCGCGGTAGCCGATGAGTGTGCTGACGGGCCCGAAGGCCTCGACCTCGTGCAGCTCGGCGCGTCGGTTGTCGTCGGCCAGCAGCAGGATCGGCGCCAGGAATGCGCCTCGCTCGGCGTCGGCGCCGACGACGTCGACCCGCTCGGGGTCACCGACGGCGATCGTGGCCGCCGACTCGAGGGCCTTGAGCGAGCGCCGCACCTCTTCCCGCTGCTCGAGCGAGGCGAGGGCGCCCATGGTCACCGTCGGGTCGCCCGGGTGGCCGACCACGACGCGTGCCAGCCGTTCGGCGACGGCCTCGCGCACCGCGTCCAGCTGCCCGTGGGGCACGAAGGCGCGCCGGATCGCGGTGCACTTCTGCCCCGCCTTCACCGTCATCTCGGTGACGAGCTGGTCGACGTACCGGTCGAACGCGGCGCTGCCGGCCGTGGCGTCGGGACCGAGGATCGACAGGTTGAGCGAGTCGGCCTCGGCGGTGAAGCCCACCCCGCGGGCGACGACGTTCGGGTGCGAACGCAGGCGTTGCGCGGTCGCGGCCGAGCCGGTGAAGGCCACCGAGTCCTGCTCGGTGAGGTGGTCGAGCAGGTCGCCGGCGCTGCCACACAGCAGCTGCAGCGCACCGTCGGGCAGCAACCCCGACTCGACGATCAGCTCGACGACGCGCGCCGTGAGGTACGCGGTGGGCGTGGCCGGCTTGACCAGCGACGGCACACCCGCGATGAGCGCGGGGGCGAGCTTCTCGAGCGGGCCCCAGACCGGGAAGTTGAAGGCGTTGATCTGCACGGCCACGCCGAGCCGCGGGGTCAGTACGTGCTGCCCGACGAAGTGCCCCGCCCTGCCCAGCGGCTCGACCGGCCCGTCGACCATAACCCGGTCGTTCGGCAGCTCGCGCTTGGCCCGGCTGGCGTAGCTCAGCAGCACCCCGATGCCGCCGTCGACGTCGATGCGCGCGTCGGCCGTCGTCGCACCGGTGCGGTGCGACAGCGCGTACAGCTCGTCGCGGTGCTCCCGCAGCAGCAGACCGACCGACTTCGCGAGCGCCGCCCGTTCGTGGAAGGTGAGCGACCGCAGGGCCGGGCCGCCGACGCGGCGTCCGAAGTCGAGGGCGGCGGCGAGATCGATGCCCGCCGAGCCGATCTGGACGACCTCGTCGCCGGTGACGGCGTCACGCACCACCTCGCCGGCGTCCGGGGCGACCCACCGCCCGGCGACGTAGCTGCGCAGCACCGCCATGACAACCTCCCGCTGCAATTACCGACCGATCATTCGGTAAGTTACGCGACGACACGGTCGTCTTCAAGGAGGTCGCGATGTCGTCGCTGCCCGAGCCGGTGGCCCGCATGATGGCTGCGGACGCTGCCTCCCGCGCCCTCGGCATCGACGTGCTCGACTGCTCGCCCGGCCGGGCCACCGCACGCATGACTGTGCGGGCGGACATGGTGAACGGCCACGACATCGCGCACGGCGGGCTGGTCTTCACCCTGGCCGACACGGCGTTCGCGTGCGCCTGCAACAGTCATGGCCCGACCACCGTCGCCGCCGGGGCCGAGATCGTCTTCGTCGCACCCGCTCGGCTCGGCGACGCGCTGACGGCCGAGGCGGTCGAGCGCACCACCTTCGGCCGGTCCGGCGTGTACGACGTCACCGTGCGTCGCGGTGACGAGGTGATCGCCGAGTTCCGCGGGCGCAGCCACCGCGTGTCGGGGTCGGCGCGTCCGGAGGGGTCGGCGTCGTGACCGGCGCCGCCGCGCCGCGCCGCCGCGGACGCCCCGGGTACGACCTCGAGGCCCTGCTGGCCGTGGCCGTCGAGGTCTTCAACACCCGCGGCTACGACGGCACGAGCATGGAGGACCTCAGCCGCGCCCTCGGCATCGCGAAATCGGCGATCTATCACCACGTCAGCGGCAAGGAGGAACTGCTGCGGCTCTCGCTCGACCGTGCCCTCGACGGCCTCTTCGCCGTGGCCGACGACGTGCGCGCCACCCCGGCGTCCGCCATCGAGAAGCTCGAGCGGCTCGTGCGCGGCAGCGTCGAGGTGCTGCAGCGCGAACTCCCCCACGTCACGTTGCTGCTGCGCGTGCGCGGCAACACCCCGACCGAGCAGGCCGCCCTCGAGCGGCGGCGTCAGTTCGACCGCTACGTGGCCGGGCTGGTGCGGCAGGCCGAGCGGGACGGCGACCTGCACGCCGACCTCGACCCGGCAATCACCGCGCACCTGCTCTTCGGGCTCGTGAACTCGGTGGTCGAGTGGTACCGCCCGGGCAAGCGCGCCACGGACGCCGCGCTGGCCGACCACGTCTGCCGCCTCGCCTTCGACGGCCTCCGCGCCCGCTGAGAGAGGGCGGCTACTTGCTCGGCTGTGGCACGTCCACCTTGGGGCACTGCTCCTTGGGATTCGCCCCGACGTAGTTCAGCGGACCCGCGATGATCGTGACGATGGTCGTGGTCACCGAGGCGCAGTTCGAGTCGCCCGAGCTGTAGTAGTGACGCTGCCCCGCGGCGATGGCGCCGATGATCAGCCAGAGCACCACGAGGATGCCGATGACGCGTGCGATGCCACCGCCACGGCGGCGGTACCCGTATCCCGACTCCGTTGTCATGCGACCCCTGTACCCGCGTGAGCCGCCCGTGAATCGCGTCCGGACCCTGCATCCCTTGTCCCCCCGCCCAGGCAGGATCCGGGCCTGGATCTGCCTGGGCCGGGGGACAAGACGGTGTTCAGTGGGACGCGTCGGCACCCAGCGTCGGCATGGCGGTGACGAAGGCGGCCTCGCGCTCCCAGAACCGCAGCTCGGCGCAGGCGGTGAGGAAGCCCGTGACGCCGCCGGCGCCGTCGATCTCGACGAACCCGCCGTCGACCTTCTCGGCGATGCCGAGGGCCGCGAACATCGCGGCGGCGTCCGGCGTGTGCCCGATGATCTTCAGGTGACTGAAGGCGTCGTTGACGAAGTCGCGCGCCGACGGCAGTTCGGCGAGCGCGGCGGCGCCGCCGGGGCCGGGCAGCAGCACGACGGCGTCGTAGAGCACCGACGGCGCCCCGTCGATCTTCTGGTCGACCTCGATCTCGGCGCCCTTGCTGTCACGCACACCCGACACCGTCGGGGCGATCACCTCGACGATCACCTGCTGCGCGGCGGCGCCCGTCCTGAGCTCGGCCAGCACCTCGGCGTCCGTGCCCTCGCTCACGACCACCCCGAGCTTGCGGCCGATCGGCAGCGCCGGCGGGTTCGCGAGGATCGACAGCGCGGGTGACACCGGCAGGTCGGTGCGCGTCGGCACCTTCGCCGGCAGCGGATCGGGCAGCGACGAGAGCCCGAGGCCGGCGGCCACACCGGCGGCGAGGTCGTCGTGCACGTTGCGCAGCCCGGCGACCATGCGCAGCCGGATGTCGGCGCGGTCGACCTTCGACAGCTCGAAGCTGAACGCGTTGATGATGTGCAGCCGCTCGTTCACCGTCTGGCTCAGGAAGAACTGGCGCGCCTGGCTGTAGTGGTCGGCGAAGCTCTCCGACCGCAGCCGCCGCTTCGCACCGTTCACCTCGGCGGGATACGAGTGGTAGCCGGCCACCGGATCCTCGCGCGGGCCGCCGGTCTCGACCGGCCACGAGTTCGGCTCGTAGTTCGCGCGGCCCTGCGGGTTGCGCATGGCCATGTGCCCGTCCTGCTGGAAGTTCATGACGGGGCAGCGCGGCGCGTTCACCGGGATGTGCGTGAAGTTCGGGCTGCCGAGCCGCTTGAGCTGCGTGTCGAGGTAGCTGAAGTTGCGGCCCTGCAGCAGCGGGTCGTTGGTGAAGTCGATGCCCGGCACGACGTTCTGCGTGCAGAACGCCACCTGCTCGGTCTCGGCGAAGAAGTTGTCGACATTCTGGTCGAGCACCATGCGCCCGACCGTGCGCACCGGCAGGATCTCCTCCGGGATCAGCTTGGTCGGGTCGAGCACGTCGAAGTCGAACGAGTCGGCGAACGCGTCGTCGAAGACCTGCAGGCCGAGTTCCCACTCGGGGAAGGCGCCCTGCTCGATCGACTCCCACAGGTCGCGGCGGTGGAAGTCCGGATCGGCACCGTTGATCTTCACCGCCTCGTTCCACAGCACCGACTGCAGACCGAGCTTCGGCTTCCAGTGGAACTTCACGTAGTGCGATTCACCGGCGGCGTTGACCAGCCGGAATGTGTGGACGCCGAAGCCCTCCATCATGCGGAACGAGCGCGGGATCGTCCGGTCGCTCATGATCCACAGCAGCATGTGCGTCGACTCGGGCGACAGCGACACGAAGTCCCAGAAGTTGTCGTGCGCCGTCTGCGCCTGCGGGAAGCCTCGGTCGGGCTCCTGCTTCGCGGCGTGCACCATGTCCGGGAACTTCATCGCGTCCTGGATGAAGAAGACCGGGATGTTGTTGCCGACGAGGTCCCAGTTGCCCTCGCGCGTGTAGAACTTGGTCGCGAAGCCGCGCACGTCGCGGGCCAGGTCCGGTGACCCCTTGTTGCCGGCCACGGTGGAGAAGCGCACGAACACCGGCGTCTTCTCGCCCGCGCGCTGGAACAGGTCGGCGCGCGTGGCTACTTCGAGAACTACGACTCGCTCAGCGACCTGACCCGGGCGGGGCTGTTCGCCGCGAAGGGCAAGCGCACCCCGGTCTTCGTCCGCTTCTCGACAGTGGCGGGCAACAAGGGCTCGCCCGACCTGGCCCGCGACGTCCGCGGCTTCGCGACGAAGTTCTACACCGACGAGGGCAACTGGGACC
>NZ_JBQCEE010000253.1:0-51365 GCF_051960575.1 Jatrophihabitans sp.
GACTGGTCGGACGCGCGCTCGAGCTTGCCGACCTCACGCAGCGCAGCCTCGCGGACCTTGTCCGGCAGATCGGCAGCCTCGACACGCGCGCGGTAGTCCTCGGCGCCGTCGGGCTCGTCCTCGCCCAACTCCTTGCGAATAGCGGCGAGCTGTTCGCGCAACAGGAACTCGCGTTGCCGCTTGTCCATACCTTCGCGGACGTCGTCGCGAATCTTCTCGGTGACCTCGAGTTCGGCGAGGTGTTCGCGTGCCCACTCGAGCACCCGCTCGATCCGCTGCTCGACATCGGGCGTCTCGAGCAGTTCGCGCTTCTGCTCATCGGACAGGTACGGCGCGTAGCCGGCGAGGTCGGCGAGTTCGGAGGGATCGGTCAGCCGTTGGACGGAGTCGATGACCTGCCACGCGTTGCGCCGCTGCAGGATCGCGACGACCAGCTGCTTGTACTCGGCGGCCTGGGCGTGCACCGCCTCGCTGACTGGGCTCGGGTCGACGAGTTCCGCCTCGACCCACAGCGCCGCGCCCGGACCGGTGACGCCGGTGCCGATGCGCACGCGCTCGCCGGCGCGCAGGACGACGGCGCGGGCGCCGCCGGGGATGCGCCCGACCTGCTCGACCGTCGCCACCACGCCGAAGGCCGGGTAACGGTCGGGCAGGCGGGGCGCCAGCAGCAACTGGCCGTCGGCGCCGACCCGGGCGGCGTCGACGACGGCCTGCGCCGCGTCGTCCAGCTCGACCGGGACGACCATCCCGGGCAGCACGACGGCGTCGGGCAGGGTCAGGATCGGGAGATTCAACGTCACGGACATGCCAACGGCCTCTCGCTTGAGTGTCGTCGACTCAAGTCCGAGAGGCCGTTGGTTGTTCCGTCATCCATGTTCGCCTGCGGCGAACTACCCCCGCGGCACGTGGGGCATGATCGCGTCGGGCGGGATCACGCCGAGGCGGCCGGCGTGGTAGTCCTCGAGCGCCTGTTGCAGCTCCTCGCGGGTGTTCATGACGAAGGGGCCGTAGTGCACCATCGGCTCGCCGATCGGCTCGCCGCCGAGCAGGATCACCTCGAGGGAGTTGCTGCGCGAGTCCTGCTTCGTATCGGCGGTCAGCGTCAGCCGGTCGCCCTTGCCGAAGACCACGGTGGTGCCGGCGTGCACCTCGTGCCCGTCGGTACCGGCGGTGCCGTTGCCCGCGTAGACGTAGGCGAGCGCGTTGTAGGTCGGCTGCCACGGCAGGCTGAGGCTCGCGCCGGGGGCGATGGACGCGTGCAGCAGGGTGATCGGCGTGTGCGTCGAACCCGGGCCGACGTGCCCGTCGACGTCACCGGCGATGACGCGCAGCAACGCGCCGCCGTCGGCGCTCGAGAGCAGCAGCAGGTCCTGCGCCTCGACCGGCTGGTAGGCCGGTGCCTTCCACTTGTCCTTCGCGGGCAGGTTCACCCAGAGCTGGAAGCCGTTGAACAGGCCACCGCGCTCGACGAGCTGCTCGGGCGGGGTCTCGATGTGCAGCAGGCCCGACCCGGCGGTCATCCACTGCGTCGCGCCGTCGGTGATGACACCGCCGCCGCCGTGGCTGTCCTGGTGGATGAACTGGCCGTCGATGAGGTAGGTGACGGTCTCGAAGCCGCGGTGCGGGTGCCAGTTGGTGCCCTTGGGCTCGCCGGCCTCGTACTCCACCTCGCCCATGTGGTCCATCATGATGAAGGGGTCGAGGTACCGGTACGAGACGCCGGCCAGGGTGCGGCGCACAGGGAAGCCCTCGCCCTCGTAGCCGGTCGGGCCCTGGGTGACGGCCAGTACGGGACGCTCGGTGTCGCCGAGCGCCGCAGCCTTCACGCGGGGCAGGGTCAGGGTGTCAGCGGTGACGGCAGCCATGCTCTCCAGCCTCCTCGAATGTAGTTGCATCTGCAACTGCACGCCCGAACGCGGTGGTGAACCCGACTATTCCATCGGGCAGGCTGGGGTCATGAGCGATCCGACGCAGGTGTTGTTCGGCAAGGAGCACGTGGAGCGGTACCTGGCCACCGACGGCAAGGAGGGCCACGAGTGGCGCGGCACGGTGTGCCTGCTGCTGTTCACCAAGGGCCGCACGAGCGGCAAGGAGTACATCCACCCGCTGATCTACCAGGAGGTGGACGGGAAGTACGCGATCGTGGCGTCCAAGGGCGGCGCACCCAAGCCCCCGGAGTGGTACCTCAACCTGCACGCCAACCCCGACGACGTCGAGATCCAGGTGCTCGGCGACCGCTTCAAGGTGCGGCCGCACGACGCCGGACCGGACGAGAAGCCGGCACTGTGGAAGGTCATGACGCAGGCCTGGCCGGACTACGACGACTACCAGACCAAGACCGACCGCGAGATCCCCGTCGTGGTGCTCGAGCGGGCCTGAGGCCGCCTCGCCGCAGGGCTACTGCTTCCGCGCGGACGCGGTGGCCCTGCGGTTCGCCTTCTTGATCGCGTCCACCAGCTCGTCCTTGGTCATCCGCGACCGGCCGGTGATGTCGAGCTGTTTCGCGACGTCCAGCAAATGCGCCTTGGTGGCGTTCGCGTCGACGCCCTCCGCCGTCTTGCCGCCGCGTCGCGCTGCCGCGCCCTTCTTGGCGGCCTGGGAGTCCGACGGGCCCTGCTTGCCACCCGCCTTCTCCTCCCAGTGGTCGCCGATCTTCTCGAACGAGTGCTTCAGCGACGAGAACGCGGTGCGGTGCGCGCGCTCGCCCTCGCCGTACTCGTCCACCGCGGCGTCGTGCGTCTTGCCCCACGTGCGCTGCGCCTTGGCCGACGACCGCGCGACGGTCGAGGACATGTCCTTCTTCGCCGGCATGGCGTCCTCCCTCAGCGTTGATCCCGATTGGAGGCGTACCCGCTGCCGGCGCAGGCGTCACCGGCCGCCGTCAGCGCAGCCGCAGCCCGGGCATGCGCAGCAGCAGGTCGTCGGCACCGGGCAGGCGGGCCCAGGCGGCGTCAAACGGTGCGGCATGCGCCCACGCCCTCGGGTCGTCGGAGTTCTTCGGCCGGCCGAGCCGCTGCGCGGGCGACACGCGCACCGCGGGGCGCACCGGCGCGTCGTCGGGCAGGCCGGCGCGGGCGCGGGCGATGCGCACGGCGTCGCGCAGGCCGCCAAGCTCGTCGACCAGGCCGACGTCGAGCGCGTCGCGTCCGGACCAGACCCGTCCCCGGGCGAGGGGCTCGATCTCGGCGACCGGGCGGCCACGGCCGGCCGCGACCTTCGCGACGAAGTCGGCGTAGATCGCGTCGATCGCGGCGGCGAACCGTTCGCGTTCGCCGTCGTCGAACCCCCGGCGGGACGAGAACATGAGCGCCCGCTCGCCGCGCTGCACCGAGCCCGTGGTGAGTCCGAGCTTCTCGAGCAGCTCGGTCGTGACGAGCTTGCCGCCGAAGACGCCGATCGAGCCGGTGAGCGTGGCGGGCAGGGCGACGACCACGTCCGCCGGGCCCGCGACGTAGTAGCCACCGGACGCCGCGAGGGCGCCCATGCTGACGACGACCGTCTTGCCGGCGGCACGCACGCGCTCGACCTCGCGCCAGATCACCTCGGACGCGACCGCCGAGCCGCCCGGCGAGTCGACGCGCAGCACCACGGCCGGCGCGTGCTCGTCGGCGAGCGCCGCCCGGAGCGCCGCGGACACCGTGTCGCTGCCGACCTGGCGCCCCATCGGCCCGCGGCGACTGCGGCCCGAGGCGATGCCGCCGTGGATGTCGACGAGCGCGACGTGCCCGCGGTGGCGCTTCGGCATCGTGCGTGGCGGCTTCCAGCGGTCGGCGAAGAGCAGCTGGGCCTCGGCGCCCACCCGGTCGCGCATCGCCGCGTACGCCTCGTCGCGGTACCCGAGACGGTCGACGAGGCGCGCCTCGAGGGCCTCGGCCGCGGTCCGCGGGCCGGTGTCGATCAGCCCGGTGACGGCGTCGGCGGACAGGTCGCGTCCGGCGGCGATGTCGTCGACCGCGGCCGCGAACAGCGAGCCCGCGAGCGCGTCGAGCGAGGCGCGGTGCGCCTCGGTGAAGTCGCTGCGGGTGATGCGGTCGACGGCGTTCTTGTACTCGTGCCGCTGCTCGAACTGCGGCTCGATGCCGAGCTTGTCGAGCGCGCCGCGCAGGAAGGTCGTCTCGAGCCCGATGCCGAGTGCGCCGACACTGCCGCCGGGCTGCAGCCAGATCTCGTCGAAGGCCGTGGCCAGCACGTAGGCGGCGGTGTCGCTGTCGGCGAAGCTCTCGGCCCACGCGAGCGTCGGGCGGCCGGTGCGGGCGAAGGCCTGCACGCCGCGCCGCAGCTCCTGCATGACCGCCCACGGGAGCGCGCCGCCGACCTTCACGATCAGGCCGCGCACCCGCCGGTCGCGTCCGGCATCGTGCTGGGCCCGCAGCACCGGCCGCAGCTGCGGACGCGAGCGGGCCTGCAGCCGCGAGAGCAGGTCGTCCGGCTCGGGCGCGGCCGGCGGCTGGGTGAGGTCGAGTTCGAGCAGCAGGGGCGGCCGGCGGCCGGGCAGTGGCATGCCCCCACGGTAGGTGGGTCGCGGTGGCGCGTCAGACGGCGACGGGCCGGGCCCCCCACCGCAGACGCACGCCCTCGGAGCGAAGGGTGAGGCGCAGCAGCAGGTACGACACCGCGACGGCGACGCCGGTGAGCACCGGCGAGAGCAGCGTCTTCAGCACGAGGAAGCCGCCGAGCGACGAGGCGGTGAGCAGCCAGACGGTGCCGACGGCGTTCACGACGTAGGTCAGCGACCAGACGATCGAGAGGCGGCCGAAGAAGCGGCGCTCGCGCAACCGGTTCGACAGCTCCGGCGGCACGGGGCAGAACTCGTGGGCGAGCCGGTCGAGCATCGGTCGGCCCGCCAGGGCCGTCGCCGCGATCGCCGTGGCGGTGGCGACGGTGCCGAGCACGGGCTGCAGGAAGTACAGCGTCGCGCTGCCGGTGATCCACGTCGTGATGGCGCGGAAGGTGAGCAGGCCGGCGCCGACGCCCATGGCGGCGAGCACGGGTTCGCCGCGCAGCGTGCGGACGACGATGCTGAGGTAGTACCAGGCGAGGGCCGCGATGATGCCGGCGCTCAACCCGACGAGCGCGTAGCCGAGGTAGAAGGCCGCGACCGGCAGCACCGACACCAGCAGCAGCGTGCGTCCGGCATGACGGGCCAGCGCCCGCCAGTGCGGGAGATCGATGACGTGCGGCTGACCGGACACGGCGCCCCTTCATGTGAGTTTCGTGTTAAGAATACGGGACGCAGGCGGGCCCGTCGAGACCCGAACGGTCGGCTCTGCCCCGGCCGTTCGGCCTGCGCGTCGGACCTGGGATTCGGCTCGGACGGTAGGGCGCCGGCCCACCCGCCATCCGCCGTCGTCCACATCGGCCGGTTGTCCACAGGCCCCGCGTCGAGCCGCCCGCGGAGGGACACGAGCCGCCTAGCTTCCTCGCTCGTCCAGTCCCGAAGTCCGGTCCCGATCGAGGAGAAACCGATGTCACCACTCGTCCGTCCGCTCCGACCGCTGCTGCTGCTCGCCGCCGCGGCCGTCCCGCTGCTGGCCGCACCGCCCGCGGCCGCCTCGGCGCACCACGTGCTCGCCGACCACCGCATCGTCCGTTTCCATCACGGCCACGCCGGCACCCGCGCGCACTCGCTGAACTGGGCCGGCTACATCCGCACCGGCCACGGCTTCACGCACGTCGCCGCATCGTGGCGGGTGCCGACGCTCGCCCGCACCGCCGCCGGCTACTCGTCGACCTGGATCGGCATCGACGGCGCGACCGCGTCCGACCAGTTCCTGATCCAGACCGGTACCGAGGCCGACCTCACGCACGGACGCCGCATCTATCGCGCCTGGTGGGAGGTCATCACCCCGACCGACGTCGCACCCGAGGTGCTGTTCCCGACGCTGACGATCCACCCCGGCGACTCGATCTCGGCGTCGGTCACCCGGCTCGCGTCCGGCCGCTGGACGATGCGGCTGCGGGACGACACGACCAAGGTGAGCGCCTCGCACACGGTGGGCTTCGCCGGCCCGGGCCGCACCGCCGAGTGGATCCAGGAGGACACCGCGGTCGACAACGCCATCTCGACCGCGCCCGACTGGGGTGTGGTGACCTTCCGGCACTGCCGGCTGAACCGGGCCAACCCGTCGCTGCTCCCCCGCGAGGCCGTCGACCTCGTCGACCGGCAGGGCACCCGGGAGGTCGCGACCGGCAACCCGACCGCTCGCGGCGACGGCTTCTCGGTCACCTGGTTGGCCGGGGGCGTGCCCGCCGCGCTCGGCTGACCGCCCCGCAGGCCCGGACCACCTCAGCCGACGATCTCGGTGCGGAGCTCACGGATGGCGCCGTCGTGCACCTCGAGCAGCCCCATGGTGGCGTGCGGCTGGCGTCGGCGGTCGGTCGGCGAGCCCGGGTTGAACAGCCGCTGTCCGGCCTCCGCGGTGTCCCACGGGATGTGCGAGTGCCCGAAGACGACGAGGTCGGCGGACGGGAAGTGCCGGCGCATCCGCGCCGGTCGCCCGGCCGCCGGCCCGGAGTCGTGCACCATCGCGACCGCGACGCCGGCGAGGTCGAGCTCGAGCGACGGCGGCGCGCCCCAGGCTGCGACGTCGGCGCCGTCGTTGTTGCCGAGCACGGCCCGCACCGGCGCGAAGGCGGCAAGCTCGTCGAGCACGGCGGCGGTGCAGACGTCGCCCGCGTGCAGGATCAGGTCGACGCCGACCAGGCGTTCGGCGACCGCGTCCGGGCAGCGCTTCCAGAACCGGGGTGCGTGCGTGTCGGAGAGGATGGCCACCCGCATGTGCCCATCGTGCCCGCGCAGCAGGACTGGCCGGATCGCCCCTGTGGACAACCCGGGAACGGCGTCCGCGGCACCGCAGACTGCTGCGCCATGACCTTGCGACCGCCGGACGAGACCTTCGTCCGAACCGACCACGACCTGTTCGACCTCTGGCGCGACCTGATGGGCACGGAGGGCTTCGGCACCCGCAGCCTGTGGCACGTCTTCCTCGGCCCCGACGGCCGGCTCGAGCCGGTGGTCGTCCCGATCGACGACCTGCCCGCGACCCCGGACACCGAGGTGTTGGCGACCTTCGCGGGCATCCTGCACGACCTGCGGGACGAGGTGGGCTGGGCCTCGATGGCGGTGCTGCTGTCGCGGCCCGGGCCGGGCACCATGTCCGCGGGCGACCGGGCGTGGGCACGCGCGGTCGGCGTCGCGTACGCACGGCTCGGCCCGCGCTGGCCCATGCACCTGGCCACCCGCGGCCACGTGCGGCTGTTCGCCCCGGACGACCTCATCGCCGTGTGAGACGCGGGCGACACGGTCTACGGGCGCAGGCGGTCGGCCCGCGTGTCCGGACGGTCAGCCGAGACGGCCGGCCAGCCGGTCGCGCAGTCCCGTCGCCCGCGCCGTCGGCCGCTCGATGCAGGTGCGCACGGCGTCCGCCGACCCGATGACGGTGACGGACGAGACCGCCCGGGTGATCGCCGTGTAGAACGTCTGCCGCGTCGCCAGCGGGGACCCGGCGAGCGGCAGCAGCACGGTGACGTCGTCGAACTGGCTGCCCTGCGCGCGGTGGATGGTCATCGCGTGCATCGGCCGCCCGTCGGACAGCCGCACCAGCGGGATCGACACGTCCGCGCCACCACGACGGAAGGCGGCGATCAGCTCGCCGTCGCGCTCGACGACGACACCGACGTCGCCGTTGAACAGCTCGTTCTCGTAGTCGTTCGCGGTGACGAGCAGCGGCTGCCCGGCGTAGCGCCCGTCGAGTCGTGGCACCAGCGTCGGGTCGGCGGCGCCGAGCCACCGCTCGATCGTCGTCGCCCACATCCGCACGCCGCGCGGACCGGTGCGGTGCGCGCAGAGCAGGCGGTGGCGGTCCAGCGCGTCGAGCGCGGCGCCGGCATCGCCGGCACGTGCCGCGTCGATCACCGCGCGCTCGTGGGTGGCCGAGCGCTGCAGCGCGGCGATGGCGGCGTCACCGAGCGGCTCGTCGTCGGCGTTCTCGTGCAGCTGCAGCTCGTCCCGCCCTGCTCGGAGCAGGTCGAGCGCGGCGTCGGCGCGACCGGCCCGGACGTGTTCCGCCAGGGTGGCGATCGCCCCGCCGCGGTCGAAGCGCCGCACCCGGCGCAGCAGCGTGACCGACTCGCGCAGCGCCGCGCCCGTGCCGTCCGGCCGGCCGCCCGCGACCGGCGTGCCGGTGGCCTCGAGCCGTGCCGCGAGCTCGGCCCGGACCGGCCCCACGTCATCCGGATCCACCAGGTCACCGAGCACCGCGCCCGCCTCGACGGACGCGAGCTGGTCGGGGTCGCCCACCAGCACGATGCGACCGGCGGTCGGCACGGCCTCGAGCAGGCGGGCCATGAGCGTCAGCGAGACCATCGAGCTCTCGTCGACCACGATCACGTCGTACGGCAGCCGGTTGTCGCGGTCGTGCCGGAAGCGCCCGGCCGAGCCGGGCCGCCGTCCGAGCAGGCGATGGATCGTGACGGCCGAGAGCCGCTGCAGCGCCGCCCGGTCGGCGGGGCCGAGCGGGTCGCCGGCGGCACGCACCGCCTCCTCGAGGTGGGCGGCGGCCTTGCCGGTCGGGGCGGCCAGGGCGATGCGGGCGTCCGGCTGCTGCCGGAGCAGCACCGCGAGCAGCCGCGCGATGGTCGTCGTCTTCCCCGTGCCCGGGCCGCCGGCGATGACGCTCACCGGCGACAGCGCCGCGACGGCGGTGGCGAGCCGTTGATCGCTCTCGGTGTCCGCGCGGAACAGGTCGTCCAGGTCGGCGCGCAGGCGGGCCAGGTCGAGCGCCGCGCCGGTGCCGACCCGCGAACTGCGGCGCAGCAGTTCGTCGGCCACCACCGACTCCTGGCGCCAGTACCGCGACAGCCACAGCCGCGTGCCGACCTGTCGCACCGGCGGACCGCCCTCGACCTCCGCGACCAGCGGGCTGCTCGCACAGGCGGCCGCCCATTCGTCGGTGGCCGGCCAGACCAGCGGCGCGGCGGTCGGCGACGTCGCGCCGGTCGCCGGGTCGACCGCGTCGCGATCGTCGGCGGCCTCGTCGCCGCCGTCCTCGGCGGTGACGGTGTCGGCGACCTCGGCCAGGTCGAGCACCACTGACCCCTGCCGGGTGCTGCGCACGAGCAGCGCAACGGCGAGCAGCACCCGCTCGTCGGTCTCGGCGGCCAGCGCGCCGAGCCGCTGGGCGACGTGGACGTCGGCCACCGACAGCACGCCGAGCCGGTTGAACTCGGCGAGCAGTTCCGGTGCCCGCACCGCCAGCAACGACGTCATCGCGTGCCCTCCGCCAGCAGATCGGACAGTTCGGTGACCAGCTCGATCGGTGGGCGCCAGGCGAAGACGCCGGGCCGGGCACCGTCGCCGAACCGCACGGCCGGCCCGCACATGCCCCGCAGGAACAGGTACAGCGCCCCGCCGAGATGACGCTCGGGCGAGTAGCCGGGCACCCGCCAGCGCAGGAAGCGGTGCAGCGCCACCTCGTAGAGCAGCGCCTGCAGCGGGTAGTGCGCGCCGATCATGGCCGCGCGCAGCGCCTCGGGGCGGTAGTCCCAGGCGGTGAGCGGCGCGTCGGGCGTGCCGAGGCGGTTGGTCTTGTAGTCGATCACGACGAAGCGGTCGCCCGATCGGACCACCGCGTCGATGCTGCCGGTCAGGTACCCCTTCAGCACGGAATCGCCCAGCACGGGGTCGGCGAGCACGGCGGCGTAGGCCGCGAGCGGGTCGTCGGCCGGCAGCCGTCGCCGCAGCAGCGAGCCGACCTCGGCCAGCGTCGACGTGCCATTGGGTTCGTCGCCGCCCCGTAGCGGGAGCTCGAACTCGAGCTCGACGAGCCGGTCGGTCGGGGCGATCTGCGCGAGCGAGCGCTCGTCGAGCACCGGCCCGAGCGGCGTGCGCAGCGCCGGCAGCAGGCCGGCGGTGACCGCCTCGACGGTGGCGGCGTCGACGCCGTCGAGCCGCCACGACTCGGCGACGACCCGCTCGTGCACGGCGTCCTCCAGGTCCTGTGCGACCGGGTCGAGCTCCTCGAGCACGGCGTGGACGAAGGTGCCGAACGCGGCACCGCCGGCGAGCGCCGCCATGGGCGAGACCACGTCGAGCAGCTCGGGCGCACCGGTCGCGGCGACGGGCACCTCGGGCTCGTCGTCCTTCTCCGCGACCTCGGGTTCGGTCGCGATCGCGGGCGTCTCGTGCGCCGCGGCCGTCAGCGCCGTGTAGGACGTCCGTCGCCACGACAGGTCGAGGCCGCGGTCGAACCGGGCCGCGTCCAGGCTCGGGATCGCCGCCGCACGCGCGGGCACCGACACCTCCGCCGCCGCAACGGCGGCGGTGACGCTGAGGCAGCCCTCGACGGCGAGCTGCGCGATCGTGGCGAGGGCCACCGAGTCGCGCGGCACGGGGAACCGCTCGCCGACCTCGTCCGCCGGGTCGGGGCTGAACAGCAGCCGGTGCAGGGGTGAGCGTTCGGTGTTGCGTCCGCTCGGGGCCCACCACGCCGTCACCCGCGCCTGGGCACGCGTCATCGCCACGTAGAGCAGGCGCAGGTCCTCACCGAAGTCCTCGGTCAGCGCAGCTGCCTGGGCGGCGGCCAACCCGGGACTGCCCTTCCCGCCGATGTGCCGCACCCGGCGGCCCTGGTCGTCGTGGAACAGCGGTTCGTCGGGCTCGGGCACCCACCGGTCGGAGGCGAAGGGGACGAAGACGTTCGGGAACTCGAGCCCCTTGCTCGCGTGCACCGTCACGATCTGGACCGCCGCGGCATCGGAGTCGAGCCGGCGGCTGCGCTCGCTCGAACTCTCGCGCTCGGCCTCGGCGATGCGATGCCGCAGCCACTCGAGCAGCGCGGTGAGGCCGAGCTGGTCGGTCATCGCGGCTGCGTGCAGGGCCTCGCCGACATGGCGCAGGTCGGTGAGGTCGCGCTCGCCGTTCACGAGCGCCAGCAGCCGCTCGGGCAGGTGTTCGTCGCGCGCGACGGACTCGTGGAGCGCGGCAACCCCGCGCTCGGCGTGCACCCGCACCCAGTGCCGCACCCGCAGGCCGAGGCGGTCGACGTCGCCACCGTCGAGGGCCGCCGCGTCCCACCCGACGAAGGGTGAGACGGCCAGTCGGCGCACGCGGGCCGCACGGTGTGGTTGCTCGAGCGCCTCGAGCAGCACGAGCCACTCCCGCGCCGCGGCGGTCGCGAAGACGCTCGACGCGGTGCGCACGACCGCCGGGATGCCAGCCTTGAGCAGCGCGCCATGGACGAGGTGCAGCTGCTTGTTCGTGCGCACGATGACCGCCATGTCTCCGGGCAGCACCGGACGCGCCGGGCCGCCCTCGCGCGGCGTCAGTAGCGGTGCGTCGCGCAGCGTCGCGGCGATGTCGGCGACGAGGTCGGCCGTCACCCGCGCCCGCGCCTCGTCGGCCGACAGCGGATCGCCGCCACCCCGCGCCACCACCCGCAGCCGCACCGGCGCCTCGTCGGAGGCGAGCGAGCGACCCACGAGACCCGGCGCGACCGGGACGACGACGATGCGTGGGTCGCCGAGCGCTGCGCCGCGGAAGAGCCGGTCGAGGCCCTGCAGCAGCGGCGGGTCGCTGCGCCAGTTCAACGGCAGCGTCGCGCGGTGGTCGGCCACGTCGGCCGCGGCCAGGTACGCCCGCACGTCTGCCCCGCGGAAGGCGTAGATCGCCTGCTTCGGGTCGCCGATGAGCACCAGGGTCGCGACGCCGTGGAAGGCCAGCCGGAGGATGTCCCACTGCACCGGATCGGTGTCCTGGAACTCGTCGACCAGCACGATGCGGTACCGGCCCTGCAGGCGGCTGCGGGCGGCCGCGCCGGCGTCGTCGTCGCGAAGGGTGTCGCGCAACCGGGTGAGCAGGTCGTCGAAGCCGAGCACGCGACGCAGCCGCTTTCGACGGTCGACCTCGCGCCGCACGGCCTCGGCGAACCGCACGCGCACGTTGGTGTCGTCCGGCTGCAGCAGCGCCTGCCCGTCGTTCACGGCGACGGTGGCCAGCCGCACTGCCTCGCCGAGCGTGAAGTCGGGACGCTCGTCGCCACGGCCCCACTTGCGCACGTAGAGGTCGTGCACCACCTCGGTGACGAGGTCGTCGAGGTTCTCGACCAGCGTCGCGTCGGCGTCGAGGTCGCCGGCCGACCCGAGACCGCGCAGCACCTGCTGGCAGAACTCGTGCGTCGTCACGACGGTCGCCGAGTCGAAGGCAGCGAGCGCGGTCGCCAGCCGGGCGGCACGGGCCGCGGTCTCGACCGGGCCGTCGGCGGCGAGGTGACGGACGAGCGGGTCGTCGGACGAGACGACGCCGGCGGCATCGAGCAGGGCGTCGCGGGTCGACACGAGACGTTCGCGCACCCGGTCGCGCAGTTCCTGGGTCGCGAGGCGCCCGAAGGTCACGATCAGCAGCTCGTCGACGGTGGCCTCGCCCTCGGCGAGATAGCGCGCGACCAGCGCGGCGATGGTGAAGGTCTTCCCCGTGCCGGCGCTCGCCTCGAGCAGGGTCGTCCCGGTCGGCAACGAGCCCAGCAGGTCGAACGCGGCGGCCAGTCGTGCCGTGCTCATGACTCCGCCCGGAACAGCGGTTCCCAGATGCGGCGCGCGAGCGCGCCGAACCGCGTCGTCTCGCCACCGATCGCGTCGTCACCCGCGGGCTCGGCGAGCAGCCGGCGCAGCGGCGCCTCGCGTCCGTAGAGCAGCACGTGCTCGAACTCCTCGCGTTCAGGGGCGAACCCCTTGATCCACTGCTGCTCGGCCGACGCGACGGCCGGATCGACGGGCATGCCCCGGCTGCGGCGACGGGCATAGGCCTCGGACGTCGCGAGGGCGACCGGCAACGGCGAGCACAACCCGACGTCGCGCAGCCGCGCGAGCTCACTCAACACCAGTTGAGCATCAGCGGGGCTTACTCCCCCGAACTGGCAGCGCGCCGCATCGCCACGGTCACGCCCGATCGTCACCGAGCGCCAGCGGCCGTCGCCGGTCGCCGCGACCACGGCCAGGTACGCGACCCAGGCGGCGAGCCGCTGGCGCGGCCGCAGCGACGAGTAGGTAACCGAGAGCACCACGTCGCCTCGGACACCCGGCACCGTGCCGACGAGGCTGCGTCCGTCGACCAGCGTGACCGCGACGTCGAGCGACCTCGGCTCGATCGCACGCTCGGCCGCCGATGCGTGCAGCAGCGCGTCGATGCTGCGGCCGACCGTCTGCAGGGTGGCGTCACCGAGCGGGCCGGGCGGCAGGTCGCCGCGCATCCGCTCGAGGCGGGCGGCGGTGCGTGTCGGCATCCCGCCGACGCAGGCTCGCAGCACCCGGTCACCGACGGCCCACTCGGACAGACCCTTCACCTCGATCGGCAGGTCGTCCGACGGCTCCTCCTCCTCGCGCGGCAGTGCGATGTCGAGCCGTTGCCGGAGGAAGCCGCGCGCGGGGTGCTGGACGAACCGCACCAGGTCGTCGAGGTCGATCACCGGGGACGGCGCCGGCGACGGCAACGGGTCGGCGACCAGCGGCGCCGGCTCGTGACGCGGCCGTGCGGCAGCGCGGGCGCCGGCGAGCCCGGACGGGTCGAAGGAGAACACCTCGCGCGGACGCAGCGCGCCGGGCGTGAAGTTGCGCGCGTCGAACGGCTGCAGCGGATGCCGCACGACCACGCCGTCCCGCGCCCCGCCGAGCACGTCGAGCAGCTCGCCGAGCGGCACACTGGGCGGTACTTCGACGCCCGTGCGCGGGTCGGCGCCGGTGTAGGTGATGACCAGCGTCTCCTGCGCCGCGCAGACGGCGTCGAGGAAGAGCTGGCGGTCCTCGCTGCGGGCGTCGCGCTCGCCGGTGCGCGGCTCGCGGGCGAGCACGTCGTCGCCGTCGGGCACCGCCCGGCGCGGGAAGACGCCGTCGTCCATGCCCACGAGACACACGACGCGGTGCGGCACCGACCGCATCGGCACCAGGGTGCAGACGGTCAGCGTGCCGGTGCGAAAGCTCGCGCGGCTCGGGCGACCGGCGAGGCGTCCGCGCAGCAGCGACGCGACATCGGCCAGGCCGAGGGTGAGGTCCGAACCCTCCGCCGCCGTCGCGACCTCGTCGAGCTCGCGCCGCAACTGCATCGTCTGCCAGGGCTGCTCGGCCTCGCCGAGGGACAGCGTCGCGGCGGCGAGCAGCCGCATCCATTCGGGGATCGTGTGGGTTCCTGCGAAGGTGCGCACCGCCTCGTCGACGCGGGCGACCAACTCGGCGAGCCGGCCGGCGAGGTCGATGTCGCCGCTGTCGACGTCGTCGAGCGGCACGGTTGTGCCCACCCAGGCCGCGTCGTCCTCCATCGTGACGCCGAGCAGGATGCGGTCGAGCGCGGTGCGCCAGGTGCCCTGGGCGAGGTGCCCCAGGTGGTACGCGCCGCGGTGCTCGGCATCGAGCCCCCACCGGGCGCCGGACGCGACGGCCCACTCGCGCAGCCGCTCGACGTCGTCGTCGTCGAAGCCGAACCGCCGCCGCACCGACGCCGACCCCGCGAGGTCGAGCACCTGCGTCGCGGTGACCCGGCCGATGGCGAGGTCGAGCAGCCGGGCGAGCAGCGTCAGCAGCGGGTTCGTCTGGCGCAGGGCACGGTCGGCGAGCTTGACCCGCAGCCGGGCCGCGGGATGTCCACCGGGTTCGTCGGCCATCCCGAAGGTTGCGGCGACCAGCGGCGCGAACGTCTCGACGTCCGGGCACATCACGAGGATGTCGCGCGGCTCGAGGGTCGGGTCGGCCGCGAGCAGGCCGAGCAGCACCTCGCGCAGGATCTCGACCTGGCGGGCCGGGCCGTGCGCGGCGTGCACCTGCACGCTCCCGTCGGCCATCAGGTCGGTCGACGGCGCACGGTCGTGCGCCAGGTCGTCCTGGAGTCGCCCGAGCAGGGTGGCCGGCCGCGCCGGGATCGGGTGGTGGCGGTCGTCGTGCGGCGCCGCCATCAGCGACTGCTGCAGCTCGCGCACGTCACGCGACATCGAGGCGAGCAGCGGGTGGCGTGCCGCGACCGGCTGCGCGCGTCGGCGCCCGGGCCTCTCGCCCCGCTCGGCGACCTGCTGCCACAGCATCGGCGACGGGTGGTGCAGCCAGAGGTGCACGTCGCGGTCGGCGGCGAGGGCGTGCAGGATGCGCACCCGCGCGGCCGAGATGCGGGTGGGGCCGAAGATCGAGAACCCGGGCCCGGGCGCGAGGCGGGCGCAGGCGGCGTCGAGCACCTCCGCCGGCGCCGGGTGCCCGATCTCGGCGCGCAGCCGGCGCCACAGCTCGGCCTGCCACCGGAGATCGTCGGGCAGCGGCTCGCCGTCACCCTGCTCGTCGCGTCCCTGCTGCCATGCGTTGATCATCTCGGGACGCGAGCGGCCGTAGCGGTCGAACAGCTGCGCCAGCTTGGACGCGACGGCGAACCGCCGGCCCTTCTCGACGCCCGACCCGTCGAGGCCCAGGTGAACCGCCAGCACCCGGCACCACGCCTCGGTCGGCGCGCACCGGTCGACGACCTCGAGCAGCGGCCAGACGGCACGCTCGGGATGCCACCGCTCGACGGACTCCCGGTAGGTCTCGTCCGCCTCGGCGGCGCGCTCGTCGAGCAGACGGCTGGAGGACGGGAACAGCACGTTCGCGCAGACCCCGTCGCCGTGCGCGCCGGCCCCGAGCCGGTGGCTGAGCCGTTGCGCGAGCCACCGTTCGACGCCCTTGCTCGGCACCGCGACGATCTCGGGCCGGAAGACGTCGTCGGCCGGCGCGGCGAGCACCTCGCCGAGCGCGGTCGCCAGCGCGTCGGCCCGCTCGGCGCGGTGGATGATCAGCATCGGGGCCACCCTCTCAAGTCCTCGCCGCAGCGTAGAAGTGGGTACCGACAATTTCCGGCGGACCGTCGCCCGGGCCTGGATTGGCGGGCCGACGTCCTTGGAAGCTTGACCGCATGCGGGCTGCCGACGTGCTCCTCGACGCGCTCGACCGGGTCTCGGGCGTCGTCCACCACGTGCTCGACGGGATCGGCGACGAGGCGCTGACCTTCCGGGCCGATGCCGAGGCGAACACCGTGGCGTGGCTGGTCTGGCACCTCACCCGCGTCCAGGACGATCACGTGGCCGACGCGGCGGGCACGACGCAGGTCTGGCGTGACGGCGGCTGGCACGAGCGGTTCGGTCTGCCGTTCGACGCGGACGCCACCGGGTACGGCCAGTCCGCCGACGACGTGGGGGCCGTGCGGGTCGGCGCCGACCTGCTGCGCGGCTACTACGACGCGACGCACGCCGCGACGGCCGACTTCGTGCGCACGCTCGGCGAGGACGACCTCGACCGCGTCGTCGACGACCGCTGGGACCCACCGGTCACGCTCGGCGTACGCCTCGTGAGCGTGCTGTCGGACGACCTCCAGCACGCCGGGCAGGCCGCCTACCTGCGCGGCCTCGCCGAGCGGGCCTGAGTCAGCCGACGAGCCGCCGCAGCACCTCGTCGCCGCCGAGTGCACGCACGACCGAACGGTCGCCGCAGACGATCAGCTGGTCACGGGCGCGGGACAGGCCGACGTAGAGCCGTTCGCGCGATCGGTCGCCGATCGTCGCCTCGTTGAGCACCAGCACCACCGCTCGCCGCTCGAGCCCCTTGAACCCGAGCACGTGGCCGTAGAACACCTGCTCGTCGTCCCAGAACGACTGCCAGTACGCGTCCTGGCCCTCGGCCTGCCGCTGCGCCTGTTCGGGATGCCGGCTGCCGGTCGTCAGCAGCGCGATGTCGGCCGGACGCCAGCCGTCGTCGAGCAGCGCGTCGACGGCGTCGTCGCCGGCCGAGAGGGCCTCGCCCGTCGGGCAGTCGACGAACCGGACGTCCGGACCGTCGCCGCCGATCAGCCGCATGCGCATGGGTGCGAGGGAGTTGAAGGTCTGCGCGATCTGCTTGGTGTTCCGCAGGTTCTGGTCGAGCATGAGCGGCACGAGGGCGACCGGCGGCTGCCCGAAGCGAGCGAACACCCGCTGCCCCTCGTCGCTGAAGACGAACAGCCCGCCGGCCTCCTCGTCCCGGAGCGCCGCCAGCACGGCCGGCCACCACTCGTCCGCGAAGTCCTGCGCCTCGTCGACGATCACCGCGTCGAAGCGCCGGCCGGGCGGCAGCGCCTCGGCGAGCTCGCGCATCTGCACCGGCAACCGGCGTTCCCAGTAATCGCTGTCGTCGTCGCTGCCCGGCGCCGCGCCCCACTCGCGGCCCAGGCGGTGGAACTCACCGACGTAGGCGGGGCGCTGCCGACGCGGCAGGGTGTCGATGTGCCGGCGCAGGTACGCCGCCAGCCCGCGTGAGTAGCAGAGCAGTGCGACCCGGTCGCCCTGGGCGGTGAGGCGCCGGGCCTGCTCGACGGCCAGCCAGGTCTTGCCGCTGCCGGCGCCGCCGCGCACCTCGACCCGCGGCAGCAGCCGGATGGCCCCGAGGATCACGGCCTGCGCCTCGGTCAGGCGCTGCGCCTCGTCGTCGCGTTCGTCGGCCTCCGCGACGATGTCGCGCTGGGCGCGTCCGCGGCCGGCGAGGATGTCCAGGATGACGGCGACGTCGTCGTGGTCGAGGACCCGGTTCGCCGTGTCCTGGCGCTCGGGGATCGCGGCGAGGACGTCGGCGAGCACGGGCAGGTCCGTCCGGTCGGCGACCGACCACCGCGGCGCCTCGGGGGCGTCGAAGTCGGGGCCGAGGTCGGTGTTCGGCAGCACGACGGCGTGGGTCCAGCGCACGCGGCGGCGTCCGCCGGCGCTCCACCGCCTGTCGTGCTCGATGTAGTCGCGCAGTGCGTACTTGCAGCCGCGCGCCTGGGAGACAGGATCGATGGGGGCGGCGCCCGGTCCGCGCGACTGGAACCACTGGCCGTCGCCCGCCCGCCAGACGCTGCCGCCCTTGATCTCGACGACGACGACGCCCCGCCCCGGGAGCAGCAGGACGAGGTCGGCCTCGTGGTCCTTGCTGCGGTCGGTGAAGCGCAGCCCGCTGATGAGCACGTCGGACGGGCCGAGCTGATCGCGCAGCGTCTGCCACACCTTGTGCTCGGCCCCGTTCTGGAACCGCGGCGACTCGGGGCGGCAGATCGGCATGATCGGCATTCTGGCCGCTCGCCGGAAATTGTCGTACCCCTCTGCGATGGTCATGGCTGTCGAAGGGAGGGCGACATGACGGAGATCGACTGGGTGCGGTCGCACGTGGAGGTGCTGCTGCAGCGGGCGTGGGACGTGTGCCGGGTGCACATCGACGGCGACGGCGACATCGGCTTCCGCAGCAGCACGGCGGCCTGCTGGGTCACGGTGCTGGAGGGCGAGCCGCCGATGGTGCGGGTGTGGGCGCACGCCGCGCACGGCATCAAGCCGACGCTCGCGGTGCTGCGTGAGATCAACGAGATCCAGGCGCGCACGCTGACGGCCCAGGTGCACCACGGCAACGGGGTCGTCGTCGTGAGTCAGACGATCAGTCCGATCGGGCTGACGGCGCCGGTGCTGATGCAGGCGGTGGACGCGGTGTCCTCGGTCGCGGCGGACATCGGGCCCCTGTTCGCGGCGATGTTCGGCGGTTCGACGCCGTTCCCGGCCGAGGCCTCCAGCGACGAGGAAGTGCCGTGAGCCGCGGTCGTCAGCGCCGGCGGAACAGTTCGGCGGGGCGGCCGCGCGAACCGGCGGCGGTGGCGCCGGTGCCGACCAGGTGCGGCTCCATCACGCGACGGAAGGTGTCGCGCTGTGGGGCCGATCCGGCGACGACCTCGTGCACCATCCGCAGCGAGCGCAGGGTGAAGGTGTCGGGCAGCAGGCCGTCGGGGTCGGGCAGTGCTGCGTACCGGGCCCGGACGTCGTCGAGGGCACGGCGGATGATCTCGTTGTGCCCGAACGGCAGGCGACCCGGTCTGTCGACCGGCATCAGGCGGGTGTCGTCCGGGTCGCGGTCGGCGAGGCGGTCGAGCGCCACGACGTCGACGTGGGCCACCGACAGCACCCATTCGTGCTCGTCACGGTCGGGTTCGTCGAGCACCTGCAGCTGGCGCGGCCTCAGTCCGGTGACGCCGACCTTGTCGGCGAGCGACCGAGCGACGGCGTCGTGCAGCCGTTCGCCGGGCTCGAGGAACGACCCGGGGAGGGCCCAGCCCTTGCCGTTCGGGCGCCGCGCCTGGACGACCTGGAGCTCGCCGTCGGCCACCGTGAGCAGCGCCGTGTCGACGGCGACGGCAGGCCGCGACGGCCCGCTCGCGCCGACCGGGCGGGCGCTCCGGGTGCGTGTTCGCTCAGTCGCCACGACCGCAGTCTAACCAGCGTTTGCGCGCAGCCGCGCAAAAGAATCTTGGAGGACCATGACAGCCGGGACGACAACCCTGACGCCCGCCGAACTCGACCGCGTCCGTGGGGTGCTGCTCGGCACGGCCGCGGGTGACGCCCTGGGCGCGGGGTACGAGTTCGGGCCGCCGCTGCCACCCTCGACACCGGTCGAGATGCGGGGCGGTGGCGGATTCGCCTGGGCGCCGGGCGAGTGGACGGACGACACCGCGATGGCCGTCGCCATCGCGCGGGTCGCTGCCGACGGACACGATCTGCGCACCGCAACGGCGCAGGACCGCGTCGTGCGCGCGTGGGTCGAGTGGGCCCGCACCGCGACCGACGTCGGCAACCAGACCAGGGCCGTCCTGGGCCAGGTGCTCGAGGGCACCGCGGCGGAGGCGCGCGCGGCCTCGGCAGAACTGCACCGGCGCACCGGGCACACCGCAGGCAACGGCTCGCTCATGCGCACCGCTCCAGTCGCGCTCGCGCACCTGCACGACGTCCCCGCGCTCGTCGAGGCGGCGTCGGCGGTCAGCGCGCTCACCCATCACGATCACGAGGCGGGCGAGGCCTGTGTGCTCTGGTGCCTCGCGATCCGGCACGGGGTGCTGACCGGCGAACTCGACGCGACGGTCGGGCTGGCGCACCTCGCGCCCGACCGCGCCGAGGTGTGGGCGGCACGGCTCGAGGCCGCGCAACGTGGCCGTCCCGCCGACTTCGAGCGGAACGGCTGGGTGGTCGAGGCCCTGCAGGCGGCGTGGTGCGCGATCGCGACGACCCGATCCGACGGTCCGCCGGGTGACCGGCTCCGCCTCGCGCTCGAGGCGGCCGTGCGCGGGGGCCGTGACACCGACACGGTCGCGGCCATCGCAGGTGGCCTGCTCGGGGCCGCGCTCGGCGCGTCGGCGGTCCCGGACAAGTGGCGGGACGTCCTGCACGGCTGGCCCGGGCTGCGCGCCGGCGATCTCGACGCGCTCGCGACGGCGATCGTGTCGCGTGACTGAGCCCAACCTCGCGGACGCCGCGTGGTCGACGAGAGGACGACCGCGCGGCGAGCGATCAGCCCGCCTGCTCCGCGTGTTCCGCCTGCTCCGCAGCCTTGGCACGACGCTCGACGAAGCGCGTCGCCTTCGCGTCGAGCAAGGCGAGGAACGCCGCGACGTCGTCGCGGGCCTTCTCCCCCGCCGGGCCGAAGTCGGTGCGCTCGAAGACCTTCCACTGCCGCAGGACGGGCAGCAGCACCTCGTCGTGATGCAGGCGCAGGTCGTAGATGCCGGCCTTGGCGATGATCATCGAGCTGCGGGCAAAATCGGCCATGCCGGCGCCCGGCATCGCGAACCCGATGACCTCGTCGCGGATCGCCTCCATGGCCTGGTCGGGATCGAGGTCCAGGGCCGCCGCCATGAGGTTCCGGTAGAAGATCATGTGCAGGTTCTCGTCGGTCGCGATGCGGGACAGCAGCTGCTCGGCGACCGGGCAGCCGGTGGCACGGCCGGTGTTGCGATGCGACACCCGCGTCGCCAGCTCCTGGAACGACACGTACGCCATCGCCTCGAGCGCGGTCTTGTCACCCGAGTCGTAGCCCACGGTCATCTGCGCCATCCGGGCGCGCTCCAGCTCGACGGGATCGACGCCCCGGGTGACCACCAGGTAGTCGCGCAGCGCGATGCCGTGACGACCCTCCTCGGCCGTCCACCGCCCCACCCAGGCGCCCCACGCGTCGTCCCGGCCGAACCGCGTCGCGATCTCGCGGTGGTAGCTCGGCAGGTTGTCCTCGGTCAGCAGGTTCACGACCATCGCGGTCTGGGCGACCGGATCGAGCGGTGAGTCCTCGGGCTGCCAGTCGGTGCCGCCGAGGTAGGCGAAGTCGCGGCCCCGGCTCCACGGCACGTAGTCGTGGGGGTGCCACTCCTTGGCCATGCCGAGGTGGCGGTCGAGGTTCGCGGCGACGGTCGGCTCGAGCTCACGCAGGAGGTCCATGCGCCCAGGCTACGTCACCGTAGGTTACGGGCACGTAGCGAGTCGAGGACATCCTCAGCGGTTGTCCACAGGCCACCCCGCGCCGCGCTCCCGCTCCCTACGCTTCCGGCCATGCCGTTCGGTCCGCTGCTCGTCGATCCGGTCGTCTTCCCGGCCGCCAGCAGCGTGTTCGGCCGGCTCGCCTACCGCGTCTGGAACGAGGCGCTCGCCGGCGTCGACCAGCCGGGCATGGCCGGCGACGACCCCAGCGGACGCGCGTGGGGCGCCGACTTCGATGCCGCGGCGGAGCGCGTCATCACCGCGACCGAGGCCGTGGTCGACGGCAGCTTCCGGCTGGCCGGGCTGCTCGAGCAGGCCGGTTTCAACTATGCGGTCGCCGAGGATGCGTCGTCCGGGCGCACGCACCACGTCGCCGACACGGCTGCCTGGTCGTCGATCACCTGCACGTTCGGCCGGCCGGCGTCGGCGGTCGGTGGCGGGTCCTCCACGCCGTCCGGATGGTCGCTCGTCGAGGACGTGGTCGGGTACGTCTGGCCGAACGGCCACCAGGACCGGCTGCGCTCGGCCGCCCGCGCCTGGCGGGCGTCAGCGGCCGTCGTCCGCGAGGCGGCCGCCTCGACCTGGGCGGCCGAGTCGTCGTTGCTCTGCGCGCCGACCACCGACCGGCCCGCGGCCGAGGGTGCGTGCCGAGCGCTCCGCGGCCATCTCGCCGACGTGGCGTCGGCGCACCAGCAACTCGGCGACGCGTGCGCGGCGTACGCCGACCATCTCGACGCGGCGCATGCGGCGATCGTCGACGAGCTCGAGGACCTGCTCGCGTGGACAGCGGGCATCGAGACGGCCGGCTTCGTCGGCGGTCTGTTCTCGTTCGGCATCGCCGAGGCGCCGGCGCAGGCGGCCGAGGCGGCTCGCATCGGCCTCACGGCGGCGCGGATCGGCAGTGTCATCGAACGGCTGCGAACGCTCATCGCCACGGTGCGGCTGACGGTCGTCGCCGCGGCCGACCATGTCGCCGCCACCATCGAGGCCCTCGGCCCGCTGCTCGGCGCCGAACCGGCCGTCGCCGGCGTCATCGTCGTCCGCGCCGGCGAGCTCGCCCGTGCGCCCCGCGCCGTCCGCGCCGAGGTCGAGGCCGAACGCGGGCTGTCGATGGCCGCGGTGCGACGGGTCGGCGCAGGCGGCATGGAAGGCCTCAGCGGCGCCGACAGGGCGGAAGCGATGCGCACGCTGCTCGCAGACCTGATCGAACGACGCGGGCTGTCCACCTACCCGGTCCGCATGACGCGCGCCGAGGCAGACTCGGTCGGCCGCGCTTGGGTCGGGCCGGGTGCGCGACTGTCCAGCAACGGCCGGGTGTGGTTGAGCCGGGACGGCTTGCGTCAGTACCGGCTCCCCATGCTGAAGAAGAAGCAGGCTCGCTGGCAGGTCAACCTCGAGCGCAAGGACTTCGCTGGGCAGCGCGGCTGGCCGCACAACGTGCACATCAACCTGGAGAACCGATGAAGGCGACGCTGACCTCGATCATGTGCGGCGACCTCGAAATGGCCGACGACGTCGTGCCCGACCCGACCGACGTCGAATTCCTGGTGCAGTTCTGGGTGTCCGACGCCGACGAGGCCCGCACAGGCAGCGACGTCGGGCAGGACATGTTCTCGCTCCTCGTCATCACACCGAAGGCCCTCAAGCGGCTGGTCAGGCGCGACGGTCCGCAGTCGGGCCGTCACATGCTGATCATCGACAGGTGGGACTGGGAGGACGTCCAGCGAGTTGTTCGCGAGCACGTGGCATCGGTCGACGGCGCCGACTGGGACGAGCTGGCGACGAAGTTGGGGCGCTGGGCCAAGTGGGAGTTCGAGGACTACGTCGAACCACCCGCCATCGACGACCCGGCGACGGCCGCACTGCTGGAGCAGGTGTTCGGACCACGTGCCGCGTCCACCGGCGATCGCACCCCGGCGCCGCCGGACGAGGGCCGTCGATAATCTGACCGACGTGGAACTGACGATCCGTACCGAGACGACGCCCGAGTCGCGGCACATCCTGCACCTGCAGGGCTCCCTCGACTTCGCCAGCAAGCAGGAGATGGTGGACCAGGCCCTCGCCGCGATCAACAAGGACGGCACGACCGGGGTGGCGCTCGACCTGTCGGGGGTCAGCTTCATGGACTCGACCGGCCTCGGCGCGATCGTCGAGATCTCCGGCGCTGCGGAGGACGCCGAGGTCGCGTTCGCCCTCATCGACCCGTCGCCGCGGGTGCATCGCGTCCTCGAGATGACCGGGCTGCTCGAGCGCTGGACCATCGAGTCCGCCGGCGACTGACGTCGGCTCCCGCTCGGCTCCCGCTCGGCTCCCGCTCGGCTCCCGCTCCGAACGAGCCGGCTCCGACCGCCTCCGACCCGGCCCGACCCGGTCCGACGGCGTCCGACGCGGCCCGACCCTGACGCCGGTGCGGCGCCTCGGGTCGATATGATCGCTTCGTCCCGCCGCCCTGTCTCCCGCGGCCCGGTGACGCTCCGTCGTGCACGGTGGCGTCCGGTCCCGGAGGTGTCGGTTGCGTCGCACATCCGCGTCGCGGTGCGCCCGTCGTGCGCAGCGAGCAGGCCACCGTGTCGGTTGATCCCGACCAGGTCACCGAGAGCGTCCGCAGCCTCGAACGTGAACTGACCCTGGGCGGTCCGTCGGCGCGCCTGGCGACCGTCATCGCCGCCGCCGACTGCGTGCTGGCCGTCGACAGCGTCGGCATCCTGCTGCTCGACGAGGACGGCGTCCTTCGGGCCGTCGCCGCCTCCGGCCCGGCCGCGCACGATCTCGAGAGCACCCAGGAGCACCTCCGGGTCGGTCCCGGCGTCACCGCACTGGCGGGCCCCGAGGCCCTGCGCAGCGACGACCTCACCCACGACTATCCCGAGCTCTCCTCGGCGTTGCGGGACGGCGGCTCGTGGGCCGTGGTGTCGGCGCCGATCCTCATCGACGGCGACAACGTCGGGAACCTGAACGCGATCAGGACGTCGCCGCACCACTGGAGCGACGCCGAGGTCGAGGCCGTCGCGAGCTTCGCCGGCGTCGTGGCGGGAATGCTCAGGTTGTCGGCCTCGGCCGTCGCACCTGACGGCGGCCGATCCGAGCAGACAGCAGCACCGCGGCCGAAGCACGGCGCGGCTCACGATCCCGGGATCTCCGCCGGAGGACGCGCCGGATGAACACGCCGAACCGTCTCAACATCGATGCCGCCGCACTGACCTCGTCACTGCGCCGCCTGTCCGAGCCGTCGGGCGACACCAACCTGCACGACGCCGTGCGCGCCGTCATCGACGCCTGCGTCACGCTGTTCACCGTCGACGGCAGCGGCCTCATGGTCGCCGACGACCAGGGTCAGCTGCGGTACGCGGTGGCGACCGACGGGCCCGGACGGCTGTTGGAGAAGTCGCAGCTCGAGACCGGGCAGGGGCCCTGCATCGACACGTTCGTCCACGACCGCATCACCATCGTCGACGACATCGAGCACGACGAGCGCTACCCCGAGATCGCGACGGATCTCGCCGCCGCCGGTGTGCGCGCCGTCCTCGGCGTGCCGGTCCGCCTCGGCGGCCTACCCATCGGCAGTCTCGACGTCTACAAGCACGGCGCGCACGGGTGGGACGAGTCGGAGCGCGAGGCGCTGCGCAGCTACGGCCGCGTGCTCGAGGCCACCATCAGCGCCGCCGTCGCCGCCGACCGCGCCGGTGAACTCGCCGACCAGCTCGGCTACGCGCTCGAGAACCGCGTGCCCATCGAACGCGGCATCGGGTTCCTCATGGGACGCGACGGGCTCGACCACGCCGCCGCGTTCAACCGGCTGCGCAGGTCGGCGCGCAGCTCGCGCCGGCGGATCGGCGAGGTGGCCGAGGCGCTGCTGCGCGACGGCCGCCTGCCGGGCGAGACGCCATGACCACGACGGCGGACGTCGGCGCGGCGATCACCGCGCTCGCCGCGCTCACCGCCGATGCCGACGCCGATGCGGTGACCACCGCGCGCGCGATCATGATGACGGCGACGACCGTGCTGCCGGGCTGTTCCTGGGCGTCGACCACCCAGGACATCAAGGGCCAGTTCGTGACGACGGCGGCGAGCGACGACGTGGCCGTGCAGGTCGACGGGTTCCAGTACGCCGCAGGTGAAGGCCCCTGCATCACCGCCCTGCGATGGAAGCGCGGTCTGGAGGTCGACCTCGAGACCGACAAGCGGTGGCCTGACTTCACGACCGCGGCGATCATGCAGACGCCGGTGCGCTTCGTGGTCAGCCGACCGCTGCTCGTGGACGGTCTGCCGGCGGGCTCGGTGAACTTCTACGGGGCGTCCGCCGAGCTCGTCGAGGCAGGCGCGGCGATCGACCTGGTGACCGGCGTCGTCGCCCTGGCGATGGTGGCGATGACCCAGCGCGACCGGGTCGGCCACCTGCGCAAGGCGCTCGACAGCCGCGAGCGGATCTCGGCGGCCGTCGGCATCGTGATGGCGTCCGAGCGGCTGACCTACGACGACGCCTTCCAGCGTCTCGTCGCCACCAGCCAGCACCGGCATCGCAAGCTGCGCGAGGTCGCCGAGGACGTGCTGCTCACCGGCGTCCTGCCGCGGTCCTGACCGACGTCGGCCTTGGCGGCCGGGTCGCGCCGCGGCTCAGGCGACGCGTCCGATGCCGACGCTGTCGAAGGCGCGCCACATGCGGGCGTAGCGGCCGTCGGCGGCGAGCAGCTCCTCGTGCGTGCCGTGCTCCGCCACGCGGCCCTGGTCGAGCACGACGATGCGGTCGGCGACCTGCGCGGTCTGCAGGCGGTGCGCGATCACGATCGTGGTGCGGTGCCGCGCGACCTGCTCCATCGCGGCCGTCACCCGGGCCTCGGACGCCAGGTCGAGGTTCGACGTCGCCTCGTCGAGCAGCAGCAGCGCCGGGTCGGCGAGCTCCGCGCGGGCCAGCGCGATGAGCTGTCGCTGGCCCGACGACAACGAGCCGCCGCGCTCACCCAGCACGGTGAGATAGCCGCCGGGCAGGTCGGCGATCATGTCGTGCGCCCCGACGGCCCGTGCGGCCGCCTCGATCTGCGCGTCGGACGCGTCGGGCCGGCCGTAGGCGATGTTGTCGCGGATCGTCCCGGTGAACAGGAACGCCTCCTGCGGCACGTAGCCGAGGTGCTGGCGGAAGTCGTGCAGGCTGATGCGGCGCAGGTCGTGCCCGTCGAGGCGCACCGTGCCCGCGGTCGGGTCGTAGAACCGGGTCAGGAGTTTCAGCACCGTCGACTTGCCGGCGCCTGTCTCCCCCACGAGCGCGACGGTCTCGCCCGGCGCGACGCGCAGGTCGAGACCGCGCAACGCCTCGCCCGCCGCCGAGTTCGGGTAGCCGAAGCGCACGCCGGTCAGCTCGACCTCGCCGCGCACCTCGTCGAGCGACTCGGGCGCGTCGGGCTCGGGCGTCAACGGGTCGAGGGCCATCAGGTCGGCGATGCGCTGCACCGACACACGCGTCTGCTGCCAGGCGTCGAAGACCTGCGACAGCTGCTGGATCGGCGAGAAGAACAGGTCGATGTAGAGCAGGAAGGCGATCAGGGCGCCGACGGTGAGCGAGCCCTGCCGGATCAGCACCGCGCCGACGCCGTGCGCGAGCGCGGCGGCGACGGCGGACAGGAACTGCACGAACGGGAAGTACGTCGCGACGAGCCGTTGTGCGGCGAGCCGCGAGCGCAGGTAGGCCTCGCCGAGCGAGTGGAACCGCGCGATGGTGGCGGCCTCGTGCGTGAACGCCTGCGACTCGCGCACGCCCGACAGGCTCTCCTGGAAGTCGGCGTTGACGATCGCGATGCGCTCGCGCGAGATGTCGTAGAGACGCGACGACAGGCGCCGGAACCAGATGGTCGCGACGGCGAGCGGGACGACCACGCTGAGCGTGAACAGCCCGAGTTCCGCATCGACCGCGACGAGGGTGACGCCGACGCCGGCGAACGTCACGAACGACACCAGCGCCGACAGCAGGCCGTTCTGCACGAGCGACTCGAACTGGTCGACGTCGGTCGTCATCCGGGTCATGATCCGGCCGGCGAGCTCGCGCTCGTAGTAGTCCATCGAGAGCCGCTGCAGTTGCGCGAAGACACGGATGCGCAGCGACAGCATGATCCGCTCGGCCGTGCGGCCGGTGACGAAGGTCGATGCGACACCGTCGAGCAGGTCGGCGAGCACGACGGCCAGGAAGATGCCGGACGCGACGAACAGCGTGGTCTGCGAGCCGACGCGCACGCCGTCGTCGACGCCGGTCTTCACCAGGTAGGGCCCGGCCAGCCCGAACAGCGCGTCGAGCACCACGAGCACCAGGCCGAGGCCGAGCGGCCGCTTGAACTGCAGCAGCAGCGCTCGCAGGCTGAAGTGCCGCTGCCGGCGCGACTCGACGGCGAGGTCGACGTCGGCCTTGTCGCGCACGGGCCGGAGCCTGTCGACGGCGGCGAGCAGCGCCGGTGTGGCGGGCAGGCCGGCGAGCTGTGCGTGGGCGTGGCCGCCGCCGCCGTGGCCGGCGCCGAGCGTCGCGGCACCCGGGCGTGCGGTCGTGCCACCGGCGCGGGCGGCGCCGGGCTGCTTCGTCCAGGCCGAGGCCGTCACGCCGTCGGCCGTCAGCGCCGCGAGCGCCTCGATGCGGTCGCCCGCCTGGCGCAGGGGCTCGGCCTCGAGACCCGACAGCAGCGACCGGTACAGCGCGTTGCTCTCACTCAGTTCCTCGTGCGTGCCGGACGCGACCACCCGGCCGCCGTCCAGCACGACCACGCGGTCGGCGAGGTGCAGCGTCGACACCCGGTGCGCGACGAGCAGCGTGGTGCGGTGCGCGAGCACGTCGCGCAGGTTGTCGTGGATGGCCTCCTCGGTGGCCACGTCGACCGCGCTCGTCGCGTCGTCGAGCACGAGGATGCGCGGGTCGGCCAGGATCGCGCGGGCGAGCGCGACGCGTTGCCGCTGCCCGCCGCTGAGGGTGAGCCCGCGCTCGCCCACCACCGTGTCGTAGCCCTCGGGCAGCCCGCGCACGAAGCCGTCGGCCTGCGCGGCACGGGCGGCGGCGACGATCTCGTCGTGGCTCGCACCGGGGCGTCCGTAGGCGATGTTGGCGCGGATCGTGTCCGAGAACAGGAAGCTCTCCTCGAACGCGACGGCGATGCGGCGTCGCAGCGAGGCGAGGCGCACCTCGCGTACGTCGTGGCCGTCGACGAGCACACGACCGGCCTGCGGGTCGTGGAACCGCGACACGAGCGCCGCGACCGTCGACTTGCCGCTGCCGCTCGCGCCGACGATCGCCACGCGCTCGCCGGGGGCGATGCGGAGCTGCAGGCCGTCGAGCACCGGGGCGTCCGGGTCGTAGCCGAACCGCACGTCCTCGAAGACGATCTCGCCGCGCACGTCGGCGAGTTCGACGGCATCGGGCGCGTCGGCGATGCGCGGCCGCAGCTCCAGCAACTGGAAGATCCGCTCGACGCCGGCGCGTGCCTGCTGGCCGACCGTGAGCACCGCCGCGAGCTGGCGCGCGGGCGCGGCGAACTGGCCGACGTAGGTCGAGAACGCGAGGAACGTGCCGAGACTGATCCGGCCGTGCAGCGCCAGCAGACCACCGGCGACGAGGATCAGCACCTGCGCGAACACCGGCACCGCCTCGAGCAGCGGCTGGTACCGCGCGTTGAGTCGGGTGGCACGCATGCGCGAGCCGTACAGCCGTTGTGCGGCCGCGACCAGCCGCTGCAGCTCGCGCTCCTCCTGCCCGAACGCCTTCACCACGCGCACGCCGGTGACGTCCTCGTCGACGATCTGCGCGACGTCGCCCTCGCGCTGCTGCCCGTCCCACGTGGCGGGGAAGACCCGTCGCCGCATGCGGTACGAGACGGCGAACAGCAGCGGCACGACGACCAGGGCCAGCAGCGCCAGCAGCGGCGACAGCACGAACATGACGCCGAGCGACAGCAGCATCATCAGCAGGTTGCCGGTCATGAGCGGCAGGAAATTGAGCAGGCCCTGGATGAGCGCCGAGTCGGAGTTCGCCCGCGCCACCAGCTGCCCGGTCGGCATGGTCGAGAGCGTGGCGAGGTCGAGCCGCTGCAGGTGGTCGTGCATCGCGTTGCGCAGGTCGAACTGCACCCGCAGCGCCACCTGGCCGCCGCGGTAGCGCCGCACATAGGCCAGCGCGAACGCCAGCACCGCGGTCGCGAAGAGCACGATCAGCCAGGGCGCGAGGCTGTCGCGGCGGCTGACGACGACGTTGTCGACGATCTGCCGGGCGATCAGCGGCACCAGTGTCTGCGAGGCGCTGCCGACGATCGCCGCCACCACGGCGATGATCACGTTGCGGCGGTGCCGCCGCATGATCGACCAGAGCTTGCGCACCCAGCCGGCGTCGGCCGGCAGCGCGACGGCGTCGCTCATGCGCGCGCCCCGAGTCGTTCGGCGGCGAGTTGGTCGAGGGCGTCCGCGAGGCCGGCCAGGACGCGTTCGGTGCCGGCCGGGTCGGGCACGCGGGCGAGCACGGCGTCGAGCCGGCGCAGCATGCCCTCCTCGGCGGCGACCAGCTCGGCGCGGCCGGCCTGCGTCACCCGCAGCGCCACGGCGCGCTGGTCGTCCGGGTTCGGCTCGCGGGTCAGCAGCCCCCGCTTGCAGAGCGCGTCGACGCTCGCGCTGATCGTCGGCTTGCCGAGCGCGAGCCGGGCGGCGACGTGCGACGCGCGTTCGTCGCCCTCGCTCACGGCGGCCAGCACGCGGTAGTGCGCGAGGCTGAGCCCGTTCGAGCCGGCCTCGAGCAGCCGCGACATCCGGACGAGGGCGCGCAGGGCGCTGAGGGATCCGTCGCGAGTCACGTGTCTCGACAGTACACCGATGGTTCGACCATCGAACTAGTATCGGATCATGAGCGAACCCCGTCCGCCGCTGCCCCCGTTCGACCGCGCCGCCGCCCTCGCCAAGGTGCAGGCGGCCGAGGACGCATGGAACACGTGCGACCCACACCGGGTCAGCCTCGCCTATACCGAGGACTCGCAGTGGCGTAACCGCGACCAGTTCGTCGTCGGACGCGCGGCGATCGTCGAGTTCCTGACGGCCAAGTGGCAGCGCGAGCTCGACTACGCCCTGCGCAAGAGCCTCTGGAGTTTCACCTCCGACCGCATCGCGGTGCGCTTCCAGTACGAGTGCCACGACGCGTCCGGACAGTGGTTCCGCTCGTACGGCAACGAGCTGTGGGAGTTCGACGAGCGCGGCCTGATGCGCCGTCGCGAGGCCAGCATCAACGACGTGCCGATCGACGAGTCGCAGCGGCGGATCTTCGGCCGCCGCCCGGACGACGAGCGCGGCGACGGGTTCGACATCCCGCTGCACTGATCCGTCGCCCGCCGGTTCGGGGACGCGCCGACCGGCCTCGCGGAATTTGTCAGAGGGGGTGCGCAGACTCCGCTGCATGAGTCGGACGAACCAGCAGCGGCGCGCGGACAAGCGCCGGCGACGGGCCACCCAGCACGTCGGTCGCTCGCGACCGGTCAGCCCGCCGCCGCCCTTCGTCGACGACCCGGCCATGCGCGCACTGCGGGTCGGCGCCGCCGCACTGGCCTTCCGCGACCTCGCGCTGCGGCGGGCGGCCGGACTGGCGACACCGGCCGATGAGCTCGCCTTCCTGCACCACCCGGTCGACATCCAGCAGGCCGCAATCGACGACCAGCTGCGGTTCCTCGTGCGCGGGCTCGCCGACTCGGGGTGGGCACCGTCGGACCTGCACGAGGTGTTGCGTCGACACGTCGACCCGGCCGTCGGCCGGCTGGTGCTCGACGTGCTCGCCGCAGCGGTGAGGGGCATCAGCCGCCGCGACCTCCACCCCGCGTGGCTCTCCCAGCCGGCGGATCTCGGGGCGCACGGCCGCGACGCCGACGTCGCCACGTGGGCCCGTCGGGCGCAGCTCGACTGGGACGACGCCTGCGCGGCGCTGATCCGGCTCGGCGGCCTGCTGTGCGAGCTGCCCGCGCTCGAGCCGACACTGCCGGCGCCCGGCACGAGCGGCTCGGGGCTGCCCTCGGCCCCCGTCGCGGACGAACGGGTGCTGCGGCGCGTCCGTGCCCTGCTGGCGAAGGCCGAGGCCACCGAGTTCGCCGACGAGGCCGAGGCGTTCACCGCGAAGGCGCAGCAGCTCACGACGGTGCACGCGATCGACCGCGCGATGGCCGACGCGGCCGCCCCGACGACACACGCGCCGACGGTGCGACGGGTTTGGCTCGATGCCCCGTACGTCGACAGCAAGGCACTGCTCGTCGCCGCGGTCGCCGACGCGAACACATGCCGATGCGTCTTCACCAAGCAGTGGGGCTTCGTGACACTGGTCGGGTTCACGAGCGACCTCGACCTCGCCGAGTTGCTGAGCACCTCGCTGCTCGTGCAGGCCACCCGCGCGATGACGGCGGTCGGTTCGCAGTACACGCGCACCGGGACGTCGCGGACGAGGTCGTACCGGCAGTCGTTCCTCGTTGCCTACGCCGGCCGCATCCGTGAGCGGCTCCGCGACGCCGCCGCCGACGTCACCGCCACGGCCGACGCGGCGCGCGGCGGCACGCTGCTGCCGGTGCTGTCGCAGCGCGCCGACCGCGTCGACGCGAAACTCGGTCGGCTGTTCCCGCAGACCACGTCGCACGGCGTCCGCGTCTCGCACGAGGCCGGGTACGCGGCCGGTCGCGCCGCGGCCGACCTGGCCGTGCTGTCGGTCCGGGAGGCCGTCGAGCAGGAGCGCGCGGGATGAGCACCCACGTTGCACAAGTGCTACCGTCGTGAGCATGCCGACCACCGGGCTGCGTGAATTGCGTCAACAGGCCAGTGACCTCGTCCGCCAGGCCGAGGGAGGCGACATCATCACCGTCACGATCAACGGGCGACCTGTCGCCCAACTCGGCCCGGTGCGGCGCAACCAATGGCGCCGAGGTACCGACCTCGACGGCATCTTCCGCGGTCCGGCTGACGTCGAGTGGGAGACCGACCGCGAGCTGGTCGACGACGCCCTGGGCGAGCCGTCCGACCGGTGAGGGCGCTGCTCGACACCAGTGTGCTCCTCGGGCCGGCCGTCGAGCTCGGCGATGTCGAGGTCGCGATCAGCGCGATCTCGCTCGCCGAACTGCACTTCGGCGTGCTCGTCGCGCGCGACCCGGCAATACGGTCGGAACGACTGCGCCGACTCGGCACGATCGAGGCGACCTTCGACGCACTGCCGGTCGACGATGCCGTGGCGCGCGAGTACGGCCGGCTCGCCGCCCGGACGGTCGACGTCGGGCGGCAGCCGCGGCGCCGGGTCAGCGACCTGCTGATCGCGGCCACGGCGCGCGTCGTCGATGCGGAGCTGTGGACTCGCAACGCGGCCGACTTCGACGGTCTCGACGATCTCGTCATGATCCGCGCACTCACGAGCGACTGAGGCACCGGCACCGGCCCGGCGGGCTCAGTAGCCTCGATCGCATGCCGGAGACCGCGGGTGTCACGCGTGACGAGCTGCGCGGGCGGTGGTCGGCGCTGCACCACGGGATCGACCCGACGTCGATGCCGTTCGTCGGTGGCTGGCTGCGGCTGATGTGGGCGGGCGGCCGCGTGCTGCACCGCGCGCACGTGCCGCCGACCGCCGTGACCGCCGCCGGCGTCGCGTCCGCGGTCGCCGCCGTGTCGCTCGCCCGCACCGCTCCCCTGCCGGCCGCCGCGTGCGTGCTCGGCGCGGTCGTCTGCGACGGGCTCGACGGTGCCGTCGCCGTCGTGCGCGACCGCCCCACCCGTGGCGGCGCGATCGCCGACGCCATCGCCGACCGGTGCTGCGACGTCGCCTTCGCCACCGTGCTGGCGCGCAGCGGCACTCCGGCGCCACTCGCCACGGCCGCGGCGGCCGGGGCGCTGTCGGTCGACACGCTGCGGCGCATCCGGCGCGTCCCGGCAAAGGTCACCGTCGCCGAACGGCCGACCTTCGCCATCTGCGCGATCGTCGCCTGCCTCACGACGGCGATCTCCGGACACCCGTGGCAGTACCGCCTCGTCGGCGGCGTCTGGGTCGGCGCGACCGCCGTCGGCCTGGCCCAGCTCGTCCGCACACCGGTCGGCCCGCAGCGCTGACCCCGGCCGCACGGGTTGAGCGCCGCGCCGATTGGTGATGCTGAGTCAGGTGGACAGCGCCGCGCTCCGAGCCTTCGCCGCGGGACTGCGCGCGCGTGCCCGACGGTCGGACGTCTTCGTCGTCGCGGCAGCCCTCACCTGCTACGCCTCGTTCGGCCTGATCCCGCTGCTGGCCATCGGCACGCGCGTCGCGGCCGCCTGCTTCGGACGCCACGACGTCGCGCGCACCGCCGAAGGGCTCGCCCGCTACCTGCACGGGCCGCTCGGGCTCGGCGACCGCATCGTCGCGTTCGCGCACAGCGCGGCCGCGACCAGCTGGTGGACGGTGCTCGTCGCCCTCGTCCCCACCTCGCTCTACGCCGAGGGGATGGTGCGCAGCCTCGAACGGTTCTCGACCGCACCCGAGCGCAAGTCGCGCTGGGTGCGCGGACGCGTGCTCACCGGCGTCCTCGTCGCGATGGTGGTCGTCGGCGAGATCGTCCTCGTAGGGCTGCTGCGGCCGCTGCTCCTCGACCCCTTCGGCGACGGGCTCGGCGCGCGGCTGCTCGGCATCCTCGTCGCCTTCAACATCCTGTTCTTCGCGCTGCTCGCCGTGCTCGTCGTCGTCTACCGCTGGTTCGCCAGTGCCCGGCCGGGCGCACGGGCGCTGCTGATCAGCGGGTTCTGGACGGCCTCATGGCTGGCCAGCCAGACCCTCGCGTACGTGATCGTGGTGCGCGCGGTGTCCGGCTTCGACCACGCCTTCGGCGGGTACCGGCCGGCGGCAACGGTCGCCGCGATCGGCTTCCTCATCTACCTCGAGCACCTGGTGTTCCTGGTCGGGTACCTCGCCACGCTGCAGCTGCACGAACGCCGGCGCAGCGGCTCAGGCCGGGCCGACGAGATCGGCGACGACCGTGCCCGACAGCGCCACGAGCGGCAGGCCGCCGCCGGGGTGGGTCGAGCCGCCGACCAGGAACAGTCCCCGCGTGCGTGAGCGGTTCGCCGGTCTCCGCAGCGTCGACAACGCCCCGTGCTGCACCCGCCCGTAGATCGCACCGCCCGGCGCGAGCGTGTCGCGCGCGAGGTCGGCGGGCGTGCGCACCTCGCGGAACAGCACCCGGTCACGCACGTCGACGCCGCGCTTGGCCAGCAGTTCGAGCAGGTCGTCGGCGTACCGCTTTGCCACACCGGGCGCCGTCCAGTCGAAGGTGCCGGGCCCGCCCGGCTCACCCTGGCGGGGTGCGTTGACGAGCACGTACATCGCCTCGAACCCGCTCGGCGCGGCGTCGCCGGGCACGTTGAGGTAGAGCACCGGGTCGGCGACCGGACGCCCGGGCCGCCCGAAGACCGCGTCGAACTCGTCGCCGTAGGGCCGGTCGCCGAACAGCACGGTGTGGTGCGCGAGGCCCGGGGTGCGCCCGCGCAGGCCGAGCAGCAGCACGACGCCGCTGAGCGAGTCGGCCGGTGGTGCCGCGCGGTCGAGCCGATGCCGTTCGGTCAGCAACTGCCCGTAGACGCTGGACGCGTCGGCGTTCGCCACGACCACCTCCGCAGGCAGCCGGCGCCCGTCCGCCAGCCGCACCCCTGACACCCGGCCGCCGTCGGTCTCGATCGCCGTCACGCGGGTGCCGAGCCGAAGTCGTCCGCCGCGGTCGGCGACCCGATCGGCGAGCGCACCGGCGATGCGGTGCAGGCCGCCCGGCACGTACCAGGCGCCGTGCGCCGCCTCGAGGTAGGGCACGACCGCGAGGGCGGCCGGCGCACGCCGCGGGTCGGACCCCTCGTAGGTCGCGTACCGCTCGAGCATCCGCTGCTGCCGCTCGTCCAGGAACAGACTGCGCGCAACACTGCGCAACGTGCGCCCGGGAGCGACCGCCCGCAGGTCGCCGAGGTGCCGCAACCGGGCGGCCAGCCCGAAGGCGAGGCGCGGCGACAGCGGTGTGCGGAAGATCGGTTCCTCGACCGCGCGCCAGATCGCCGCGCCGCGGTCCATCAGCCGCTGCCACGCCGCGCCGGCGCCCGCCCCGAACGCCTCGTCCATAACCAGGCGTTGCGCCACCGCGTTGCTGACGGTGTCGACCTGCGCGCCGTCGGCGAAGCGGTGCCGCACGATCGTGTCGAGGCGCTGCAGCGGCAGCTCGAGCGCGTCACCGGTCGCGGCGAACAGTTCGTGGAAGACCTCGGGCAGCGTCAGCAGCGTCGGGCCGAGGTCGAAGCGGAACGTGCCCTGCTCGACCGTGACCGACCGCGACGCGAGCTTGCCGCCGACCGTCGGCGCGGCCTCGCAGACGGTGACGTCGTGCCCCGACGCCGCCAGCCGCGCGGCGGCGGTCAACCCGCCGACGCCCGCCCCGATGACCACGATCCTCGCCACGCCGCCTCCGTCCCGTTCGTCCCAAGGTTGCTACCGGTCCAGAGGCGGGCCCCAGACCACCGTGTGGTGGGTTCCGGCGCGTGTGGCGGGTTGTGACCCACCACTCGACGCAGAACCCACCACTCGGCAGCGGTCAGCAGCGGTCAGCTCTTCAGCACGACCACCTTCGCGCTGACCTGCGCGGTGCCGATGGCCAGGCCGGCCTTGAACAGGTTGGTCTTGAAGTAGCTGTTCAGCGCCGACGCCGCCGCGGCGGTGAGGGTGGCGCCCACGTTCGCGACGCCGACGTGCGTCGAGGACGCGGTGACCTTGGCGTGGCCGAGGTCGATGTTCAGCAGGTCGATGCGGGTCTTGGCCTGGTCGACGTACGCGGTGAGCTTGCCGCGCACGGTGTTGATGACGAAGTCGCGGACGGTGAGCTGCTTGCCGCCGGCGACGAAGGTCAGGCCGCCCATGTGGGTGATGCGTCCGCCGAGGGTCTTGGCGTTGACGAGGCCGCCGGTGATCGGGAACCCGATGCCGGACTTGAGGCTTCGGGCCTCGCTGGCGAGCCGCACCGACACATGATTGGCCGCCAGGGCCTGCGCGGTCGCCGGGGCGAGCTTGAGCATGGTCACGCCGCCGACCGGGACGACGTACGTGGTCGAAGCTGCGGCGGCGCGGGCCGGGGCGGTGGTGTGCGCGGCACCGGAGCCGGCCGCCAGGGCGGCGCCGGGGACGGCGACGGTCAGGGCGGCGCCGGCGACGAGCGCGGCGAGACGACGAGCGGGCATGACGTCCTCCTCGGGTCGGTCCTGCATCGATGCGCCGGCCCCTCGGCCGGCGACACCCCCTACTGCGTCCCGATCCCGCACCCCGGATGCACACCCGGCACAGATTGTCCGGGGTGCATCCGGCCGTGAACCGTCGGACGTAACACCGTCGAACCCGACAGGAGGGCCCGATGTCCGAGCGGCGGAAGGAGCGGTCGTGCTGCGTCCCCGGCGTGCCGCGTCACCCCTCGCCGAACCACGGGAGCGCGGCGTGACGACCGACGAGCAGCACCGGCGCGAGCTGGCCGACGCCTTCGTGGCCGGGCACGACTGGGCGTTGCGGGCGGCCTACGACGAGCACGGCCCGCTGGTGTACCGCCTCGCGCTGCGCACCCTGCAGGACGCGTCCGACGCCGAGGACGTCACCCAGGCGACGTTCGTCTCCGCCTGGCGCGGACGCGAGACCTTCGACCCCGTTCGCGGCTCGCTCGCCGGGTGGCTGGTCGGCATCGCCCGCCGCCGGGCGGTCGACGTGCTTCGTGCGCGCGCCCGCGAGGTGCGCGACCTCGCTGCGCTCACCGCCAATCTGCCGCCCACCCCGCCCGTCGGCGGTGACCCGGCCGATCGCGCCGTCGACGCCGTCGTGGTCGCGGACGAGCTCGCCGAGCTGCCCGAGAGCCAACGCCGGGTACTCGAACTCGCCTTCTTCGACGACCTCACCCATGATCAGATCGCGGCGGCCACGGGGCTGCCGCTCGGCACGGTGAAGAGCCACGCCCGGCGCGGCCTGCTCCGTCTTCGCACCCGATTGGAGGCAGCCGGTGTCGCCCTCGTCTGACCCCACCCCGCCCGCGGACGACCGCCGGTTCGCCGCGAGCGACGACCTGCACCGCCGCGCCTGGGACGAACTGCCGCACCTGGCGCTGCACAACCCGGTCGACGCCGAGCTCGCCGCCCACATCGAGACGTGCGATCTGTGCCAGGACGAGCTGCGCGCCTTCCGTGCGATCCGCGAGATCGCCCGGGTCGGCGCCGCCGACGACGGCACGCCCGGCCCGTCTCCACAGGTGTGGGAACGCATCCACGCCGCAGTGGCCGACGACGACCGCCCCGGCCGGACGGTCACGCCGACGGTCACCCCGCTGCGTCCGCGCCGGCGGTTGCTCGCTCCGCTGCTCGCGGCCGCCGCGGTCGTCGCGGCCGCGGGCATCGGCTGGGCCGTCGGCCACTCGCGCTCGGCACCGGCGAGCTCGACCGCGTCGGCCGACCTCGCCGCCCAGCCCGGCACGGCCGCGGCCGCGCACGGCGAGGCGACCATGCACGCGTCGCCCTACGGCCGGCAGATGACGGTGACGACGTCCGGACTGCCGGCGCCGCACGGCTACTACGAGGTCTGGCTCTACGACCCGAGCGCGAACAAGATGGTCGCCATCGGCACGCTCGGCGCGAAGGCTCGCGGCAGCTTCACCGTGCCCGAGGGCATCGACACTCAGGCCTACCACATCGTCGACGTCTCGGATCAGCGCTACAACGGCGACCCGAGCCACCAGACCAGCGTGTTGCGCGGCCAGATCACCCAGTGAGCGCGCGCGTCGCCGGATGGACCCGGCGGCGCCGCGGTGCCAGGCTCGCACGATGATCAGCGCGGTCTTCGGACGCGTCGAGGTGCTCGACCGGGCGATGCGCGCCCTCGGCGAGCACCGGGTCGTCGTGCTCGAGGGACCGGCCGGGATCGGCAAGACCGCCGTGCTGCGCGAGCTGGTGCGCCGGGCTCGGGAGGACGGTCGGACCGTGCTCGGCTGTGCGCCGACCGAGGCCGAGCACGACCTGCCGCTCGCGGCGATCGCCGACGTGCTGCAGCCGCTGCGCGAGCACGCCGAGCAGCTGCCCGGCCCGCAGCGCGCCGCCGTCGACGCGGCACTGCTGCTCGACGACGACCTCCAGGTCGACGAGCGGGCACTCGGGGCGGCCACGCGCACCCTGCTCAAGGACGCGCTGACGCGCGCGGCGAGCCGGGTGGTCGTGACAGTCGACGACGCGCCGTGGCTCGATCCGCCGAGCGAGCGCGCGCTGCGCTTCGCCGTGCGCCGGCTGCCCGGGCTCGCGATGGTGATCACGGCCCGCACCGACGGCACGGCCACCCTGCCGCTCGGCCTGGACGCGACCCCCGAGCGCGCCGAGCGGATCACGCTCACCCCGCTCGGCAGCGGACCCCTGCACCACCTCATCGCCGACCGTTTCGAGACCTCGCTCGGGCGCCCCCTGCTCGCGCGCATCGCGCACGACTCGGGTGGCAACCCGCTGCTCGCGGCCGAACTGGCCCGCGCCGTACTGCGGCTGCCGGTGCCGCCGGCACCCGGTGACGACCTCCCGGTCGCCGCGTCGTTGCAGGAGCTCGTCGCCGCGACACTCGGCGCGCTGCCCGATCCAGCGCAGCACGCCGTCGGTCTCGCGGCGCTGCTCACCACCCCGCGGCTCGGCGACCTCACCGCGGCCGGCGCGGACCTGCCGGCCCTCGAGGCGGCCGAGTCCGCCGGGCTGGTCACCGTCGACGTGACCGGGCGCGTGCGGTTCGCGCACCCGATGTACGCGGCCGCGGTGCGGTCGTCGCTGACCCCGACGGCGCGGCGGCGACTGCACGGCACGATCGCCGCCGCCACCCCCGACCCCGACGAACGAGCGCTGCACCTCGCGCGGGCGACCGTGCAGCCCGACGCCGGCATCGCCGACGACCTCGACGCCGCGGCCGCGCGGCGGCGCGCCCGTGGTGCGCCCGAACTGGCGGCCGGGCTCTACGACCGGGCAGCGGCGCTGACCCCGGCGGACGATCCCGACGGCGCAGCCCGACGGCGGCTGGCCGCCGCGCACTGCCGCTTCGACGCCGGCGACTACGGCACCGCGACAGCGCAGGCCGAACGGATGGCCGCCGACGCGACGGGTGACGCCCGTGCCGAGGCGTTGCTGCTGCGCGCCGCCGTCGCATGGAGCGCCGACGACGTGACCACGGCCGCACGGGCGGCGGGGCAGGCACTCGAGCACGTCGATCCCGCGTCGCCGCTGGCCGGGCGCATCCACGCCCATCTGGCGATCTTCGTCGACGACCCGTCCGTGGCGGGCGAGCACGCGAGCGCGGGCGCGCGGCTGCTGGCCGGGCGCCGCCACGACTCCCCGACACGGGGCCTGCTCGGCCAGAGCGACCGGTCGGTGCTCGCGTCCGCCCTGAGTCGCAGTTCTTCAACGAGGTGCGGGCCGGACAGCCGATCCGGCTGTCGCTGCTCGACGAGGCGCTGGCGCTCGAGGGTGACGAGCCGAGCTGGCTGGCCGGCACGATCCCGGCGATCTTCTGGAAGGGCATCGACGACCACGCCCGTGCCCGCGACCGCCTGCAGTGGATGCTCGACCGCGCCGTCGAGCTCGGCGACGAACCGTCGCAACACGAGTTGATGACCCATCTCGCCGAGACCGAGATCCAGGCCGGTCGCTACGTCGACGCGCGCCGGTGGGTCGACGCGGCGCGCGAGCTCGGGGCACAGCTCGCGTCCGGACTGGTCGCCGAGACCTGGCTCGGCGGGCTGCTCGACGCCTGCGTCGGCGAGCTCGAGGCCGCGGGTGCGACGGCGGCGGAGCAACTTCGGATCGCGGCCGAGACCGACGACTGGTGGCGGCGGCGCATCCATCTGCTGCTGGCGGGCAACGTCGCGCTGGCCGCGGGGCGCCCGGCCGAGGCGGCGTCCGCCTACACCGAGCTGGCCGCCGCCATCGATGCGCTCGGCCTGGTCGAACCGCTCGCCAGCCGCTTCGAGCCCGACTGGGTCGAGGCGTGCGTCGGCGCAGGCGACCCGGCGACCACCGAGCAGGCACTGCAGCGCCTGAGGCGCAGGCACGACCGGCTGCCGCGGCCGTGGACGGCGCTCGGGATCGCCCGCAGCACCGTGCTCGTCGAGGCCGCTGCCGGGCGCCCGGTCGACGACGCGCTCGCCGCCCTGGACGAGGCGTACGCCGCCCTGCCCGCCGACGTGGTGCCCCTCGAACGGGCCCGCTGCCTGCTCGTCGCCGGCATCGCCCACCGGCGGGCCCGCCGCAAGCGCGAGGCGCGCGAGCGTCTCGACGCAGCGGTCGCCGCGTTCGACGAGCTCGGTGCGGCGTCATGGGCCGCGCGGGCGCGTGCCGAACTCACCCGGCTCGGGGAGCGCGTCGCCGCCCCGCTCGAGCTGACCGCCACCGAGCACCGCGTCGCCCGGCTCGCGGCCGACGGACGCACCAACCGGGTCATCGCCGACACGCTGTTCATCAGCCCGAAGACGGTCGAGGCGAACCTCGCGCGCGTCTACCGCAAGCTCGGCATCACGTCCCGGGCCGAGCTCGGCGTCGCGCTCGCCGGCCGCCGCACCGAGGGGTGACCGACCCCGGCGCGTAGGGAATCCCCCGATTCCTCGCCGTCGCCGCGCTCCTAGCGTCCCGGACGTGTCCACTCGCCTCTTCGCCGTCGAGCGGTACGACGCGACCGGGGGGCACGTCGCGCCGCACGAACCGTTCCCGCGCCTGCCCGACCACCTCCGGGTGGCCGCGGTGATCCACCTGCCGGCGGACGAGGTCGTCATCGCGTTCGTCGAGGGCTGCGACGAGGCAGCTGTCAGCGTCGCGGTGGAGGCGGCGGGGTGGCGGGTGGACCGCATCAATCCGGCCGAATGGCTGCTCGGGACGGGGGACCCACGATGAGCTCGATGATCACCACCGCGGCCGCCCTGGCCGCGACCGCCCTGCTCGCCACGACGGCATGCAGCAGCGACGCGGTCGGCGGCACCGGCTCGGGTGCCGGCTCGCCGTCGGCGGCGCCCGTGTCGTCCGCCCCGGCACCGACGCCGAGCGAGTCGTTCGAGGATCCCGGCACGGCGGCCAAGAGCAATCCGTGCTCGCTGGTCACCCAGCAGGAGGCCGACGCCATCGCCGGCACGAAGCTGATGCCGAAGATGCGCGCCCAGCAGCTGTGCACCTTCGCCACCCCGACCAGCGGGGCCGTCGGCCAGCTCGAGGTCTACGTCGGCGACGGCGCCAAGAAGTACTACGACATCGACAAGATCGATCTCGGTCACACGTTCAGGACGGTGCCTGGCGTCGGCGACGAGGCGCACCTCGAGGACGGCGCGATCTTCGTCAAGGCGAAAGGCACCTGGGTCGGGCTGCGCCTGCTGCGACTGGACGACGTCGACACCGGCCCGTCGCTGATCAAGCTCGCCGGCATCGCCATCGGCCGGCTGGCATGAGGACGCGGCTGCTCACGCTCGTCGCGTCCCTGCTGCTCGCCGTCACCGCCTGCTCGTCGGGCAGCATCACGGGACAGGGCTCGCGCAGTGACACCCGCCGCGACACCACGTCGACCGGCACGCCGCAGCAACAGCAGGCGTTCGGCTACGGCGCGCGACCGACCGGCGTCGACTACCAGCCGGACGTCGTCGTGGTCGGGGGTGGCGCCGCGGCGGTCAGGGGGGCGACCGACGACGGGCTGACGTGGACGATCGACGCGCACGCCCCGAACGCCGGCCGGCTCAGGGTCGGGTCGGTGCTGCTGATGACGAGCATCGTGGCCGGCCGGGTGGTCGCGCTCACCGACGGCGCAGGCACGCGTCGGGTCACGATCGCCCCCGTGCAGCTGAACGAGGTGCTGCGCAACGGCCGGATCGACCTGCACCGGGCCATCGACCCGGCGACCGCACGCTTCCAGCTGGTACCCGGGCTGCAGATCGGGCCGTCCACACCGACGAAGGACGACCTGCCCAGCTCGTTCCGAGCGCAGGCCGTCACGGCCACGAAGCCGTTGCCGCCGCCGTCGATCTCCCCGTCGTTCACCATCGGCGAGTGGAAGGTCGGCCTGTCCTACAGCACCAAGAAGATCGGTGCGACGGTCGAGCACAACTCCACCGACGGGCTGAAGGCGGCCGTCGACATGTCCTTCAAGACCAAGAACCTGAGCATCGACGGCGCCTACGGCGTCAGCAACGGACGGACCACGTCGAGCGGATTCCGCATCAACGGCATCACCGGCTTCGAGCTCGGCTTCAGCGTCGGCGTCGGGGTGAAGAAGGATCTCGGGTCGAAGAAGGTCGCGCTGCTCCCGTCCGGACGGCTCAGCGTCACCCTCCCACCCGGGCCGGAGACCGCCTATCTCCCGATCACCTTCGCACTGAAGTACAAGATCAGTCTGAGCTTCGCGCTCGGCGGAGCCAACGCCACCCTGAACGGGCTCGGCGAGTACGGGCTCGCCGGCCCCATCGGCATCGCCCCGTCGGGCGACGTGCTCGCGCCGAAGGTCAGCGTCGTGCGCAGCCTCACCGACAGCCTGGCCGGGCTCTCGCTGGCGCCGAGCGGTGCGGTCTTCGCCGTCAACATCAAGGGGTCCGTCGGCGTCGGTCCGTCGCTGTTCAATGCCGGACCGAACGCCGGGGTCACCGTCGCGGTCGGCGTCACCTACGGCTCGGCACTCGGCGCCCCGCTGACACTCTGCAAGAGCGTCTTCCTCAACGTCGACATCTCCGGCGGCGCGAGCGTCGAGTTCGACTCGTCGCTGGTCGGGGTGCTGCAGAAGGTACTGCCGAACACCAAGCTCGAATTCGGGCTCGAGACCAAGAAACGCGTCGTCGACCTCTCGAGCGTGACACCCAAGATCCCGATCTGCGGAGCCTGACCTCGGCGGGAACGTCGGCGCCACGGGTGTCCGCGGCGCCGACGCTCTTTCCCCCGCTTCAGTTGGTCGAAGGCCGGGCCGCGGAGTCAGGACCACAGGCTCAACGTTCGTTGAGCCGAGTCGGGACGGCGCGACACCGGTCGGATGAGGGGATTCGCAGAGGCTGGGATTGAGCCCCACCAAGCACAGGAAGCGGCTGGCGAAGGGTTAGCGCCGAGCGATGTTCCACACACTAGACATACGAGTCGATCTTGGTCAAGTCCGGGTGAACTGGCCCAGCGGACGCCGGGGTGACATGGTGTCGGCATGGCTGAACTGACCGGCAAGGTCGTCCTCATCACCGGCGCGGCGCGCGGCATCGGCGCCGGCCTCGCACAGGCCCTGGCGAAGCGGGGCTGCCGGTTGGTGCTGCTCGACGTCGACGGCGCGCCGCTGCAGGAGCTTGCCGCGTCGCTCGGCGAGTGCGCGGTCGGCATCGTCGCCGACGTGACCGACCTCGGTTCGGTGCAGGCCGCGGTCGACCAGGGCGTCGAGCGCTTCGGCGGCATCGACATCGTCGTCGCGAACGCGGGCATCGCCAGCTACGGATCGGTGCTGCAGGTCGACCCGGCCACCTTCCGCCGTGTCATCGACATCAACGTCAACGGCGTGTTCCACACGGTGCGCGCCGCGCTGCCGTCGGTGATCGAGCGACGCGGGTACGTGCTCGTCGTGTCGTCGCTCGCGGCCTTCGCCGCCGCGCCGGGTCTCGCGGCCTACAACGCGTCGAAGGCGGGCGTCGAGCACTTCGGCAATGCGCTGCGCCTCGAGGTCGCCCACCACGGCGTCGACGTCGGCACCGCGCACATGTCGTGGATCGACACCCCGCTGGTGCAGGACGCCAAGGACGACCTCGGCGCCTTCAACGACATGCTCGCCGCGCTGCCCGGCCCGTTGGGCCGGACGACCTCGCTGGCCAAGTGCATCGACGCGTTCGTCGCGGGCATCGCCGGCCGCAAGCGCCGCATCTACGTGCCGCGCTGGGTCGCCGTCATGCACGGACTGCGCGTGCTGCTCGCGTCCAAGGCGGGCGATCAGGCGACGCTGCAGAAGGCGCCGGCGATGCTCGAGAAGATGGACGCGGAGGTCGCCGCCCTCGGCCGGTCGACGAGCGCCCGCAACACCGCCGTCGACAACGCGCGGTCGTGACCCGGCTCAGCCGTCGTAGGCGGCCCGCAGCGCGGCGATGTCGAACTTCTTCATCTGCATGAACGCGGCGACGACGCGCTGCGACTGCTCGGGCGTGCCCGAGCCCATCAGCTCGCCGAACTCGGCCGGGATGATCTGCCACGAGACGCCCCAGCGGTCCTTGCACCAGCCGCACGCTTCGGCCTCGGGGACAGCCGACAGCGCGTCCCAGGGGTGGTCGATCTCGGCCTGGTCGGCGCAGCTCACGACCAGCGAGACGGCCTCGTTGAAGCCCCACTGGTGGCCGCGACCGCCGTCCATCGCGGCGAGCCAAGAGTCGCCGAGGCGGAAGTCGGAGTACATGATCGTGCCCGGCTCGCTCCGTTCGACACCTTCTGGGTAGCGCGCGATCGTCCCGCGCTCGGCGTCACCGAAGATCTTGATGTAGGCGTCGGTCGCCTCCTCGGCCTGGCCGGACACGTCGTTGACGAAGGTCAGCGCGGGGGTGATCCGCGGGCGCGGGTCGCCCTCGGGGTTGGTCACCATGAGCTGCCACGAGACACCGAAGCGGTCGGCCACCCAGCCGTAGCGGCGACTGAACGGGTACTCGCCGACGTCCATCATCACGGTGCCGCCGTCGGTGAGCCGCGCCCACACCTGGTCGAGCAGGTCGGCGTCCTGCTCGAAGTTGACGATGAACGAGATCGCCGGCGTGATCGTGAACCGCGGACCGGCGCTGATCGCCATGAAGTCCTGACCCCACACCCGGAAGGTCACGACCTCGGTCTCGCCGTCCGGGGTGTCGCCGATGACCGAGCTGCTGGTCAGCCCCGAGTCGGGGAAGACCTCGCCGTAGAACTCGGCGGCCTCGCGGGCCTGCCGGTCGAACCAGAGGTGCGGCGTGATGGTGGACATGAGGCCTCCTGCGGTCGAGTCGATCGATGACACCAGCTATGACCCGCCGGCGGAAGAGGATTCATCGGTCGCGGCCGAGGATCTTCGAGCCGGACGAGTGTGGCGGACGCAGCGCGCCGCGCCTCGGGCGTCCGGGCGAGCACGCGGGCTGGGACGATGGTGACCATGACCCCGACGTGCCCCCGCTGCGGCAGCGACGCCGCCGTCACCTGGACCACCGACGCCGCCGGCACCCACTACACGTGCCGGTTCAGCCACAACGGCGAGGGCGCGGTCACGTGGACGGTCGCGGCGCCCGCGAAGAAGTCGGCGGCCCGCGCGACTGGCACGCGCACGACGACCAGCCGCGCGACCACGACGCGCACGGCGACCACCCGCTCGACGGCCCCGCGCAGCAGCACGAGCGCCCGGCCGAGCGCTCCTGCTGCACCCCGGGTCACCATGTCGGTGAACGACCGCGGCATCGCCGCCGTGGTCAAGGAGGTCACCGAGCGGGGCGGCCAGGCCCGCGTCGTCCAGGACGGCAACCGCCGCGAGGTCGTCGTCACCGGCCCGGGCGGTGAGGGCGAGGTGCGGCTCGTCGTGCGCGCCCGCACGGCCGGCGACTGGCAGACCCGCGCCAGCTACGGCACTCCCATGGCCGAGGACGAACACCCGCGGGCGTTCTGGGTGCTCGTGCACCTCGGCCCCGGCCCGGCCGTGCGCAGCTACGTCGTCCCCGAGTGGTGGATGCTGAACGACATCAGCGAGAAGCACGACGAGTACCTCGCCTTCCGCAGCGGCACCCGGCCGGTGAACCCCGACTCCGACCACCACTCGATCGCGACCAACCGGGTCGAGCAGTGGCTCGAGCGGTGGGATCAGATCCCGGTGCTGCCCAGCCCGGCCGGCGCCGTGACCGACGCGGACTCGGACGGCCCCGCGAACGACGTCGACCTCGCCTGAGCATGTCCACGGCCAGCGCTGCTCGGGAAGCAATTCGTCGCGCTGGTCGATAGGGTCTGCCCGCGCAGACGGGGCAAGCCCGTCCGTACTGCGTTCGCTCGCGATCATGTGCAGACACGCCGACGTCCCGCGCGCGCCGTGCACACGATCGGAAGCCCGCTCGCGATCATGTGCAGACACGCCACAGTCCTGCGCGCGCCGTGCACACGATCGCAACCCCGCTCTCGATCATGTGCAGACACGCCGACGTCCCGCGCGCGCCGTGCACATGATCGGAAGCCCGCTCGCGATCATGTGCAGACACACCGCAGTTCCGCGCGCGTCCTGCACACGATCGCCGCGGCGCACCAGGCAGTGGGACGCGACCGGCCGGCGCGAACGGGAAACGTCCGCCGCCCCGCCCCGCCCCGCCCCGCCCAGCCGGCGCGGGCAGACCCTATGCACCCGCACCAGACACACCCGTCGGCCAACCGCCCCGTCGACGCGGGCAGACGCCGGACGCGCCTGCTTCGCGCCGTCGATCAGGACGGCAGCTGGTGCAGGCAGAGCACGTTGCCGTCGGGGTCGAGGAACCAGGCGGCCTTCTGCCCGTCGCGCTCGGCGATGTGGTCGACGGTCGTCAGACCGGGCAGGTCGTAGTCCTGGAAGCTGACACCGCGCGACTCGAGCTCCTTGATCTCGCCGACGATGTCGTCGACCTCGAAGGACATCTCGGTGCGTCCGGACGCCGTCGCTGTGGGGTCGACCCGCAGCGCGAGGCCACCGGCGCGCAGCGAGAAGAGCTCCTCGTCGGTCGCCTGCCGCCCCTCGTACTTCAGACCGAGCCGGTCGCGGTAGAACTCGACCGCGCGCTCGCCGTCGCGCACCATCAGGATCGTCGTCGCCGTCGTGTCGCTGAGCATGGCCGCCTCCAGGTCGTGATGGCGGCGCAGCGTAGCCCTCGGGCCGAGCCGTGCGACAGCGGTCGAGCGAAGGGTCGGCACGCAAGCGCCGGGTCGCTCGCAGCGACAGTCAGCCTGCGGAGGCAGCGCGTCCCTCGGCGAAGAACGCCGCGACGTCGGCGGCCCGGCCGAGCTCGCGCAGTGGACGCGCGGCCCCGAACGGCGCGTTCCAGAACCCGCCCGGCGGCACGGGGTGCACGCCGACGTACGCGTACGGCTCGGGCACGAAGCCGTCGCCGGGCGACACCCCGTAGTTGACCTCGTCGATGCGGATCGCCACGTCGAAGTGCTCGGGCCACAGCACGGGCGTCTCGTCCGGTGCGAACTCGCGCAGCGCGGCGTCGCCGGTGATCAGCGCGGCGAGGACGATGCCGGCGGCGTCCGGGTCGACGGTGAGCGTGTCGTCGAGTCCGACGCCCGAGCCGTCCTCGTAGAGACCCTCCGGCCGCCCCGGCTCGAGTCCGAGCGCGAAGCCGAGGCGCCGCACCGTCCCGGCGACGGGGCACGTGCGATCACCCGCGCTCACCTCCGCACCCGCGAGACGGACGGCCGGGTCAGCGACGGTGGCGAACCCGTCCGCCGTCACGGCGAGCCGGATGCGTCCGCTCGCCCGGTACTGCGGCCCCGCCAGCAGGTGCTCGGCCACGGCGTGCAGCGCGCGGCGCGTCGGCTCGAGGTCGGTCTCGCTCACGCTCGTCCCCCGTCGTCGGTGTCGGCACGACTATCGCGCGGCCGACATCCCGCCGCCAGGGTCGATCAGGGACGCGAGGGGAAGATGCCCTGCAACGCGATGATGAACGTGACGGCGAGGTAGGGCGGCATGTTGTTGTGCGGCTGGTTACCGCCGGCGAGGGCCAGCGCGTTCGCGTTCATCACCACGTCGGGCGCGCCGGTCGAGTAGAGGTTCTGCGCGGCCCGTCCGAACCTCGCGGGCGCCCAGGTCGTCAGGGCGGCCGGCGACGTCAGATCTCCGTTGGACGAGACGGCCGTCGCCTGGTGGGTGTGCGACGGCATCTCGCCCACGAGCAGGCCCACCGCCTCGGCCCCGCCCGTCTCGCCGAGGACGCGATCCGACAGCCCGGGGCCCTGGCCCTGGCCGACGGGCACGCTGCCGTTGAGGTTCGGCAGCGCGAAGTTCGACGTGCCGTTGCCGCCGTAGTAGGTGCCGAGCAGCGAGAACAGCGCGGTGTTCTGGCTGATCGGCAGCAGCTGGCCGGCGCAGAACGCCCAGCCGTAGGGCGCGTAGCTGCCGGCGAACATGCGGATCTCGCCGAGGAAAGGATCGGTCATGGAGGTCTCCTGCGGACGAGCCGGGTCAGTTCTGCGACGGGAAGATGCCCTGGAGCGCGATGATGTAGTTCAGGACGAGGTACGGCGGGCGGTTCTCGTGTGCCTGGCCGCCCCCCGCCGAACCCAGCGCACCCGGGGCCATCGCGACGTCGGAGGCCGAGGCGAACATCGCCGCGCCGTTCTGCGCCCAGACGGCCCCCGCGGGGCTGCTGCCGGGGTTGCTTGCCGTGTCCGACGCCTGCGCGAGGTGGTTGTGCGCGGGCAGCTCGTTCAGCGTCAACGTGTGCAGCTCCTCGCCGGCCATCTCACCGAGCGGGTGCTGCGCGTCGTAGGCCAGCGCCACGCGCCCCTGCAGGTTCGGCAGCGCGAAGTTGGTCTGACCGTTGCCGCCGTAGAACGTGCCGAGGATCGAGAACAGCGCCTGGTTCTGGTTGATCGGCAGCAGCTGGCCGTTGCAGAACGCCCAGCCCTTCGGCGGGAAGTTGAACGAGACCAGTTTGATCTCGCCGATGTACGGGTCTGACACGAAGCACTCCTCGCGCGGATCGTGGCGTCAGCTCGGTGACGGGTAGATGCCTTCGGTGGCGATGATGAAGTTGATGACCAGGAACGGCGGCATGTTCTCGTGCGGCTGGTTGCCGCCGGTGTACGAGACCGCCGCGGCCGACATCGCCGTGTCGGGGGTCTGGTCGCTGTAGGCGTCGTAGGTGCTGCCGGCCCAGACTGCGTTCGACGGGGACGCGGTGGTGCCCGGCCCCGACGCGGCGCGCAGCCCGTGCGTGTGCTGCGGAATCTGGCTCGCCGTCAGCTGCACCTGCTCGGCACCGCCGGTCTGGCCGAGCGCGTACCCCGAGCCCTGGTGCACCGGCACGCGCGACTGCAGGTCGGGCAGCGCGAAGGTGCTCTGCCCGTCGCCGCCGTAGGTCGTGCCGATGAGGTTGAACAGCGCGTCGTACTGGTCGATCGGCAGCAGCTGTCCCTGGCAGAACAACCAGCCGACGGGGGCGAAGTTGCCGCCGAACATGCGGATCTCGCCGATGAAGGGGGTGCTCATCGCGCCGCCTCGCTCTCGTGCACGGGTCGGTCCAGGTCGGACGACGATGCAGGCCGGTGCATCGCGAGGTGACCGCCGCCCTGATGGCCCACCTCGACGAAGCCCGTCGAGCGGTACAGCGCGATCGCGGCGTCGTTCTCGCGCCACACCTGCAGCTCGATCGGCAGACCCGTGCTCGCGAGCCGCCCGAGCACCACGCGCGCGATGCCCCGGCGCCGGTGCGCAGCACGCACGGCGAGGTCGAGCAGGTGCAGCCGACCGTCCTCAACACTTGTCCAGACACGGCCGACCGGCGCACCATCGAGCAGCACGATCTCGTCGACGGCCGCAGGGTGCAGCAAGCGGTACTGCCATCGCTGGGCCAGCAGCTGCTGGTCGACCACCATCGGCGGCAACAGGTCGAACCCCGGACGTGACTCGACGAACAGGTCGCGCAGGAACGGCAGGTCGGCCTGTGTCACCGGCCGGGTCTCGAGGGTGCGTTGTGCGGTCATGTCAGTGCGCCCGATTGACGATGGCGTGGGTGCTGCGTCCGCCGCCGGTCACGAACAGCGAGTGCGTGCGCACGCCGCGCCGCTGCACGGTGTAGGTGCCGTCGGGGATGTGCCCGCGCAGGCTGGTGAACACCAGCGAGAAGCACTGCTCGCGGTGCTTGGTGCCGGCGTGCGGCAGGTTGCGGATCGCCGTCAGCCGCGCGCGGTAGGCGTGCGTGCCGTGCCGCAGCACGAACACCTTGCCGACGGACGCGCGGTAGTGCCGCCGTGCCGGGGCGGGCGCCGTCGCTGCGTCGGCGACACCCTCACTCGTCCCCACCACCGCAAGGCCGACCACACCGAGACCGCCGGCCAGGAACGTCCGCCGCGTCGTCGCGGTCATCTCCACCTCATCACTCATGGCGCGATCCGGATCTTGACGAGGTGCATGGTGCGCCCGACCAGCACGCCGAGGTACCAGTACGGGTGTGACCTCAACGCCCGTTGCATGTAGACACCCAAGGTCCAGCGGTTGCGTCCGGCGGCGTGGAAGGCCTGGTCGCGCTTCGTCGGTCGGGCCGGGACGACCGCGGCGTCGTAGAAGTGCGGCTGCACGCTCACGCCCTGCACGACGAGCGTGTAGGCGTGTCCGACGTGCACCGTGAAGGCGCCGTCGACGAACGGCGCCCCGGCGAGCGCGTACCCCTGCACGGTGACCGTCACCGTGGCCGTCGCGGTGTTGCCCGCCTTGTCGACGGCGGTGGCACGGTAGGTGGTGCGGCCGTTGCGCACGCTGCTGGTGAGGGTGCACCGCGCGACACCCGAGAGCGTGTCGCTCGCCGAGCAGCGTGCCCGCGGTGCGCTCGGGTACGTCGCACCGTTGCGCACGCCCGCGATCGAGACCCGCGGACGCACGGTGTCGATGTCGATCCCGGTGACCGACGCCGTCGCCGCACCGCCGTCGGCCGCCATGATCGTGCCGCTGACCGACTGGCCTGCGCCGTCGTGCGTGAGCGTCACGGCGACGGGGCACGGCGTCGTGAGCGCGGCGCCCTGCGGCGTGCAGGTGAAGGTGACGGTCACCGCGGCGTGGTACCAGCCGTACGACGAGCGCGGGCTGCTGCTCTGCACGTGCGCGGTGATCAGCGGATCGCGGCGCGTGGTCGACACCGACGACGCGGCGAAGTCGGTGTCGCCGTTGTACGCGGCGGCGACCGTGTTCGCCCGGCCGGTGGGCACGGTGTAGGTCAGCGTGGCCGTGCCGCCCGACAGGGTGGCGGTGCCGACCGGGACGCCGCCGACGGCGAAGGTGACCGTGCCGGTCGGCGTGCCCGTGCCAGGAGCGACCGGGGTGACGGTCGCCGAGAGGTCGTGCGCATGCACCGTCACGGTCGTCGACGTGGCGGCCTGCGAGACGACCAGGCTCGTACT
>NZ_JBQCEE010000254.1:0-5893 GCF_051960575.1 Jatrophihabitans sp.
GGGCGGCCTTGAACGCCGCGTACACCTTGCGGTAGTCGTGGCCTCCCCGCGACAGCCGGCGCAGATCCTCGTCGTTGACGTCCTCGACCATCTTGCGCAGCCGCGGGTCACCGCCGAAGAAGTGCTCGCGGATGTAGGCGCCCGTTTCGACCGTGTAGGTCTGGTACTGCCCGTCGGGCGTCGTGTTCATCTGGTTGACCAGCACGCCGTCGGCGTCCCGGGCGAGCAGCGGGTCCCAGTCGCGTCCCCAGACGACCTTGATGACGTTCCAGCCCGCGCCGCGGAAGTACGCCTCGAGCTCCTGGATGATCTTGCCGTTGCCGCGCACCGGCCCGTCGAGGCGCTGCAGGTTGCAGTTGATGACGAAGGTGAGGTTGTCCAGCTCCTCGCGCGCGGCCACACCGATGGCGCCGAGCGACTCGACCTCGTCCATCTCGCCGTCGCCGAGGAAGGCCCAGACGTGCGAGTTGGACGTGTCGGCCAGGCCGCGGGCGTGCAGGTAGCGGTTGAACCGCGCCTGGTAGATCGCGCCGATCGGGCCGAGGCCCATCGAGACGGTAGGGAACTCCCAGAACTCGGGCATGAGCCGGGGGTGCGGGTAGGACGAGAGGCCGTACGGCGCCTTCGACTGCTCCTGGCGGAACCCGTCGAGGTGCTGCTCGGTGAGCCGCCCCTCGAGGAAGGCGCGGGCGTAGATGCCCGGGGCCGCGTGGCCCTGGAAGTAGACCTGGTCGCCCATGCCGGACGCGAGGTCCTTGCCGCGGAAGAAGTGGTTGAACCCGACCTCGTACAGCGACGCGGCCGAGGCGTAGGTGGCGATGTGCCCGCCGACGCCGACCAGCTTGTTCGCCCGCGACACGGCGATCGCGGCGTTCCAGCGGATGTACGCGCGGATGCGCCGCTCGATGTCCTCGTCGCCGGGAAACCAGGGCTCGCGCTCGGGCGGGATGGTGTTGATGTAGTCGGTGCTGCGCAGCGCCGGGACGCCGACCTGCCGCTCGCGCGCCCGTTCGAGCAGCTTCAGCATGAGGAAGCGGGCGCGCTGCCGGCCGTCGGCGTCGATCGCGGCGTCCAGCGACTCGATCCACTCACGGGTCTCGTTGGGGTCGATGTCGGGGAGCTGACTCGGCAGGCCGTCGGTGATGATGGAGAACCGGTCGACTGTCATGGTGTGCCTTTCGGAATTGCTCGTGGCTCCCGTCCAGTCAACACCCTCAGGAGCCGCTAGGGTCGGCGCAGGAGTTACCGAGAAGTACGAGACAGGCTTGACACCCCGAGGTCGAGGAGGACGTCCGCTGTGAATGGCAGCGCCGCTCCCGGAGCGGACGCGAAGAGCACGGGCCGCATGGGCCTGCGCTCCGGGATGATCGTCATGGAGATCGGCTATGACGACGACGTCGACCAGCAGCTGCGCGACGACGTCGAGGAGATCACCGGTGAGGAGATCGTCGACGAGGACTCCGACGAGGTCGTCGACGTCGTCCTGCTCTGGTACCGCGACGGGGACGGCGACCTCGCCGACACCCTCGTCGACGCCATCGCACCCCTCGCCGACGACGGGGTCATCTGGCTGCTGACGCCGAAGCGCGGACGCTCCGACTACGTCGAGCCCTCGGACATCGCCGAGGCCGCGTCCATCGCGGGCCTGTCGCAGACGTCGATCGCCACGGTCGGCAATGATTGGTCCGGCGCCCGGTTGGTCGGGCGCAAATCTGGAGGCAAGAAGTGAGTCAGCCCGAGATCAGCGTCGGACAGCAGGCGCCCGATTTCACCCTGAAGGACCAGAACAACGAGGAGTTCTCGCTCTCGTCGTTCCGCGGGCAGAAGGCGGTGCTGCTCGTCTTCTACCCCCTCGCCTTCACCGGCATCTGCACCGGCGAGCTCTGCCGCGTGCGCGACGACCTCGGCGCCTTCCAGAACGACGACGTGCAGGTGGCGACGATCAGCTGCGACTCGGTGTTCGCCCACAAGGTGTTCGCCGAGAAGGAGGGCTACGAGTTCCCGCTGCTCTCCGACTTCTGGCCGCACGGCGCCGTGGCGCAGTCCTACGGCGTCTTCAACGAGCAGGCCGGGTTCGCCGACCGCGGCACCTTCCTGATCGACCGCGAGGGGATCGTCCGGTTCGCCGAGCACAACGGCCCGGGCGACGGCCGCGACGCCGACGTCTGGCGCAAGGCGATCGACGCGCTCTGAGCGCGCCGGCGGTCACGACCTACCGGACGCGCCCGTAGCGGGCGGCCAGCTTGGCCGCCCGCGCCTCGTCCTCGGTCAGTACGACCGGCTCGTCGTCGAACTCGCCCGCCGGGGCCGCGGCCGCACGGGCCGCCTTCGCCTCCGACCGCGCCATCGCGACCGGCGCGGCGAGGGCCAGCAGGGCGAACAGGTACCACTGGATGACGTAGGCGAAGTGCTGCGGCTCGAGCGCGCCGCCGGCCGGGTTCGACAGGTCGGGCGCGGGGATCGCCTCGAGCCCCGCCGGGGCCGTGCCGCCCATGACCTCGGCGTAGCCCTCGAAGACCGGACGCCCGAGCCGCGCCGCCTGCTGCGCCGGGTTGATCGACTCGAGCTGCGGCGACGGCAGGTCGGCCGCCCGGTCGTCGCGCGACTCGGCGGTCATGAGGCGCGCCGTGACGGTCTGCGGCCCGGACGGCGCCGGCGGCGGCGTCGGGTCGGTCTGCGCCCCCGCCTTGAGGAAGCCGCGGACGACCAGCACCGTGCCCGCAGACGTGTCGAGCGGCGTCACGACGAGGTAGCCGACGGTGTCGTCGTCGGCGGACAGCGTGCGGTTGCGGACGAGGCCCTGGTGGGCGTCGTCGTAGGTGCCCTGCAGGCGCACGGTGCGGAACTCGATCGCGTCCGTCGACGGCGCCCGCTTGCCCGAGCCGGTGAGCGGCAGCAGGTCCTGGACGGCGGCGGCCGGCCTGTGGTCGTTGGTGCGCAGCGCGTCGTTCTCGGACTTCTTCTGCTCGAACCGCGAGATCTGCCAGGTGCCGGCGAGCACGCACACGATGGCGATCACGATCATGAGGGCGGTCAGCGCGGCGTACCGCGGCTGGCGCAGCGTCCTCAACACGGCTCCACGGTACGTCAGCGCACTCGGTAGCCTGATGCGGTTCACCGGCCCCACAGCGTGGGACGCCGGGCGCTTAGCTCAGCGGGAGAGCACTCGGTTTACACCCGAGCGGTCGTTGGTTCGATCCCAACAGCGCCCACCCGGCACCTGGATGTCGCGGGTGCGGCGGGCGCTCCAACCACGACGTGGTGCGGGCATCGGTCAGGAGTCGCCGGCTCCGTCACCGCCCTCGGGCGGACGCGAGGTCGGTGCGTCACTCGGCGGTGCGCTCGGCCGCGTCGAGGGGTCGGGCTGGTCGCTCGGCGGGTCGCCGGCGCCGCCGTCGTGGCCGCCGGGTGGCTCGGTGTCGTGTTCCCCCGGCGACGTGCCCTGCCTGCTGCCGGTGGTGCCACCGTCGTGGCCACCCGTGTCCTGCTGGTCGCCGGAGCCGGTCGGCGCTCCGCCGCCGGGCGCCCCACGGGCCGGGCCGGTGGGCGGACCCGACGGCGTCGCACCGGTCGCGGTGGAGGCAGGAGGTGAGGTCCGAGCCGGTGCCGCCGGGATCGCCCGCGTCGGTACCGGACGAGCCGGAGCACTGCGCGGTGACGGCGCAGGTGAGGGAACCTGGACAGCACGGGTCCCGTGGTCGGGTGTGGTGATGACCGACGGGCTCGGCTGCACGGTGTGGTGCTCGCCGAAGATGAGTCGATGAAGGCCGCCGAGGGGGCCGCGCGGGCCGGTCACGGCGGCAGCGGCGACGCTCCCGCCCGCCGCCACGACGATCGCGGTGGCGGCGATGAGGGTGGTCCGCCGCCATGCCCGGCCCGGTGGCGGCGGTGCAGCGGGTGCAGCCGTCGCGTCCGCGGCGATCGTCGCGTACGACAGTTCCGTCCGCCAGTGCCACAGCGCGTCGGCCACCGGATCGCCCCCGGTCGGCGCGTCGCCTCGCCCCATGGCGTCCAGCAGCGCGTCGTCGGTGTGGAGCGCGTCCATCCGGTCGCTCATCGGTGCGCTCCCATTCGATCGGTGGTGGCGCCTCGCCGCGCGCACCGGGTGACCGTCGGCTGCCGCGGCGGCTTCCCGTCGGGCTGGGACAGGACCCGGGCCCGCAGGACGTTGAGGGCGCGGTGCTGCGCGACGCGCACGGCACCAGGGGTCAGGCCGAGCACCGCGGCCGTCTCCTCGGTGCTGAGTCCGGCCACGATGCGCAGTCGCAGGATCTCGCCCTGCGGGTGGCGCAGCGAGGCCAGCAGCGCCGCGACGGCCCGGCTGCTCTCCAGGGTCTCAGCGGTCAGCGCCGGATCCGCCGACTCGGCGAGCGAGCAGAGGTCGGGCAGGTCGTCCACGACGGTCTCGGGCCGGCGCCCGTGGCGGCGGTGCGCCTCACTCACCTTGTGGGCCGCGATGCCGAAGACCCACGCGATCACCGGCCGGTCGGTGCGGACGTAGCGGGGCAGCGACGCGACGATCGCGACCCCGACCTCCTGGGTCACGTCCTCGGCCAGGTGCCGGTCGATCAGGCGTGCGAGCACGTAGCGGTGCACCTGCGGACGGACCAGGGCGAGTAGACGGTCCAGCGCGCGCCCGTCACCGCGCTGCGCGGCCGCGGCGAGCGCGTCGAGCCCGTCGTCGTCGGGAGAGGACATGGCCGCCTTCCGTGCAGCTGTCACGTGGTCCGTCGGCCGTCGCCCGCCGTACTTGAGCGCGACGGCGTCGGACGTCGGGCACCGCTCGGGCGCCCGACGTCCGGTCGGGTCAGTCGCCGCCGCTGCTGCCGGCGTCGCCGGTGCCCTGGTCGCCGGCCGGGTTGTGGTCGGCCTGGTTGAAGGCGTAGACGAAGCTGGACGGCAGGGGCGCACCCGGCGCCGGGGTGACGCCGTCCTGGCCGAGGACGAGCACCTCGTCACCGACGCTCGGGAAGGTGCCGTCCTGGGCGCCGTTGACGACGATCTGCGCGGTCGTGGTGTCGACCTGCACGCCGCCGGCGCCGGCGCTGCTGCCGTCGCCGTTCCCGTCGTCCGAGGTGTTCTCGGCGCTGTCGCCGTCGGTGCTGCCGACGGAGAGGGAGTTCGCGTTGGCGTCGGCCGCGAGCACGCGTCCGACCACGAAGGACGGCTCGGCGGCGTAGGAGATCGCCTGGGCGGCGAGGAACGTGCCGTCGAGTTGTTCGCCGAGCGCGACGAGGTAGTCACCGGCGGCCAGTTGCGCCGCACTCGTCGCGGTACCGGTCAGGGCCGCGTCGCTCAGGTCGACGGTCAGCTGGTCGCCCTCGCCACAACCGGTCCCACCGCTGATGCCGCTTCCGCTCGGGGAGGTCGAGTCGCCGCCGGCACCACCGCCCTGCCCGTCGCCCTGTCCGTCGCCGGGGTGGCCGTTGCTCCAGCCGCCGCCGTGGTGGCCGTCCGCACCGTCGTGGGCGCAGATCGTCGCGAGGCTGCCGTCGACGGACGCGACGGTGCCGAGCACGACCGATGCGGCCTGCGGGGCCGCGGCCTGCACGGTCAGGTTCGTGATGCCGCGGCGGTCGACCGCTCCTGCTCCGGTGATGACGTATCCGGCGCGGGCCGCGCGCGCGGCCGTCGCCGCGGCGTTGCGCAGCGACACGTGCTCGACGACATGCTGCAGTCGGTGCTTGCCGAGGGTCACCGTGTCGGCCAGCACGGTCAGTTGCTTGCCCTGTCGGCTGACGACGAGGCCGTGGATCCTCGCGACGGCGGGGGCGTGCCGGTGCGCGTGGTGCCGATGGGTCGTCGCCGCACCGGCGGCCGCCGGTGCGACCAGCGTCGTCGCGGCTGCGGCGGCGAGCGCCGTGACACGCAGAGCGGTTCGGGTCATGGGGAC
>NZ_JBQCEE010000255.1:0-20127 GCF_051960575.1 Jatrophihabitans sp.
CTCGGCCTGATCAAGATGGACTTCCTCGGGCTGCGGAACCTCACCGTGCTCGACGACGCGCTGAAGAACATCAAGGCCAACCGCGGCGAGGACGTCGTCCTCGAGGACCTCTCGCTCGACGACCCGGCCACCTTCGAACTGCTCGCCCGCGGCGACACGCTCGGGGTGTTCCAGCTGGACGGCGGCCCGATGCGGGCGCTGCTGCGCTCCATGCGTCCCGACAACTTCGAGGACATCTCGGCCGTCGGCGCGCTCTACCGGCCGGGCCCGATGGGCGCGAACAGCCACAACGAGTACGCCGACCGCAAGAACGACCGCAAGCCGGTCGTGCCGATCCACCCCGAGCTGGCCGAGCCGCTGGCCGACATCCTGGGCGACACCTACGGGTTGATCGTCTACCAGGAGCAGGTCATGGCGATCGCGCAGCGGGTGGCGGGGTACTCGCTCGGACAAGCAGACCTGCTGCGCCGCGCGATGGGCAAGAAGAAGAAGGAGATCCTGGACAAGGAGTTCGTGCCCTTCAGCGAGGGCATGAAGGCCAACGGGTTCAGTGACGGGTGCATCAAGACCCTGTGGGACATCCTCGTCCCGTTCTCCGACTACGCGTTCAACAAGGCGCACTCGGCCGCGTACGGCCTGGTGTCGTACTGGACGGCGTACCTCAAGGCGAACTTCCCGGCCGAGTACATGGCCGCGCTGCTGACGTCGGTCAAGGACGACAAGGACAAGATGGCCGTGTACCTGGCCGAGTGCCGGCACATGGGCATCAGGGTGCTGCCGCCGTGCGTGAACGAGTCCGAGGCGGAGTTCACCCCGACCGGCACCGACATCCGCTTCGGCCTCACCGCGATCCGCAATGTCGGCGCGAACGTCGTCGCGTCCGTCGTCGCGACGCGGAAGGCCCGCGGGCAGTTCGCCGACTTCGGCGACTTCCTGCGCAAGGTCGACGCGGTCGTCTGCAACAAGCGCACCATCGAGGCGCTCATCAAGGGCGGCGCGTTCGACTCGCTGCAGCACACCCGGCGCGGCCTGATCAACGTCTACGAGCCGGCGGTCGACGCCGTGCTCGACACCAAGCGGGCCGAGGCGATGGGCCAGTTCGACCTCTTCGGCTCGTTCGGCGCCGAGGACGCCGCGGCGGGCGCCCCGCCCGGCGACGACGTCTTCGCGGTCCGCGTCCCGGACGGCGAGTGGGACAAGAAGGTGCTGCTGCAGTTCGAGCGCGAGATGCTCGGGCTCTACGTCAGCGACCACCCGCTGTTCGGCCTCGAGCACATCCTCGCCTCGGCGGCCGACGCCACGATCGCGGCGATCCAGGCCGATGCCTCCGACGAGCCGCAGAGCATCACGCTCGCCGGCATCCTGTCCTCGGTGAACCGCCGGGTCACGAAGGCCGGCGCGCCGTGGGCGCAGGTGATCCTCGAGGACCTCGAGGGCTCGATCGAGGTGATGTTCTTCCCGCAGACCTACGCCCAGGTGGCGCTGTCGATCACCGAGGACGCGATCGTCGCGATCAAGGGCCGCACCGACGCGCGGGACGACACCATCAAGCTCATCGCCAGCGACCTGCAGATCCTCGACACCACCCAGGGGCCGCGCGGGCCGGTGGCGCTGAAGCTGGCGACGGCGCGCTGCACGCCGCCGCTCATCGGCCGGCTGAAGGACGTGCTCGCCAGCCACCCGGGCACGACCGAGGTGCACCTGACCCTGGCCAACGGCAACCGGGAGCACATCCTGAAGCTCGAGGACCGCTACCGCGTGAGCCCGTCCGCGGCGCTCATGGGTGACCTCAAGGCCCTGCTCGGGCCCGGCGCGATCGTGGCCTGACCGACGGTCGTGATTGGGCGGCGGCCTGCCGCGGTAGCAGTGAGGCATGGCCTCTCCGCAGCGGCAGCCTCTGCACAGCCCCGACCCCGACCCGGCCGAGACCCCCGGGCTCGAACCGGGCGCCGGTGTGCTCCCGGGGGATACCCCGCCGATCGAGTCGTCGACCTCCGGCACCTCCTACCACGGCACGCCCGAGGGCAAGAACCAGTCGAAGATCTGGTTCACCGTGCTCCTCGTGCTCATCGTGGTGGTGGTCGTCGGTTGGATCGCCGGCGCGATCTTCGTCAACGCCTGAGCGGGATCTTGCGTGGCGCGCCCTGACCTGCGGACGCGCCGCTTAAGCTGGTGCCACCGCACCACCGCAGGTCGAGGAGCAGCATGGCCATCAAGATCCAGTCGCAGAAGTCCGGGAACACGAAGATCCAGCTCGTCCTGCCGGACGACGTGCACGACGGCCCGGTCTCCGCGGTCGGCACCTTCAACGACTGGACGCCGGGCAAGCACAAGCTCGTGAAGCGCAGCAACGGCACCCGCAGCGTCACCGTCGAGGTGCCCGCGGGCAGCGAGGTCAAGTTCCGCTACCTCGGCTCGGGCGGCCGCTGGTTCGACGACCCCGACGCCACCACGGTGACCCCCGAGGGCGTCGTCGTCGAGGTCTGACCGGTCGCGTGACGATCGCCACGTGACCGTCGCCTGACGTTCACGTGGGCGGGTGCTCGACGTCGCCCGACCCGGCGAGCGTCGTGCGTGTGAGCGCACCGATCGTGCACGTCGTCGCCGACACCCCGGCCCGGCGGCAGTGGGCGATGACCCTGGCCGCCGGCCTCGGCATCGCCGTCGACGCCACCGACCGCCCCACCGACCCGGACGCCGACGCGATCGTGCTGGCGACGGCCGGTGGCCGCATCCACGACCTGCTGCGCGAGCTCGCCGCCGCCTGGGGCGACCGGCCCGACCGTCCGGTCGTCATCACCGGCTATCTCGGCGCTGTCCCCGACCACAAGATCGACGGGCTGCTGCTGCGCTCGGGCGCCGACATCGTGCTGGCCAACTCCGAGGTGGCTGCCCGCCGCTTCCGCGCCGTCTTCGACGAGCTCGGCCTCGGCAGCCACCGCGTGGTGCGCACGATCGTCCCGGCGTCCGGGCCGCTGCACGACCCGACCGCGGTGCGCGGTCGGCCGTGGACGCTCACGCTCGTGGCCTCACCGCTCCTGCCGGCCCGCCGCGACGAGCGCCGGCACCTGTTCGTCCAGGCCGTCGCCCACGCCCGCCGGCACCCGCTGCGGCAGGTGCTCGTGACCCTGCGCGGGCGGCCGGACGAGACGCTCGTGGACGTCGAGCGCGACCAGTTCCGGCGGCTGCTCGACCCCGACGTGGTGCTGCCGGCGAACCTGCACTGCGTGCACGAGCCGCTGAGCGAGGTGCTCGGCCGCACCGACCTGTGCGTCACCGTCGGCGCGGCCCCGGCGTTCGAGGCGATCCGCCGTCGGGTGCCGACGGCGGTGCTGACCGACTACGGGGTGCGACCGACCCTGGGCAACCAGACCTTCCACGGCTCGGGCGTGCTCACCACGTGGGCCGCGATCCACGTCGGGTACCGGCCGACGCCCGACCCGCGCTGGGCCGCCGACCACGGCCTGGTCGAGGGCGACGCCCACACCGCGATCCGTGAGCGCATCGACGCCGTGCGGGGCGCGCTGCCGCCGCTGCAGCCGTGGGCCGGCGCGCGCGGCGAGCAGGGCGGGGTCGCCGCCCCCATGCTCGTCCGGGCGCCACGACCGGACTCGGCGGCCGGCGAGCCGGAAGGTCCGGACGACCGCGCTGCGCAGCCGCGACCCGTCCGGCGGCCCCGCCTGCGCTTCCGCCGCCGCGCCGCCTGAGGGTCCGGCCCGCCCCGCGCGGTTCGGCGGCGGCCGGCCGGCCGCGTCCCGGTAATCTCGGCACGGTGTCGGTCGAACTGTCCAAGCCGTCCGGGCCGTCGCCGTCCGGCGACAGCGGCGGCAGTGGCGACGGCAACGGGCCCCGCGAGCCGGAGGTCGGGCGGTTCCGGCAGGGCACCCCGCTGAGCCAGTGGGCGCTGGCCCGCTACCTCGTCGGCCGCGCGATCGGCACCTCGATCGGCACCTCGCTGCTCGTGGTCGCCGTCGTGCTGCTCGCGCTCGCGGTGCTCGTGCAGTGGAGCACGCACCTCACCTTCGTCACCGTGCTGCTGGCGCTGGCCGGTGTGCTCGTGCTCGCCTTCCGCGGCCTCGTGCGCCTGGTGCTGCGCCGGCTCACCGCCGCCGACCGCTACGGCCCCCTGGAGGACCGCCTGCACGCGCTGGTCGGCGAGACCCGCGGCGCGATCCTCGCCGAGCTGCGTCGCGTCGGCCTGCCCGGACGCAGCTGGACGCTGCCACTGCTCGCGATCCGGCTCGTCCGCCCACGCCGGCGGGCCGAGACCCTCGAGCGGCTGCGCGCGTTCGACGTCGACCGTGCGGTGACCCCGGCGCGGGTCGACGAGCTGCACCACCTGCTGCGCGCGGCCTTCCCCGGCTCGGCGGGCGTCAGCCGCGGCCCGTGCCAGGGGCCGGCGTGACCGGCTGGTCGCCGACGGCGCCCGCCCACCCCGCGCCGCCGCCACCGGTGGCCCGACCGGTGCGCGACACCGCCCGCGACCTGCGCCGGGGTGCCGTCGTGGTCGCGGTCCTCACCGTCGTGGGCGCGCTGCTCGGGCTGGTCTGGGCCTGGTGGTCGCCGCCCACCGGGGCCGCATTCAAGCGTGGCAGCGACGGCGTCACCTGGCTGATCGACGAGAACGAGGCGGCGGTGTCCGCCGACGGCCGGTTCGCGATCCTGACCCTGGGCCTCGGCGTGCTGGCCGGCGGCCTGCTCTACACCCGCACCCGCCTGCGCGGCCCGATCACCGTCACCGCGCTCGCGATCGGTTGCCTGCTCGGCACCCAGGCGATGCGCCTGGTCGGCTGGCTCACCGGCGGCGGCCACGACTCGGGCCCGGCGTGCCGGATCTACCTCGCGCAGGTGGTCGACGGGCAGTGCATCGAGCACACGAGGCTGTCGGTGCAGGCACCGTCGCTGTACCTGTTCGGTGCGGCCGCCGCCGTCCTCGTCTACGGCGTGCTGGTGTCGTTCGCCGGACGCGACGACCTCGGCCGGCGCGACCCGGTGCGGCGCATGCTGCTGGAGCGCCGGGCGGCCCAGTTCGTGCCGGCGCCGCCGTGGCAGCCGGGCGCCCCGCCGCCGCAGGGGCCCGGCGCGCCGCCGTCAGTTGGGCAGGGCGGCCAGCCGTAGCACGCTCGGCGACACCGCGATCGAGCCGGTGCTGCGCAGCAGCGCGGTCTCCCGGCGCAGCAGGTGCACCAGCCGCCGCAGTCGCGCGCCGGCGTCCGGGTCGGCCAGCAACTGCTGCCGCTCGAGCGGCCCCAGCGGCAGCCGCGCGGCGAGGTGGAAGGACAGCTGGGCCGCGTCGCCCGGCAGTTCGGCGCCGGTCGTGCGGCCGGTGCGCTCCATGAGCGCGGCGTCGTAGCGCGTCATGAGCCGGCGGGTGAGGCCGGTGAGGGCGTCGTTGACGCGCCCGTCGGGCTCGTCCAGGTAGGTCACCCGCGCCCGAAGGTAGGGCGCGCCGTCGGCGAGCAGGGCCTCGACGGTGAAGCGGCGGCTGCCGACGGCCAGCACCTCCGAGGTGCCGTCGGCGTTCGTCTCGACCTCGACGATCTCGGCGACGGTGCCGACGCGGTGCACGTCCGGCAGCCCGCCGCCACCGGCCTCGTTCCCGCGCTGCAGCGCGACCACCCCGAACGACCCGTGGCCCGACGACACCGCGGCGACGTCGCGCAGCATCTGCCGGTAGCGGGGCTCGAAGATGTGCAGCGGCAGCGGCATCGAGGGCAGCAGCACGTGGTTGAGCGGGAACAGGGCGAGCTCCGCGGCCACGCGTCGAAGTTAGCGCGGTGGACGCGGCACCGGCGAGCGGCGGCGAGGATTTCTGTGCGCCCGTAAAATCGAGCCGTGCTGCGCCGACTCGACCTCACCACCGCCGACGACCCGGACCTGCGCCGGGTGCTGCCGCGGGCGGCCGTCGACGTCCATGCGGCCGTGGCGGCCGTCGCCCCCATCGTCGAGGGGGTGGCCGCCCGGGGCTATGCGGCCGCGCGCGAGGCCACCCTGCGCTTCGACGGTGTCGACGTCGCCGAGCCGCGCGTCGAGGCCGCGGCGCTGAAGGAGGCGCTCGAGGCGCTGCCCGACGACGTTCGCGCGGCGCTGGTCGAGTCGATCCGCCGGGCCCGCATCGTGCACGAGGCGCAGCGGCGCAGCGGCAACGACGTGCAGGTCGTGCCGGGCGGCACGGTCAGCGAGCGGTGGGTGCCGGTGGGCCGGGTCGGCCTCTACGTGCCCGGCGGACTGGCCGTCTACCCGTCGTCCGTGGTGATGAACGTCGTGCCCGCGCAGGTCGCCGGTGTCGGGTCGATCGCGGTGTTCTCCCCCGCGCAGCAGGAGTTCGGCGGGCTGCCGCACCCCACCATCCTGGCTGCGTGCGCGCTGCTGGGCGTCGACGAGGTGTACGCCGTGGGCGGCGCCCAGGCGATCGCGCTCGCCGCGTACGGCGACCTCGCCCTGGGCATCGAGCCGGTCGATGTCATCACCGGCCCCGGCAACCTCTACGTCGCTGCCGCCAAGCGCCTCGTGCGCGGCGTCGTCGGCATCGACGCCGAGGCCGGCCCGACCGAGATCGCGATCCTGGCCGACGACACGGCCGACCCGGTGCACGTCGCTGCCGACCTCATCAGTCAGGCCGAGCACGACACGCTCGCCGCATCCGTGCTCGTCACGACGTCGGTCGAGCTCGCCGACGCCGTCGACGTCGAGGTCGCCCGCCTCGTCGAGCTCACCAAGCACGTCGAGCGGGTGCGGACCGCGCTGTCCGGGCCGCAGTCGGGCACGGTGGTCGTGCGCGACCTCGAGCAGGGGCTGGCGGTCGTCGACGCCTACGCCGCCGAGCACCTCGAGGTCATCACCACCGACGCCCGCGCCTGGGCCGAGCGGGTGCGCAACGCCGGCTGCGTGTTCGTCGGCGCCCACTCGCCGGTGTCGCTCGGCGACTACTGCGCCGGGTCGAACCACGTGCTGCCCACCGGGTGCACCGCGCGCCACGCGTCGGGGCTGTCGGTCCAGTCCTTCCTCAAGGGCATCCACCTCGTCGAGTACAGCGCCGAGGCGCTCGCCGAGGTCGCGCCGCACGTGCTCGCGCTGTCGGCGGCCGAGGACCTGCCGGCGCACGGCGCCGCCGTCGCCGCACGCCTCCGATGAACCGGCTGACGCTCGACGACCTGCCGCTGCGCGACGACCTGCGCGGCGAGCACCCCTACGGCGCGCCGCAGCTCGACGTGCCGGTGCAGCTCAACGTCAACGAGAACCCGTACGCGCCCGGCGACGCGGTCGTCGACGACATCGCCAAGGCGGTGGCCGACGCCGCCCGCACGCTGAACCGCTACCCCGACCGCGAGGCGCTCGCGCTGCGTGCCGATCTCGCCGCCTACCTGAACGGCGACGGGGGAGTGGGCCTGGGCGTCGAGAACGTCTGGGCCGCCAACGGCTCGAACGAGATCATGCAACAGCTGTTGCAGGCATTCGGCGGCCCCGGACGCACCGCGGTGTCGTTCGCGCCGACCTACTCGATGTATCCCGAGTACGCGCGCGACACCCACACCTCCTGGGTCGTGGGGCGGCGGGCCGACGACTTCTCGATCGACCGTGCCGAGGCCCTGCGGGTGATCGCCGAGCACCGGCCCTCGGTGATCCTGCTCGCCTCGCCGAACAACCCCACCGGCACCGCGCTGCCGCTCGCCGACATCGAGGCGATCGCCGAGGCATCGACCGGTGTCGTGGTCATCGACGAGGCCTACGGCGAGTTCCGCCGTGCCGGCACCCCGAGCGCGCTCTCGCTGCTGCCCGCCCACCCCCGCTTGGTCGTCACCCGCACCATGTCGAAGGCGTTCGCGCTGGCCGGCGGCCGGCTCGGGTACCTCGCGGCCGACCCCGCGGTCGTCGACGCCGTGCGCATCGTGCGGCTGCCCTACCACCTGTCGGCGGTCACCCAGGCCGCCGCGCGCGCCGCGCTCGCGCACGCCTCGTCGCTGCTCGCCGCCGTCGACGAGCTGCGCGCCGAGCGCGACCGCACCGTCGCCTGGCTGCGGTCGATCGGCCTGCAGGCGTGCGACTCCGACGCCAACTTCGTGCTCTTCGGCCGGCTGCCCGACCGCCACGCGGTGTGGCAGGGGCTGCTCGACCGCGGCGTCCTGATCCGCGAGACCGGGCCGGATGGTTGGCTGCGGGTCTCGATCGGCACCCCGGACGAGATGGCCGCGTTCCGCACGGCCCTGCTCGACGTCACAGGCATGGAGGAACCGGCATGAGCCGTACCGCACGCATCGAGCGGGCCACCAAGGAGACCAAGGTGCTCGTCGAGATCGACCTCGACGGCACCGGGCGCACCGACGTGTCGACCGGCGTCGGCTTCTACGACCACATGCTCGGCTCGTTCGGCAAGCACGGGCTGTTCGACCTCACCGTGCAGGTCGAGGGTGACCTGCACATCGACGCGCACCACACCGTCGAGGACACCGCGATCGCGCTCGGCCAGGCCTTCGCCCGGGCGGCCGGGGACAAGGCGGGCACGCGGCGCTTCGGCGACGCGGTCATCCCGATGGACGAGACCCTCGTCTCGGCCGCCGTCGACCTCAGCGGCCGCCCGTACCTCGTGCACACCGAGCCCGCCGGCGCGCCGCCCACCATCGGCCCGGACTACGCCACGACGCTCACCCGCCACGTCTTCGAGTCGTTCACGTACCACGCCGCGATCGCGCTGCACGTCACCGTGCACGGCGGCCGCGACTGGCACCACATCACCGAGGCGCAGTACAAGGCGGTCGCCCGCGCGCTGCGCTTCGCGACCGAGCTCGATCCCCGCGTCCAGGGCATCCCGTCCACCAAGGGCGTCCTCTGATGCCGCTTGTCCCCAGCGCCAGGCATGTCGCGGCCCGAGCACTGACTGGGGCGGGGGACAAGGCGGCATGACGCCGAAGGTCGTGGTGCTCGACTCCGGGTCGGGCAACCTGCGGTCGGCGCAGCGCGCGCTCGAGCGGGTCGGGGCCGACGTCACCGTCACGGCGGACACCACCGCCGCCGTCGAGGCCGACGGCCTGGTCGTGCCCGGGGTGGGCGCGTTCGCCGCCTGCATGGCCGGGCTCGACGGGATCGGGGCCCGCGAGGCGATCGCCGAGCGGCTGGCGGCGCAGCGTCCGCTGTTGGGTATATGTGTCGGCATGCAGGTGCTCTTCGACGCCGGTGTCGAGCACGGCGTCGAGACGAAGGGCCTCGGCGTGCTGCCCGGACGCGTCGAGCCGCTGCACGCCCCTGTGCTGCCGCACATGGGCTGGAACACCGTCACGCCGCCCGAGGGCAGCACCCTGTTCGCCGGCATGGACGCCGACACCCGCTTCTACTTCGTCCACTCGTACGCGGTGCACGACACCGACGGCCTCGTCACGTGGGCCGAGCACGGCGAGCGCTTCGTCGCGGCCGTCGAGCGCGGCCTCGTGAGCGCCACGCAGTTCCACCCCGAGAAGTCCGGCGACGCCGGCGCCACCCTGCTCGAGCACTGGCTCCGCACGCTGTGAGGCGGGGCGCGGCGTGAGCAAGCAGCGGGCGCAGGCGCGGGCGGCGCGGCAGGCGGCGGCCGAGGCCCGGGCGGCCGAGGCGGCACGGCAGCGCGAGCAGCTCGCCGCCGAACGCGCCCGGCAGGAACGGCGCCGCCGGCTGTGGCGTCAGCTGCGGCTCTGGCAGCACGGCCCGTCGTTCCACCGCAACCGGGCCACGTGGGGCGTGCTCGGCTGTGTCGTGCTCGGCCTGCTGCTGGTCGTGTACCTCGTCAGCCGCGACGCCGGCATCACCTTCGTCACCGCGCTCGTCTGCGTCGTCGCCAGCCCCTTGCTCGTCACGCTCTTCTTCGATCGGAGTAGGAAATGACCCTCGAACTGCTGCCCGCCGTCGACGTCGCCGACGGCCAGGCGGTGCGGCTCGTGCAGGGCGAGGCGGGCTCGGAGACCTCGTACGGCGACCCGCTCGAGGCCGCCCTCACCTGGCAGCGCAACGGCGCCGAGTGGATCCACCTCGTCGACCTCGACGCCGCGTTCGGACGCGGCAGCAACCGCGACCTGCTCGCCGAGGTGGTCGGCAGGCTCGACGTCAAGGTCGAGCTCTCGGGTGGCATCCGCGACGACGCCTCGCTGCGTGCCGCGCTCGCCACCGGCTGCACGCGGGTCAATCTCGGCACGGCCGCGCTCGAGTCGCCCGACTGGGTGCGCGCGGCGATCGCCGAGTACGGCGACCGCATCGCCGTCGGCCTCGCCGTGCGCGGCACGCCGCTCGCCGCCCGCGGCTGGACGCAGGAGGGCGGCGACCTCTGGGAGACGATGGCCCGCCTGGACGCCGACGGCTGCACCCGCTACGTCGTCACCGACGTCCGCCGCGACGGCACGCTCACCGGCCCGAACCTCGACCTGTTACGTGAGGTGTGCGAGCGCACGAGCGCCGCCGTCGTCGCGAGCGGGGGCGTGTCGTCGCTCGACGACCTGCGGGCGATCGCCGCACTCACCACCGGCGCCGGCCGCACGGTCGAGGGCGCCATCGTCGGCAAGGCGCTCTACGCCGGAGCCTTCACCCTGCCCGAGGCCCTCGCCGCCGTGCGCTGACGCCGCCGAGCGTCACTGCCGCGACCTGAGGTCGGCGCGGATCTGGTCGATGTTGTCGCGCAGCAGGTCCGAGATGAGCTCGTCGGTGCGGGCGTCGGCCAGCACCTCGAGGATCACCCGCAGCGCGGTCTCGGCGGCCACGTCGATGATGCGGTCGTGGAACAGCACCAGGTTGATCGCACCCGCGGTCGGGTCGTTCTTGATCTTCTCGGCGACCATCTGCTTCAGCTCGCCGCGGTTCTCCTTGAGCGCCGCGGCGATGTTGCGCGTGTAGTGGCCGGTGCGCAGCACATCTGCGACCTCGTCGAGCACGGCGATCGTGATCGGCAGCTTCACCGCGTCGACCACCTTGTCGCTCGCCCGGTTGATCGCCCGCACCACGAACGGCTCGCGCAGGCCGCGCCGGATGATCGCCCGGCCGACCACCGCCGACACCACAGCGAGCAGCACCAGCCCGGCGAGCACCCAGAGCGTGATGGCGAGCGCCGAGTGCGACGCGGCGAGAGACATGCGGCCCATCCTGCGCCGATCATTACCCTGACCGGGTGAGCGTCGCCGTCCGTGTCATCCCGTGTCTCGACGTCGACGCCGGACGCGTGGTGAAGGGCGTCAACTTCGTCGGCCTCCGCGATGCCGGCGACCCCGTCGAGCTGGCGCGCCGGTACGACGAGCAGGGCGCCGACGAGCTGACCTTCCTCGACATCACCGCGTCGTCCGGCGGCCGCGAGACCACCTACGACGTCGTGCGCCGCACGGCCGAGCAGGTCTTCATCCCGCTCACCGTGGGTGGCGGAGTGCGGTCGGTCGAGGACGTCGACGCGCTGCTGCGCGCCGGCGCCGACAAGGTCGGGGTGAACACCGCGGCGATCGCCCGGCCCCAGCTGCTCGCCGAGATCGCCGAGCGGTTCGGACGCCAGGTGCTGGTGCTCTCGGTCGACGCCCGCCGCGTGCCCGCCGGCGAGGCGCCGACGCCGAGCGGGTTCGAGGTCACCACGCACGGCGGCCGCCGCGGCACCGGCGTCGACGCGGTCGCGTGGGCGATGGCGGCCGCCGAGCTCGGCGCGGGCGAGATCCTGCTCAACTCGATGGACGCCGACGGCACCAAGGACGGCTTCGACCTCGAGCTCATCCGTCTCGTCCGGGCCGCCGTGACCGTACCCGTCATCGCCAGTGGCGGGGCGGGCGCGGTCGAGCACTTCGCGCCGGCGGTCGCCGCCGGCGCCGACGCCGTGCTCGCCGCCAGCGTCTTCCACTTCGGCGACCTCACCGTCGGGGCGGTGAAGGACGCGCTGCGGGCGGCGGGCAACGAGATCCGCTGATCCCGCACGAAGCGCTCAAGTGCGGCGCCGGCCGGCCGATGGGGGGACGGAAGTCCGTCCTGGGAACGGACCCGCAGCGGTACCGATCAGGGCTGCGGGTGCGGCATCCTGGTACGGCAGCACCGTCGCCAGCCCCGCGGCGCTGCAACGACAGAAGGACTCTTCGTGCGCGACGACTACACGCACCAGACGCCGGCCGCGGTGACCGGCGCGGTCGCGGGCGCGTCGGCGGCCCTGCCGTTCCTGGCCGTCTACGCGATCATCTTCATCATCCACGGCACGATCAAGCCGGTGCACCCGCCGGACGTGACGGGCTCGACCGGCGGCGAGCTGATCGCCGGCATCGTGGCCGCGGTGCTGTTCGGCCTGCTGTCGATCAGCCTGCTCTGGTTCCTCAGCGGCGTGCGCCGCTGGCCGCTGGCGATCCTCGAACTCGGCGTCGCCGCCGCGTCGGTCGACTTCATCGTCGACCCCACGCGTGGCGGTGCCACGGTCGCGGCGCTGGTGCTCGTCGCGTCGGTCGTCTCGCTGGTGCTCATGTTCGTGCCCAGCTCGTGGTGGTGGCTCGAGCGCACGCCGCCGAAGCTGCTGGTGCGCGGCTCGGACGCGCTGCGCCGGCGCCTTCCCGCTCGTGCCGGGTCGCCCACCTAGCCCATTCTCAGCTTGTGCCCACCATGGGCACAGTCGCCGCTTCGATGATGGAGCCCTGAGCAACGAGGCAGCGACCACGAGGAGACAGGGATGAGTGCGGCGACGGTGGCCATCAACAGCAGCACCAAGCGACGGGTCCTGGTCGTCGACGACGAGGAGAACGTGACCCACCTGGTCTCGTCCGCCCTGCGCTTCGACGGGTTCGAGACGGTCACCGCCGAGAACGGCCCCGAGGCCCTGGCCCGCGTCGCCGAGACCGACCCCGACCTCGTCGTGCTCGACGTGATGATGCCGGGCATGGACGGCCTCGGGGTGCTGCAGAACCTGCGCGCCGCCGGCTCGCACGTGCCGGTCATCTTCCTCACCGCCCGCGACACCGCGAGCGACCGCATCGTCGGCCTGCGGGCCGGCGCCGACGACTACGTCGTCAAGCCGTTCAGCATCGAGGAACTGCTGGCGCGGGTGCACGCGGTGCTGCGCCGCTCGGCGCCGGACACCGCCCGCGACGGCGTGCTGCGCATCGCCGACCTCGAACTGGACGAGAACAGCCACGAGGTCACCCGCGCGGGCCAGGAGGTGCACCTCACCGCCACAGAGTTCGAGCTGTTGCGCTACCTCATGCGCAACGAGCGGGTGGTGCTGAGCAAGGCGCAGATCCTCGACCGGGTCTGGAAGTACGACTTCCAGGGCCAGTCGAACATCGTCGAGCTCTACATCGGCTACCTGCGCAAGAAGATCGACAACGTCGAGCCCAAGCTGATCCACACCGTCCGCGGCGCCGGCTACGTGATCAAGGCGCCGCGCACGTGATCCGACCATGACCGACACCGGTCTCGTCTGGCTGCCGCCGGCGGTCCGCGACGACGCGGCGCACGCCGAACAGGCGAGGGCCGCGGCCGGCACCGGTGCCCCGCGCCGGTTGCTGCTGCGCAGCCTGCGGTCGCGGCTGGTCGTCATGGTGGTCGGCCTGACGACCGGCCTCGTGCTGCTGCTCGGTGCGAGCACCTGGTTCCTGATGCACCGGTACCTGGACGAGCAGCTCGACCGCCAGGTGACCAACATCGTCACCGGCAACCTCTACCAGGTGTTCGGGCCGTCGACGCGCACGTCCTCGGTGCAGTCGACCGAGATCTGGGCGGTCGCGCTCTCGCCGACGGGCGACTTCCTGACCTACCCGATGGACAACAGCGTCGCGGCGATGCGGCTGTCGGCGGCCGACCGCACCCGCCTGGCCGAGGCGGGGTGGGCGAGCGCACCCGCGCAGGCCGCACCGCCGGGCCAGCAGCCGCCCGAGCTCGCCACCGTGCGCACCACGGACGGTCATCAGCTACGGGTCGCGCTGGTGCCCGGCACGGTGCACAACCGGATCACCGGCGACAGCGTCGACGCGGTCGCGGTCGTCGGCCTCTCGACGAACAGCGAGGCGGACACGCTGAGCAAGCTGCTGCGGGCGGAACTGGCGTTCGGTGGCGCGGCGGTGCTGCTCGGCTTCGTGGTCACCACGTACGGCGTGCGCCGCAGCCTGCGCAACCTCTACGCCGTCACGGGCACCGCCCGCGAGGTCGCCGCCGAGCTCTCGCCCACCGGCGCCGGGCTCGACCGCCGGGTGCCGATGACCGAGGACGTCACCGAGGTCGGGCAGCTCGCCGAGTCGATGAACACCCTGCTCTCGGCCGTCGAGACCCAGTTCGCCGCGCGGCTCGAGAGCGAGCAGCGCATGCGCCAGTTCCTGGCCGACGCGTCGCACGAGCTGCGCACGCCGCTGACGTCCATCCGCGGCTACGCGGAGCTCGCCCGGCTGCAGGGCGGCGCGGGCGACCACGAGGCGAACAGCGACGCCCTCGGCCGCATCGAGAGCGAGGGCACGCGCATGTCGCGGCTCGTCGAGGACCTGCTGACGCTGGCGCGCACCGACCAGGCGGACTCGCGTCCGCAACCGCATCTCATCGACGTGGCGGAGCTGCTCGACGACGTCGTGACGAGCACGCGGGCCGCGTTCCCGCAGCGCGACATCACGCTCACCGCCGACGCCGGCCTCACCGTGCTCGGCGACCCCGACCAGCTCGTCCGGGTCGTCCGCAACCTGGTCACGAACGCCGCGGTGCACACCGACCCGGCCGGCCCGATCGCGGTGCGCGGGCGCCGTGAGGGTGACACCGCAGTCCTCGAGGTGATCGACGCGGGCCCTGGCCTGCCGCCCGAGCAGGCGGCAAAGGTCTTCGAGCGCTTCTGGCGCGCCGACAAGTCCCGCACGCGGGCCCGCGGCGGGTCGGGCCTCGGCATGTCGATCGTGGCGTCGCTCGTCGAGGCCAACGGGGGCACGGTGCGCTTCGACAGCACCGTCGAGCACGGCAGCACGGCGACCGTCCGGCTGCCCGCCGCCACCCGGGCGGACTCAACCGGGTAGCCGTCGACCGGCACAATCGACCCATGTCCCGTGTCGTGCAGTCGGGTCTCGACCCTGCCGTCGCCGCGCGTCTCAAGCGCGACGCCGCCGGGCTCGTGGCCGCCGTCGTCCAGCAGTACGACACCGGCGAGGTGCTCATGCTCGGCTGGATGGACGACGAGGCGCTGCACCGCACCCTCACCACCGGTCGGGCCACCTACTGGTCGCGGTCGCGGCAGGAGTACTGGGTGAAGGGCGACACGTCCGGGCACGTGCAGCACGTGCACTCGGTGGCGCTCGACTGCGACGGCGACGCGATCCTCGTCCGGGTCGACCAGGTCGGCGGCGCCTGCCACACCGGCGACCGCACCTGCTTCGACGCGGACGTGCTGCTCGCCGAGGCGTCGGCATGATCACCCGCGCCGACCTCGACGCCCTCAGCGCGACGCACCGCCTGGTGCCGCTGACCCGCACCCTGTTCGCCGACGCCGAGACCCCGGTGGGGGTCTACCGCAAGCTCGCCGCCGGCCGCACCGGCACCTTCCTGCTCGAGTCGGCCGAGGCCGGCGCGTCGTTCTCGCGCTGGTCGTTCGTCGGCGTGCACGCCGTCGCCGCGCTGTCGGTCGCCGACGGCGCGGCGGTGTGGACGGGGGAGGTGCCGGCCGGCGTGCCCACCACCGGCGACCCGCTCGACGTGCTCGGCGCCGCCTGGCGCGCGATCAAGGGCCCGCGCCTGCCCGACCTGCCGCCGCTCACCGGCGGACTGGTCGGCTACCTGGCCTACGACTTCGTGCGCCACATCGAGCGGCTGCCCGAGAAGGCGGTGGACGAACTCGGTCTGCCCGAGCTGTCGATGCTGCTCGTCACCGACCTCGCCGCGGTCGACCACCACACCGGCAACGTCGTGCTGATCGCCAACGCGCTGCTGCAGCCTGGCATGTCGTCCGACGCGATCGACGCCGCGCACGCCGACGCCGTCGCCCGACTCGACGCCATGCAGGCGGCGCTCGCCACGCCCGCGCCGCCGACGGTCGCGACGCTCGACGTCGTCGGGCCGAAGGACGCGCCGTCGCGCACGCCGGAGGGCGAGTACCAGCCCGCGGTCGAGCAGGCGCTCGAGGCCGTGCGCGCCGGCGAGGTGTTCCAGATCCAGGTGGGGCAGCGCTTCGTCGCCGACACGACGGCCGACCCGCTCGACGTGTACCGGGTGCTGCGGCGGCTCAACCCCTCGCCGTACATGTACTTCCTGCGCACACCGGAGGTGGACATCGTCGGCTGCAGCCCCGAGGCGCTCGTGACGGTGAAGGCCGGACGCGCGGTGCTGCACCCGATCGCCGGCACCCGCCGCCGCGGCGACACCGCCGAGAAGGACGCCGCCCTCGCCGCCGAGCTGGTCAGCGACCCGAAGGAGCAGGCCGAGCACATCATGCTGGTCGACCTCGCCCGCAACGACCTCGGCCGCGTCTCCGCCCCCGGCTCGGTGCAGGTGGTCGAGTTCGGTGCCGTCGAGCGGTACAGCCACGTCTGGCACATCGTCTCGACCGTCGAGGCCGACGTGGCCGAGGGACGCGACGCCTACGACGTGCTGGTCGCCACGTTCCCGGCCGGCACGCTCACGGGCGCGCCGAAGGTGCGGGCGATGGAGCTCATCGACGAACTCGAGCCGGTTCGCCGCGGCGTCTACGGCGGCGCCGTCGGGTACCTCGACGCCGCCGGCGACCTCGACATGGCGATCGCGATCCGCACCGCGGTGATGCGCGACGGCAAGGCCTACGTGCAGGCGGCGGCCGGCGTGGTCGCCGACAGCGTGCCGGCGCAGGAGGAGCAGGAGACCCGCAACAAGGCGCGGGCGGTGCTGCAGGCGATCGCGACGGCCGAGACGATGCGCACGGTGGCCGGCCCGTGACCGAGCGCCGCGAGCTCGGCGCCGCGCTGCTGCTGCAGCTCGCCGGCGCGGGGCTCGTGCTGTTCGCGTCCAGCCGCGCCTGGGTGTCGTTGACCGCCGACCGCCCGCAGCGCATCCCGCTCGCCCTCGACGTCACCGGCCGCACGCTCGACGCAGCCCCCTTCGCGCTGGCACTCGCCGCCCTTGCGGGCGTCGTCGCGGTGCTTGCCACGAAGGGGCGCCTGCGGCAGGGCGTCGGCGTGCTGCTCGTCGTCGTCGGCGTCGCGGCGGTGTGGCGCGGCAGCACCTCGTCCGGCGGCGTCTCGACGGCTCGGGCGGCATCGCTGCTCGAGGCCCACCAGCGCGGTGCGGCGCTCACCGACGCGGTCATCCGCAGCACGACGCACGGTCAGTGGGGCGTGCTCACGGTCGTGGGTGGTGTGCTCGTCGCGCTCGCGGGGCTCACCGTCGCTGCGCGGGGCGCCCGCTGGACCGGCTTGTCCCGCCGGTACGAGACGCCGGCGGCGCAGGAGGCGGTCGCACCGGACGAGGAGCGACCGGGCGCGGGCGATCTCGCACTGTGGAAGGCGCTCGACCGGGGCGACGACCCGACCGCCTAGCGCACCGCGCCGACCCGCCCCGGTTCCGTGCGTCACATCTGCGCTGGCTACCCTCGTGCTCTGCGATCCGACGACGGAGGGGAGGCCGGACGCATGACTGCCAGTGTGTTGGACGAGATCATCGCCGGCGTCCGGGAGGATGTCGCGGCGCGTGAGGCGCTGCTGCCCCTCGCCGCCGTCAAGGAGCAGGCGCTGGCCGCGCCGCGCGCGCTCGACGCCGCCGCCAAGCTGCGCGAGCCCGGCGTCGGCGTGATCGCCGAGGTGAAGCGCAAGAGCCCGTCGAAGGGCGCGCTCGCCACGATCAGCGACCCGGCCCACCTCGCGTCCGAGTACCAGGCCGGTGGCGCGCGCGTCATCAGCGTGCTCACCGAGCAGCGTCGCTTCGGCGGCTCGCTCGACGACCTCGACGCGGTGCGGCGCGCGGTGCGCATCCCCGTGCTGCGCAAGGACTTCATCGTCGGCACCTACCAGGTGCACGAGGCACGGGCGCACGGTGCCGACCTCGTGCTGCTGATCGTCGCCGCGCTCGACCAGAACACGCTCATCGGCCTGCTCGAGCGGGTCGAGTCGCTCGGCATGACCGCGCTCGTCGAGGTGCACACCGAGGACGAGGCCTCCCGCGCCCTCGACGCGGGCGCCACGGTGATCGGCGTGAACGCTCGCAACCTCAAGACCCTCGAGGTCGATCGCGGCGCGTTCGAGCGCATCGCGCCGGGCCTGCCGAGCACCGTGGTCAAGGTCGCCGAGTCGGGCGTGCGCGGGCCGCTCGACCTCATCGAGTACGCCGCGGCGGGCGCTGACGCCGTGCTCGTCGGCGAGGGGCTGGTCACCATGGCCGACCCCCGCCACGCCGTCGCCGAGCTGGTCACCGCCGGCGCGCACCCCGCCACGCCGCGTCCCTCGCGCTGACGATCCGAGCGGGTCGACGCGCTCGACCCGCCGGGACGGTCAGTGCAGTTCGTCGCGCAGCTGGTTGACGACGGTCGCGGCCTGCGGTCCCGGTAGGGCGGGCAGCACCGAGACGAGCACGCCGACGACCTGCGCGTCCTGCCAGGCGCAGAGGGTCTCGTGCTGCGTCGCGATCGGGATGACGGCGCAGGCGACGGTGCCGCCCCGGGGTCCGGCCGGGTAGGTGCGGGCGTTCGGGTCGAGCGAGCGCAGCTGGTCGACGTCCAGCGGGCTGCCGGCGGCGGCCGAGGCCGGCGCGGCGAAGCTCACCAGCTGCGGGGTGTCGCCCGCGTCCTTGCCGTAGAAGGCGAAGCTCGCGGCCTGGAAGAACCGCTTGCCCGCGGTCGACCCCTGTGCGAACCCGGAGATCAGGCTCCGCTCGCGGTCGGCCGCGGCGCCGTGCACCTGGGTGTAGGCGCCGATGCGCTCGGGCATGACGAGCCTGCCCGCCGCGGACGACGACGAGTCGTGCCGGGCGACGAACCACACGGCGCCGGCGGCGACCAGCAGGACGCCGACCGCGAGCGCGATCCAGGGCGCCCGGTTGCGGCGGGGTGCGGGTGGCGGCGGGGGCGGGGCGTCGGTGAGCCACGCCGGCGGCACCCAGCCGTATGCGGGCGCGGCGGACGGCGGGTACCCGGCCGCGGCCGGGGCCTGCGACCCACCGGTCGGCATGGCGGGCGGCCCGAGGTAGATCTCCGGCTCGTCCGCGCGCGCGTGGCGCGGCTGCCAGGGATCGGTGGGTTCGGTCATGCGCTCCTCCTCGGACCCCGCCGCGCCCAGTGTGACAGGCCGACGATCATGACGCGGCTGCGGCGACCGCCGATCCTGCGCACGGCAGTCGGGTGGCGCGCGGCGGATAGACTGCGGGCATGACAGCGGGCGCGCTCCTCACCGCGGCCGGCCGGCGATGGCGCGGCTGACCGCTCCGTCCTGCCCGCCCGAACCTCGCTGACCCGGAGTCCTGTCATGTCCGCTGTCCTGCCCGACACCAACCGTCCCACCGAGGGCGCGGTCGTCCCTGACGCCACCGGCCACTTCGGCCCCTACGGCGGCCGCTTCGTCCCCGAGGCGCTCGTCGCCGCGATCGACGACCTCACCGCCGCCTTCCACGAGACCCAGGCCGACCCGGCCTTCCGCGCCGAGCTGGCCCGGCTGCACCGCGACTACACCGGTCGGCCCTCGCCGCTCACCGACGTGCCGAAGTTCAGCGCGCATGCCGGCGGCGCCCGCATCCTGCTCAAGCGCGAGGACCTCAACCACACCGGCTCGCACAAGATCAACAACGTGCTCGGCCAGGCGCTGCTCACCAAGCGGATCGGCAAGCAGCGCGTCATCGCCGAGACCGGCGCCGGTCAGCACGGCGTCGCGACGGCCACCGCCGCGGCCCTCATGGGGCTCGACTGCGTCGTCTACATGGGCGAGGAGGACACCCGCCGCCAGGCACTCAACGTCGCCCGCATGCGCCTGCTCGGCGCCGAGGTCGTGCCCGTCACGACCGGCTCGCGCACGCTGAAGGACGCGATCAACGAGGCGATGCGCGACTGGGTCACCAACGTCGAGACGACCAACTACGTCTTCGGCACCGTCGCCGGGCCGCACCCGTTCCCGCTCATGGTGCGCGAGTACCAGCGGATCATCGGCGACGAGGCCCGCGCCCAGGTGCTCGAGCGCTGCGGCCGCCTGCCCGACGCCGTGGCCGCCTGCGTCGGCGGCGGCTCGAACGCCATCGGCATCTTCA
>NZ_JBQCEE010000256.1:0-16066 GCF_051960575.1 Jatrophihabitans sp.
GGGGGCCTGGGGGGGTGGGCGTGGGCGTCCGCTTCGTGCACGAACTCCTCGGCCAGGTCGAGGGCGCGGGTGCCGCGCACCTGCGGGGCGACCACTACCCCCCCCGGGCGAGGGTGCGCGTCCGCGACGGCCGCCGCGACCGTGCTGGGGTCGGCCGCGCTCACATCTCCCGATCGGGGAAGACGACCAGCGGACGGATCTCGAGACCGCCGGTGGCGCTGTGCACCGGGATCTGCCGGGCGGCACGGATGGCGTCGTCCAGGTCGGTGGCCTCGATGAGGTAGTAGCCGCCGACGACCTCCTTGCTCTCGATGAACGGGCCGTCGGTGACCGCGAACTCGCCCGCGCCGTCGTTGCGGAGGGTGGTCGCGGTGGTGACCGACTGCAGCGCCGCGCCGCCGGCGATGCGCTCGCCCTCGTTCGCGGCGAACTTGCTGTGACCCTCCATCAGCGGCTCGTGCACCGCCTCGTCGGTCAGCCACGCCTCGTCGTCGTAGATCAGCACGAGGTACTGGGACATGGGGAACTCCTGTCGATCCGCGGCCTGCCGCTCAGGCCGTCCGACATCCCGACGAACGGGTGCTGCCGGGATCGACAGCGTCGCAAGAAATCTCGCGGAAGGGCAGGGGCGGGTCCGGATGCCGGGGTGGCGCGCCGTATAGCGTGCTCGCTCGTGGAGTGGAACCTGCGCTCGTGCTCGCGGCACGGTCACGTGACCTATGCACCGGACGAGCCGGAGTTCCGCGCCAAGCTCGAGGCGTCGACCCCGCTCGGCACCGCGTGGCGCTGCCTGCGCTGCGGCAGCTACGTGCTCGGCGAGCCGCACGGGCACGGGCCCGCCGGGGAGGCGCCGGTGCTGCTGCGCGGCAAGGCGCTGCGCGCGGCGTTCATCCTGCGCGCGCTCGCGATCGAGCGGTGGGTGCGCGGGCTGATCGTCGTCCTGCTCGGCATCGCGGTGTTCAAGCTCAAGAGCACGCAGGTGAGCCTCAAGGAGCTCTTCGACCGCGACCTGACCTCGCTGCGGCCGTTCTTCCGGCAGATCCACTTCAACGTCTCCGACTCGTCGACCGTGCGCGGGATCATGAAGGCGCTCAACGCGAAGCCGTCGACGCTGACGCTCATCGCGTGCGGGCTCGTCGGCTACGGGTTGCTGCAGGTGCTCGAGGGCATCGGCCTGTGGTCGCTCAAGCGGTGGGGCGAGTACGTGGCGGTGGTCGGCACGACGCTGTTCATCCCGCTCGAGGTCTACGAGGTCGTCGACGGTGCGACGTGGCTGAAGGTCGTCGCGCTCGTCGTCAACGTCGCCGCGGTCGTCTACCTGGTCTGGTCGAAGCGGCTGTTCGGCCTGCGTGGCGGCCATGCCGCCTACGAGGCGACGCTGCACGAGGTGTCGTTGCTCGAGGTCGAGCAGGCGGTCGCCGCCTGATGCCGAACGTGCTCCCGCGCCGCACGGTCGTGCCGGCGCCGCTCGCCGCCGTCGCCGTCGCCGTCGCCGCCGTCGCGGCCGTCGCCCTCGTCGGCTGCAGCGGCGGGCTCGCGGTGCGGTCGTCCGGGGCCTCGTCGTCCGGGGCCTCGTCGTCGGGAGCTTCGTCGTCCGGGGCGGCGCCGGTGTCGGTGCCGCCGGTGCCCGCACCGCCTTCGGCCGGCACGACGTCTGTGACGCCCGCGGTGCCCGGCTGCCCGGCGGGCGCGGTGACCGCGTCCGGGGCGCCGTTCTGCTACGAGCGGCCCGCGGGCTTCCACGACGACTCCGCGCGGCCCGACTACGCCTACGGCTGGCAGTGGCGCACGCTCGTCTCGGCGGGCGAGCACGACCTCGTCGAGGTGCTCGGGCAGGCGGTCAAGACCCGCCTCTCGGCCCTCGACGACGCCGGTGCCAAACAGTTCGTCGCGCAGCTCGCGCTGCAGCCGGACGCCCTGCACGTGCTCACCGCCTCGCCGCTGACCCAGACCACGGTCGCCGGCGTGCGGGCGTTCGAGCAGGACGCGACCTACCGCGCCGACGCGCCCGGCTCGGCGACGGGCGGCTCGACGGCGCCGTCGTCCGCCGCGCCGGCGCCCGCGTCGTCGGGCCCGCCGTCGTCGGACCCGTCCGACCGGAGCATGATCATCGCGGTGCACGACGTCACCGTGCTCGCGTCCGGTGTGGTCGTGCAGATCAGCTGCCAGTCGACGCCGGCGAGGGCGTCGGTGGTGGCTGCGGCGTGCACGCAGGTGCAGGGCTCGCTGCGTCTCGGCTGACCCGCGCCGCGCCGGGTGTGAGACGCTCGGGCGCGACCGATCGAAAGGACGTGGGTGGTCGACAACGACCTGCTCCCCTTGCTCGAACACCGACTCAAGGGGCTCTACTCGCCGCTGCTCGCGGACGTGGACGCCACGATGCTGTTCACGGCCGGCGGGCTGGCGAACTGGACGGTCGAGTTCGAGTCCGGACGAGCCTCCGTGCGCCGCGGCGCGCCACCGCGTCCGACCACCACCGTGCGCGGGCGTCCCGACGTGCTCGCGGCGATCGTGAGCGGCCGGATGAGCGGCGTGCAGGCCTTCCTCGACGGCCGTGTCGTCGTGCGCGGCTGGCTGGCGCTCGCGCTGCAGCTCGACGGCCTGTTCCCGAGCGAGCTGCCCGACGACCCGACCCGCACCTACACCCGGTCGGTGCGCGCCGGCGGCATCGAGACCTTCTACCTCGAGGCCGGGCCGGTCGACGCGCCGCCGGTGGTGCTGGTGCACGGCCTCGGCGCCACGAACGCGTCGATGCTGCCGCTCATCCCGGCGCTGTCGCAGCACCACCGGGTGATCGCGCCCGACCTGCCGGGGCACGGCGGCACCCAGGCCACCTCGGCGGCCCACGCGGCGCGCTTCCTCGGCGACTGGCTCATCGCCTTCGTCCGCGAGACCTGCGACCGCCCGGCCGTGCTCATCGGCAACAGCCTCGGCGGCCGCACCGCGCTCGAGGCCGGGCTGAACTCCCCCGACGACGTCGCCGGGCTGGTGCTGCTCTGCCCCGCGGTCGCGTTCCGCAAGCTGCGGCAGTTCGTGCCGTTCGTGCGCGTCGTGCCGGACGAGGTCGCGTCCATCCCGATCCGGTTCCCGCGCACGATGGCGCTGCGCGGGCTGCGGCAGATGTTCGCCGACCAGTCGCGGCTGCCGGCCGCCTGGTACGAGGCCGCGGTCGACGAGTTCGTCCGCATCATCAACAACCGCGCCAACCGGCTCGCCGTCTTCTCGGCGCTGCGCCACATCTACCTGGACGAGCCGTTCGGCCAGGGTGGCTTCTGGGACCGGCTGCCCGGCCTGCGTCCGCCCGCGTTGTTCCTCTGGGGCGACCGCGACGTGCTCGTGCCGCCCGGGTTCAGCCGCTTCGTCGAGCAGGCGCTGCCCTCGGCCCGCTCGATCGTGCTGCGCGACTGCGGCCACGTGCCCCAGTTCGAGCACCCCGAGCTCACCGCCCGGCTCGTGAACGAGTTCCTGGACGCGCTCCCCGTCCCCGCCGAGTGATGACTCAGAGCGCGGCGACGAGTTCCTCGGCGGCGGCGTAGGGGTCGGTGCTGCCGTCGACGACGCGGGCGGCGGCGGCGTCCAGCGCGGCCGAGCCGTGCACCTGGCCGAAGCGCAGCTTCACCTGGCCGAGCGCGATCGCCTCGATCTCGCTCGCCGCGCGGGCCCGGCGGCGGCGCGACAGCTCACCGTGCTCGTCCATCCAGGCGCGGTGCTTCGCGATCGCCTCGACGACCTGGTCGATGCCCTCACCGCGGGCGGCGACGGTCTTCACGATCGGCGGCCGCCACGCGCCGGCCTCGCTGTGCCGGCCGCCGAGCGACTGCATGTAGCGCAGGTCGCGGGCCACCTGGTCGGCGCCGTCACGGTCGGCCTTGTTCACCACGAAGATGTCGGCGATCTCGAGGATGCCGGCCTTCGCGGCCTGGATGCCGTCGCCCATGCCCGGCGCGAGCAGCACCATCGTCGTGTCGGCGAGCGACGCGATCTCGACCTCGGCCTGGCCCACCCCGACGGTCTCGATGAGCACGACGTCGCAGCCGGCCGCGTCCAAGACCCTCAACGCCTGTGGAACCGCGGCCGACAGTCCGCCGAGCTGGCCGCGCGACGCCATCGACCGGATGAACACGCCGTCGTCGGTGGCGTGGTCCTGCATGCGGACGCGGTCGCCGAGCAGCGCGCCGCCCGAGAACGGTGACGACGGGTCGACCGCGAGCACACCCACCCGCTTGCCGGCCGCGCGCAACGCGCCGACCAGCGCGGACGTCGAGGTCGACTTGCCCACGCCCGGCGAGCCGGTCAGCCCGACGACCTGCGCGTGCCCGCCGAACGGCGCCAGCGCCGACGCGATCTCGCGCAGCACCGGCGAGTCGTTCTCGACGAGCGAGATCAGCCGGGCGACGGCGCGCGGGTCGGCCTTCCGCGCGCGCTCGACCAGCTCCGGGACGTCAGTACCCCGTCGCACGCTGCTCCTCCGCTCCAGCACGGTGACGCGTCCGCCCCCACGGTGACGGAACGCCCCGGCCGGTGACGGAAACGCAAGATCGGAGACGGCGGAAATGCCGTCTCCGATCTTGGCGATCCGTCACCCGATCAAGGGGATCGTCAGTCAGGACGCCGCGGGGACGTGGATGATCAGCGCGTCGCCCTGGCCGCCACCGCCGCAGAGCGCGGCCGCGCCGGTGCCGCCGCCGCGGCGCTTGAGCTCGAGGGCGAGCGAGAGCACGAGACGGGCGCCCGACATGCCGATCGGGTGGCCCAGCGCGATGGCGCCGCCGTTGACGTTGGTGATCTCGTCGGTGATGCCGAGGTCCTTCATCGACTGCAGGCCGACCGCGGCGAACGCCTCGTTCAGCTCGACCAGGTCGAGGTCGGCGACGGTGAGGTTCTCCTTGCGCAGCGCGTCCTTGATCGCGTTGGCGGGCTGGCTCTGCAGCGAGTTGTCCGGGCCCGCGACGTTGCCGTGCGCACCGATCTCGGCGATCCAGGTCAGGCCCAGCTCCTCGGCCTTCTGCTTGCTCATGACCACGACGGCGCAGGCGCCGTCGGAGATCTGCGAGGCCGAACCCGCGGTGATGGTGCCGTCCTTCTTGAACGCCGGACGCAGCTTGGCCAGCGACTCAACCGTGGTGTCGGCCCGCACGCCCTCGTCCTCGCGGAACTCGATCGGGTCGCCCTTGCGCTGCGGGATCAGCACCGGGGTGATCTCCTCGTCGAAGCTGCCGTTCTTCTGCGCGACGGCGGCGCGCTGGTGCGACTGCGCGGCGAACGCGTCCTGCTCCTCGCGGCCCAAGCCGAGCTTGACGTTGAAGTTGTCGGTCGACTCGCCCATCGGCACGTGGTCGAAGATGTCGGTGAGGCCGTCGAAGGCCATCGCGTCGACCATCTCGATCGCGCCGTACTTGTAGCCCTCGCGCGACTTCGGCAGCAGGTGCGGGGCGTTGGTCATCGACTCCTGGCCGCCGGCCACGATGATGTCGAACTCGCCGGCGCGGATGAGCTGGTCGGCCAGCGCGATCGCGTCCAGGCCCGAGAGGCAGACCTTGTTGATCGTGAGCGCCGGCACCGACAGCGGGATGCCCGCCTTGTGGGCGGCCTGGCGGGCGGGGATCTGTCCGGCGCCGGCCTGCAGCACCTGACCCATGATCACGTACTGCACCTGGTCGGGGGTCACGCCGGCGCGCTCGAGCGCCGCCTTGATGGCGACGCCGCCGAGGTCCGCGCCGGAGAAGTCCTTGAGCGAGCCGAGCAGGCGGCCCATCGGGGTGCGCGCGCCGTGGACGATGACCGAACCAGCCATGTGTCACTTCCTCAGGGGGTGTGGGGTGCCACCGCGCCGAACTGGCGGGGCCCAGCAGTTACGTCACTGTAACCGGGGCGTCGTCATCGCGGGACCGCCGAAATCGTGTGACCCCTCGCACGCTGATTTCTCCGTGAACGTTCTCGGCTGCCACGATGACGGTCATGTCCGACACCATCACCGCGCTGTTCACCAAGATCGACCACGTCGGCATCGCCGTCCCGGATCTCGACGCCGCGATCGCGTTCTACCGCGACACCTTCGGCGTCGTGAGCGTGCACGAGGAGACCAACGAGGAGCAGGGCGTGCGCGAGGCGATGCTCGCCGTCGGCGACGGCGCCACCCGGATCCAGCTGCTCGCGCCGCTGTCGGAGACCTCGACGATCGCGAAGTTCATCGACCGCAACGGCCCTGGCGTGCAGCAGGTCGCCTACACCGTCGAGGACATCGACGCGGTCTCGGCGACGCTGCGCGACCGTGGCCTGCGCCTGCTCTACGACGTCCCGAAGCGCGGGACGTCGGACTCGCGCGTCAACTTCATCCACCCGAAGGACGCCGGTGGCGTCCTCGTCGAGCTGGTGCAGCCGGCAGCGACGGCGCACTGACGCTGTCGCGCATGCTCGCCGTCAGGCCGATCACGTCCTGACGACGGCGGGGTTACCGTCGAGTAACATCCGCTCCCAAGCTGTTCCTGCCCGACCCTCAGACTGCTCGATCTCCAGAAGGGCCCAGACGTGGACGACATCCGCAACGCCATCCTCGCCGGTGACTACGGCAAGCTCGCCGACCTGCCCGTGCCGGACAGCTACCAGGGCATGGTCGTGCGCAAGGACGAGGTCGACATGTTCGCCGGCATGGCGACCCGCGACAAGGACCCGCGCAAGAGCCTCCACCTGCAGGACGTGCCGACCCCCGAGCTCGGCCCGGGCGAGGCGATCGTCGCCGTCATGGCGTCCGCGATCAACTACAACACCGTCTGGACGTCGATCTTCGAGCCGGTCTCGACCTTCGGCTTCCTCGAGCGGTACGGCCGCTACAGCGACCTGTCGAAGAAGCACGACCAGCCGTTCCACGTCGTCGGCTCCGACCTCGCGGGCGTCGTGCTGCGCGTCGGCCCGGGTGTCAGCAAGTGGAAGGCCGGCGACGAGGTCGTCGCGCACTGCCTCACCGTCGAGCTCGAGGACGCCGCGGGCCACGACGACACGATGATGGACCCGCAGCAGCGCATCTGGGGCTTCGAGACGAACTACGGCGGCCTCGCCGAGCTCGCGCTGGTCAAGGCCAACCAGCTCATGCCGAAGCCGGGTCACCTCACCTGGGAGGAGGCGGCGTCCCCCGGCCTGGTCAACTGCACCGCCTACCGCCAGCTCGTCAGCCACCACGGCGCGAACATGAAGCAGGGCGACACGGTGCTGATCTGGGGCGCGTCCGGCGGCCTCGGCGGCTACGCCACCCAGTACGCGCTCAACGGTGGCGCGATCCCGATCTGTGTCGTCAGCTCGCCCGAGAAGGCCGAGATCTGCCGCCGGATGGGCGCCGAGCTGATCATCGACCGCTCGGCCGAGGGCTACAAGTTCTGGAAGGACGAGTCGACGCAGGACCCGCGCGAGTGGAAGCGGTTCGGCGCCAAGATCCGCGAGCTCACCGGCGGTGAGGATGTCGACATCGTCTTCGAGCACCCCGGACGCGAGACGTTCGGCGCGTCGGTCTACGTCACCAAGAAGGGTGGCGTCATCACCACCTGCGCGTCGACGTCGGGCTACATGCACGAGTACGACAACCGCTACCTCTGGATGAACCTCAAGCGGATCATCAGCTCGCACTTCGCGAACTACAAGGAGAGCTGGGAGGCCAACCGCCTCATCGCGAAGGGCATGATCCACCCGACGCTGTCGAAGGTGTACCCGCTCGCCGAGACCGGCCAGGCCACGCTGGACGTGCACAAGAATCTGCACCAGGGCAAGGTCGGCGTGCTCTGCCTCGCGCCCGAGGAGGGTCTCGGTGTCGCCGACACCGACGCCGCCCGTGACCTGCGCGCGAAGCACCTCGACGCGATCAACCGCTTCCGCGACGTCTGATCGAGCTCGTCCGACAGCCCTCGGGGCGGCCTGACACGGCCGGCCCGGGGGCTTTCGGCTATCGAGCCCGCGGTGACGGGCGTGGCACGATCGAGCGATGGCCGACAATCCGACCGACGTCCTGCAGTTCTTCCACGACGCGGATCGCAGCTTCGACGTCGTCCTGCGCGGCTACGACCGCGGCCAGGTCGACGAGGAGATCGCCCGCCTGGACGAGGAGGTGCGGGCCGCGACGACCGAGCGGGACAACGCGCTGACCCGCAGCGCGGGGCTCGCCGCCCAGCTCGCGTCCGCCCAGGCCCAGCTCGAGTCCGCGCGGCGGCAGCTGCGCTCGGCGACCGAGCAGGTCACGTCCGCCAACGTCGACGACCGCGTGCAGTCGATGCTGCAGGCCGCCGCCGCCGACGCCGCCCGCATCCGCGCCGAGGCCGAGGCCCTCGCCGACGCCGCCCGCAACCAGGCGGCCGACCAGGCGGCGAGCATCCGCTCGCAAGCCTCGCTCGAGGCCGAGGCGATCCTGGCCGACGCGTCGCAGCGCCTGAACGACGCCGAGGACGCGTTCCGCAGCCGCATCGCCGAGGCCGAGCAGCACCGGCGCACGGTCGAGTTGCAGCTGGCCGAGGAGATGGCCGCGACGCGCGAGGCCGAGACCAGGCTGTCGGCCGAGGCCGCCGCCGAGCGCGAGCGGCTCGATTCGGTGGCCGCCGCCGCGCGCGAGGCGGCCGACCGCGAGTCGCGGATCACCCGTGAGGCCGCCGAGGCGCACTCGCTGGCCGCGCGGCAGCAGGCCGACGAGGACTTCGAGATCACCCTGCGCCGCAGGCGCACCGAGACCTACGACCGCATCGCCGCCGACCGCGCCGAGGCGGAGGCGACGGTCGCGCGCATGCTCGCCGACGCGCGGGCCCAGGCCGAGCAGATGATCGCGGACGCGCTGCACGAGGTGCGCCGCCTGCACGGCGAGCGCAACGCCGCGCACGAGTCGCTGCGCGCCCTGCGCGAGCGGCTCGGCGAGGCCCTGGCGGTCTCGCTCGCCGAGACGCCGGCCGAACCCGCCCTGCCCCTCTCGACCGATGCCGTCGTCGCCGTCGTCGACCGCGACGTCCGCGAGATGCCGCACGACGCCGAGGTGGCCGAGGTGGCCGACGCCGCCGACGCGCCCGCCGCGGCCGACGCTCCGGCTCCCGCCGCCGGCATCGCCGAGGCCGAGACGGTGACGCTCCCGATCGCCGGCCGCAGCGACGAGGACGCGCCGCCCGCGGACTGACTCGCCCGCCGAGGTGGATCTTGTGCATGGCGCGCGGGATCGCACGCGCGTCCTGCACAACGTCTCCTCGCCGACGCCCGCCGAGGTGGATCTTGTGCACGGCGCGCGGGATCGCACGCGCGTCCTGCACAAGATCGAAGTGTGGACGGCCCTCAGTACCGCGGGGCGTTGCGGGTGCGCTGGACGCCGGGGGCGCGGCGTTCCCGGGCGGCCCAGCACGGGGTGTGCCAGTGCCGGCGGTCGGAGGCGTCGAGGTCGTCCGCGGGCCAGGCGACGACGTGCGGGACGCCCGCGGCGACGACCTGGTCGCAGCCGGGGCAGCGGTACTCGCGTCCGGCCGACGCACCGGTCACCGCGCGCACCGAGTACTCGACCCCGCGGAACGACTCACGCCGCTCCCCCGACGACGACGAACCGCCGCCACCCCGAGCGATGTCGGGACGACGGCGGTTCTGACGTGGCATCGGGACGGCCCGCGCCGGCGACTACTTGTAGTCGCGGAAGCCCTTGCCGGTCTTCCGGCCGAGCCGACCCGCGGTGACCATGTGCTCGAGCAGCGGCGCCGGCGCGAAGCCCGGCTCGCGGAACTCGGCGAACAGCACCTGCTCGATCGCCAGCGAGACGTCGTTGCCGACGACGTCGAGCAGGTCGAACGGTCCCATCGGGTAGCCGCAGCCGACCTTCATCGCCGTGTCGATGTCGTCGCGCGACGCGTAGTGCGCCTCGAGCATCTTCACCGCGTCGTTGAGGTACGGGAACAGCAGCGCGTTGACGATGAAACCGCCGCGGTCGCCGCAGCGCACGGCGTGCTTGCCGATCTTCTTCGTCACGTCGAGCACGGTCGCCTCGACGTCGGCCGCGGTCGAGACCGTCGTGACGACCTCGACGAGCTTCATGACGGCGGCCGGGTTGAAGAAGTGCATGCCGATGACCTCGGCCGGCCGCGACGTGGCGGCGGCGATCGCCACCACCGGCAGCGACGACGTGGTCGTGGCCAGCACGGCGCCGGGCTTGCAGATCTCGTCCAGGGCGGCGAAGGTCTGCTTCTTGATCTCGAGGTCCTCGGCGATCGCCTCGACGACGAGGTCGACGTCCGACAGCCCCTCGAGCGAGGTGACGCCCTCGACCCGGCCGAGCACCTCGTCACGCGCGGCCTCGGTGAGCTTGCCGCGCGAGATCGCCTTGTCGAGCGACTTGGTCAGCGCGGCCTGCACGCCGGCGACCTTCTGCTCGCCGCGGGCGACGAAGGTGACGTCGTAGCCGGCCTTCGCGAAGACCTCGATGATGCCGGTTGCCATGGTGCCCGAGCCGATGACGCCGACCTTCGACACCGGACGCGCACCCTCGACCGCGGCACCCGGCGCGGGCGTGAGGTGGTCGGCGACGACGGTCGGCGAGTCCTTCGCGTCGTAGGTGTAGAAGCCGCGACCGGTCTTGCGGCCGAGCAGGCCCGCGGTGATGAGCGGCCGGAACAGCGGACGCGGCGCGTGCAGCCGGTCCTTGGTCTGCTCGTACATCGTCTCGAGGATCTCGTAGGCGGTGTCGAGCCCGATCAGGTCGAGCAGCGCCAGCGGGCCCATCGGCAGACCGCAGCCGAGGCGCATGGCGGCGTCGATGTCCTCGCGCGAGGCGTACTTCGACTCGAACAGCGCGACGGCGTGGTTGAGGTACGGGAACAGCAGCGCGTTGGCGATGAAGCCCGCGCGGTCGCCGATGGTGACGTCGGTCTTGCCGATCTGCCGCACGAACGCCTCGACGTCGTCGACGACGTCCTGCTCGGTGACCACCGTGCGCACGATCTCGACGAGCTTCATGACCGGCGCGGGGTTGAAGAAGTGGACGCCGACGACCTTGCCCGGACGCCCGGTGGCGACGGCGATCTCGGTGACCGACAGCGACGAGGTGTTGGTGGCGAGGATCGTCTCGGCCGGGCAGATCTTGTCCAGCTCGCTGAACAGCGCGCGCTTGAGGTCGAGGTGCTCGGGCACGGCCTCGATGACGAATTCGGCCGCCGACAGCGCGTTGAGGTCGGTGCTGTAGGTGATGCGCCCCAGCAGGGCCTGCTGCTCGTCCTCGCTGAGCTTGCCGCGCGCGACCGCGCGGGCGGCCGAGCCCTCGACGTGCCGGCGGCCGCGCGAGACCCCCGCGTCGTCCTTGTCGATGGCGATCACGGTGAGCCCGTTGCGGGCGAACACCTCGACGATGCCCGAACCCATCGTGCCGAGGCCGACGACACCGACCTGGTGGATCTCGCGAGTCATGGATCAAGCCCTCCTGCAGTGCTCCAGCCCGACGCCACAGCGTGCGCGCAGCGTACTGAGCGACGGTCAGTGTGTCGGCCTCGTTGCGTGCCGATGAGACCGAAGTTACTTGCGAGTACGGCCGTACAGCGCCCGGACGAGACGGGTGACCGTGGTCGACGCGTTGGCCGGCCGGTCGAACGTCGCCAGCTTGAGCGGCGTCGGGAACCGCGTCGAGGTGACCGACCGCGGCCAGGCGAACTCACGCAGGCCGTCGGCCCCATGGATGCGTCCGAAGCCGGAGTCACGCACCCCGCCGAACGGCAGCTGCGGCACCATCGCGAACGAGAGCACCGAGTTGATCGCCACGCAGCCGCACGAGAGCTGGTCGGCGATCTCGCGCCCGCGCTTGGCACTCCACACCGAGGCGCCGAGGCCGTAGCGGCTGTCGTTGGCGAGCTCGATCGCCTCGCGCTCGTCGCGCACCTTCTTGACCGTGATCGTCGGGCCGAACGTCTCCTCCTGCACCGCGGCCGAGTCCTCCGGCACGTCGGTGAGGATCACCGGCTGCACGAACGGCGCCTGCACCGACTCGACGCCGCCGACGACCGCGGTGCCGCCGCGGGCGATGGCGTCCTCGATGTGGCGTCGGATGATGTCGAGCTGTCCCGGCATGGTGATCGGGCCGTAGGACGCGCCGTCGTCGCCACCCGCCCGCAGTGCGCGCGCCTTCTCGGCGACCTTCGCGACGAACTCGTCGTACACCGACGCGACCGCGTAGATGCGCTCGACGCCCGCGCAGGTCTGGCCCGCGTTCGACAGCCCGCCGAAGACGGCAGCGTCGGCCGCGGCGTCGAGGTCGGCGTCGGCCGCGACGATGAGGGCGTCCTTGCCGCCGCACTCGATGACGACGGGCGTGAGCCGGTCGGCGCAGGCGGCCATGATCTTCTTGCCGGTGGCCGTCGAGCCGGTGAAGGCGACCTTGTCGACGCCGGCGGTGCACAGCGCCGCACCGGTCTCGCCGAAGCCGGTGACGAGCTGGAAGACGGGCTGGTCGACGATCTCGGCGAACGAGTCGACGAGCCACTTGCCGATCGCCGGCGTGTACTCGCTCGGCTTGAACACGACCGCGTTGCCCGCGGCGAGCGCGTACGAGATGGTGCCGAGCGGCGTGTAGACGGGGTAGTTCCACGGGCCGATCGCGCCGACGACGCCGTACGGCAGATACTCGACCGAGGCCCACTGGTTGGCCGCGAACACGCCCGACCCGACCCGGTGCCGGCCGAGCACCTTCTTCGCCGCACCCGAGGCCCAGTCGAGGTGCTCGATGGCGAGCGACAGCTCGAGCAGCGCGTCGACCTTCGGCTTGCCGTTCTCGCGGTGGATGAGGTCGGCGAACTCGTCGATGCGCCGGGCCATCAGCGACCGCCACGCGCGCAGGTACTTCTTGCGTCCCTCGAAGCCCTGCTCACGCCACCAGATCGCCGCCGGACGCGCCCGCTCGACCGCCGCGCGCACGCTGTCGGCGTCGTCGATCGGGAAGCTCGCCACGACCTCGCCGGTGGCGGGGTTCAAGGAGTCGAACGTCGTGGTGGGGCGGGCGTCGAGCGCGGTCACGGCAGCCTCCGGACGGTGTCGCAGGTGATGCGCGCACGCTACCCCGAGACCCTGACAGGTTCGCTGTCAGGAACCCGTCCGGACGCATGGAGCGACCGTCACCGACGGAACCGCGCCACCGCCTCACGCAGCGCCGGGCTGCGGGTCGAGGCCGCCTGCGCCCACGCCTCGAAGTCCAGCGTCTCGGCGAACCCGCCGACCTCGGCGATGCCGACGGCCCGCTTCATGTCCCGCGCGAGGTCGGGGTCGAGCTGCGCCCACCGCCGCGCCCGGGCGAGCGCCTCGTCGACCGGGTCGTCGACGACGTCGAGCACCAGCCCGAGCGCCTCGGCCTCGCGGGCGGTCAGGGCCGCGCCGTCGAGGATCAACGACAGCGCGCGTTGCCGGCCGAGCGCCTGGGTGAGGAAGAACGTGCAGCCGCCGCCGGGGTGGATGCCGAGCTTGGCGAAGGTGACGCCGAAGGTCGCGTTCGGCCCGGCGAGCCGCACGTCGCACGCCATCGCCAGGTTGACGCCCGCACCCACCGCCGCGCCCTGCACCGCCGCGATCGTCGGGATCGGCAGCTCGCGCACGCGCAGGAAGCTCGAGTAGACGTCCTGCAGCCCGCGCCGGATGTCGGCGACGTCGCGGTCGAGCTCGCCGAAGACCGCCGGCAGGTCGGCGCCGGCGCAGAAGCCCTTGCCGACGCCCGTCACCACCAGCACGCGGGCGTCGCGGTCGTGCGCCACCTCGTCGACGGCGCCGCCGAGTGCCTCCATGAGTGCGGGCGAGAGCGCGTTGCGCCGGTCGGGGTCGTTGAGCATGACGACGCGGACGCCGTCGTCATGGCGGTCGAGCAGCACGAGCGACATGGACGCGACCCTAGCCAGCGGCGAACCACACGGCGGCGCCCACCGCCCCGAGCGCGAGACCGAGCCGCAGGCTGTCGACGAGCAGCAGGCGGCGGTGCACGGCCGCGTCGAAGCCGGACGAGAGCGCCCGGTGCTGCGGCACCGCGCCGAACGCCGTGAGCAGCAGGATCACCGCCAGGCACGCGCCCGCGGCCGCCGACGGCCACCGCGGCCCGTGCACGAACGCCGCGATGCAGGCGGCGCCGTCGAGCACGAACAGCGGGCCGACCGCGATGGACACCAGCCCCTGGTGCCGCGCCTCGTAGCGGACGAACGCCTCCCGCGGCACTGTCGCGAACTGCGGGTAGACGACCAGGCGGATCGTCCACTGGAAGCCGGCGTACGCCGCCGTCGCGGCGACGAGCAGTGCCCCGAGCATGTGTCGAACCCTCGCGTCCGGTGCGGTCGTGTCAGAACAGCCGCAGCGACGGGTCGTCGAGCCCGCGCAGCGCGTCGTAGTCGAGCACCACGCAGCTGATGCCGCGGTCCTCGGCGAGCGTGCGGGCCTGCGGCTTGATCTCCTGCGCGGCGAAGACACCGCGCACCGGTGCGATGAGCGGGTCGCGGTTCAGCAGTTCGAGGTAGCGGGTGAGCTGCTCGACGCCGTCGATCTCGCCGCGGCGCTTGATCTCGACCGCCACCGTCGCGCCGGACGCGTCGCGGCACAGGATGTCGACCGGCCCGATCGGCGTCGGGTACTCGCGGCGCACGAGGCGGTAGCCCTCGCCGAGCGTCGCGATGTGCTCGGCGAGCAGCTTCTGCAGGTGCGCCTCGACGCCGTCCTTCACCAGGCCGGGGTCGACGCCGAGGTCGTGCTTCGAGTCGTGCTCGACGGCCTCGAGGGTGATGACGAGCTGCTCCCCCGCCTTGTTGGTCACCGTCCAGACAGCGGCCGCGTCGTCCTCACCCGGCCCCTCGACCAGCGTGCACGGCGGGCTCATCCAGTTCAGCGGCTTGTACGAGCCGCCGTCGCTGTGCACCAGCACCGAGCCGTCGGCCTTCACCACGAGCAACCGCGTGGCCATGGGCAGGTGGGCGGTGAGGCGGCCGAGGTAGTCGACCCGGCACCGGGCGATGACGAGACGCACGGGACGCGAGGCTACCCCGCACCTGAGCGCGGCGTGACAGCCCGTGACCGCGACGCCCGTCCCGGGTAGGCAGATGGGTGACGACACAACGATTCGACGAGAGGGACAGATCGTGACCGGCCCCGTGCCAGACATCCTGCTCAACAACGGCGTGCGGATCCCGCAGTTCGGCTTCGGCGTCTTCCAGATCAAGCCCGAGGACACCGTCGAGGCGACGCTGCGCGCCTTCGAGGCGGGCTATCGCCACATCGACACCGCCGAGATGTACGGCAACGAGGCCGAGGTCGGCGAGGCGGTGCAGCGGTCGGGCCTCCCGCGCGACGAGGTCTTCATCACCTCGAAGCTCAACAACGGCTTCCACGAGCCCGACGCCGCCCGCAAGGCCTTCGACGAGACGCTGAGCAAGCTCGGTGTCGAGCAGATCGACCTCTTCCTCATCCACTGGCCGCTGCCGACCCGTTACGGCGGCGACTTCGTGTCGACGTGGAAGACGCTGGAGGAGTTCTACCGCGACGGGCGTGCGCGCTCGATCGGTGTGAGCAACTTCCAGAGCCACCACCTCGACCGGCTGGCGCAGGAGACCGAGGTCGTGCCGGCGGTGAACCAGATCGAGGTGCACCCCTACCTCGCCCAGGGCGAGCTGCGCCGGTACTGCGCCGAGCACCAGATCGCGGTCGAGGCGTGGTCGCCGATCGCGCAGGGCAAGGTGCTCGACGACCCGACGATCACCGCGATCGCCGAGAAGTACGGCAAGAGCGCGGCCCAGATCGTCCTGCGCTGGCACATCGAGCGCGGCGACATCGTGTTCCCGAAGTCGGTCACGCCCGAGCGCATCCGCGAGAACATCGCGATCTTCGACTTCGAGCTCGACGGCGACGACGTCGAGGCGATCACCGCCCTCGACCGCCACGAGCGCACCGGCCCCGACCCGGACACGTTCGACTACATCCCGGGCTGACCCCCGGGCCGGCCGCAGCCGCGGCCGACGGGGGCCCGGGGGAAACCGGGGGCCCCCACCCGAAGCCCCCCCAGGACCCCCCCCCCCACCCCGGCCCCAACACCGGCAGGCGCAGCGGGTGAACCCGGTAGGCC
>NZ_JBQCEE010000257.1:0-16165 GCF_051960575.1 Jatrophihabitans sp.
CCGCCGCACCGCCGATGGCCTGACGAAGCCAGAGATCATCCGCTGTCTCAAGCGCTACGTCGCACGAGAAGTCTTCGCCACGCTTGCCCCGCCACGCGCTCAAACAGTGCCGTCAGCGGCTTGACGAGCCATAGGAGCATCCGCCGGACGACGGATTTGTCCGGACGCGAGACAAACAACCCTCGAGCGAACCGGACAAACCCGACGCTGCGCAGGCCGCGTTGCATCCGCGTCGTTGGCATGTCATCCAGCGGTAACCCGCGGCTGCCAAGGTCGGCGCCATGAAGAAGGAGATGTCGGCGCCCTGCCTCCGAGTTGCCGCGGCGGACGAGACCGAGCCGGAGCCACGGGCCGATCTCATCGGCCTGGCCCTCACGCCCTGGATGACGCGCGCGGGGCACCAGCCCGTGCTGGTGCGGCCGAGCCGTCCGCGCGACCTGCCCGGGCTGGCGCAGTTGCACGCCCGCTGCTCGGCACGCTCACTGCTCGACCGCTACCGCAGCGGCGGTCGTCCGCCGTCGGCGCTCGCGCTCGAATCGATGCTGCGCGAGCGGTACAGCGTCATCGCGATGCGGCAGGACGGCTCGGTCGTCGCCTCGGCGGTGCTGCGGCGCGACCCGCGCCACGGCGCGCGCTGCGCCGAGATCGGCGTGCTCGTCGAGGACGCGTGGCAGCGGCAGGGGATCGGCAGCGACCTCGTCGCGCACCTCGCCGGCGTCGCCCAGGTCGCGGGCTTCACCGAACTGATCACCTACCCGGCCACGGCCGTCGCTGCGGCGCAGCGACTGATGCTCGAGGGCGGGCGTAGCCGCATGGTGCCGGGCACGCCGGACGTGCACCTGCACACCTACCTGCCCGAGAACGCAGCGCTCGGCCTCGGCTCGGTGCGCGAGCGCCTGGCCGGCTGAGCCGGGCGCCGACGGACGACGGGCAGGGGGGACGCCGCCCGTTCGAGCCCGGCGCGGCGCCGCCGGACGACGGCGCCGCGCCGGGGCCCTCGCCTACAGCTTGTTGTTCAGGGCGACGAGCGCGCCGGCCAGCGCGAAGTACTTGTTGCTGCCCAGGTCGGCGATGGTCTTGATGCCGAGACCGGCCAGGATCTCGTCGTGCTTCTCGGTGAGTCCGGCGAGCGCCGACGGCGGCGCGGCGAGGATCTCGGCGAGCGACTTGTCCTCCCAGGCCTTGTCGAGGGCCTTGTCGAGATCGATCGAGACGGGCATGTGGCGATCCTTTCGCTGAAGAGACGTCCTCAACACTGTCGAGGACCCATCGGGTGCGCAACAGTCCTCAGGGCGCCACTGCCGTCCAGTCGACACCGATCTCGCCGTGCCGGGCACGCCCGGTGACGACGGGCCAGCCCTGGTCACGCAGCGTGGCGCACGCGGCGGTCCAGCGCTGGCGGCTGCCGAACGGGATGAGCCCGGCAGCGGCGTCCCACGCGGCGTCGAACGCGGCGAGGAACGCGTGCACCCGCCGGCCCGGCACGTTGTGGTGGATCAGCGCCTTCGGCAGCCGCTCGGCCAGGTCGCTCGGCCGCTCGATGTCGTCGGTGCGGCACGCGAGGGTCAGCGTGCGGGGCCCGTCCGCATCGAGCAGCACCCACGCCGCGCGCCGCCCGATCTCGTCGCAGGTGCCCTCGACGAGCACGCCGCCGGGCGCGAGGTTGGCGAGCAGGGTGCGCCACGCGTCCGCCGCGGCGGACGCGTCGTACTGGCGCAGCACGTTCGCGGCGCGCACGAGCAGCGGACGCCGTCCGGCCAGCTCGAAGCCACCGCGGGCGAAGTCGAGACCCGGCGGATCGGCCGACGGCAGCGCGGCCGCCACCCGCTCCGGGTCGATCTCGAGGCCGAGCACCCGCACGCCGGGCTGCACGCGCCGCAGCCGGCCGGCGAGCTCGACCGTCGTCACCGCGCTGGCGCCGTACCCGAGGTCGACGACGAGGGGCTCGGGCTCGCGCCGCAGCACGTCGGCGAGGGTCGCGGTGACCCAGTTGTCCATCCGCCGCAGCCGGTTCGGGTTGGTCGTGCCGCGCGTCGGCACGCCGAGCGCCCGGGCCCGTCCGGCGGCCAGCCGCGGGGCGCGCGCGGGCTTGCTGCGGGGGGCGGACACGGCGCGACGGTACCCTCGGTCGTCGTGCCCGCCCTGCTGTCCGAGCTGACGACCCTGCGTCTCGGGGGTCCCGCGCGCCGGGTCGCGACGGCGACGACCACCGACGGGCTGGTCGAGCTGGTGCGCGGCGCCGACGCCGCCGGCGAGCCGGTGCTGCTCGTCGGCGGTGGCAGCAACCTGGTGGTGGCCGACGACGGCTGGCCGGGGCTCGTGGTGCTCGTGCGCACGGCCGGGCTGGCGGTGCAGGACGACGGCGACACCGTGCTGGTCGAGGCCGACGCCGGGCTGCCGTGGGACGACTTCGTCGCCCGCACCGTCGCCGAGGGCTGGTCAGGGCTCGCCGCGATGTCGGGCATCCCCGGTTCGGTGGGCGCGACGCCGGTGCAGAACGTCGGCGCCTACGGCAGCGAGATCGCCGACGTGCTCGAGTCGCTGCGCGTGCTCGACCGGTCGACCGGCGCGGTCGAGGACTGGCCCGCGGCGCGCTGCGGCTTCGGCTTCCGCACCAGCGCCTTCAAGCACACCGACCGGTTCGTCGTGCTCACCGTGCGGCTGCGGCTGGCGGTCGGCCCGGACGCGCCACCGATCCGCTACCTCGAGCTGGCCCGGCGGCTCGGCGTCGAGCCCGGCGAGCGGGCGCCGTCGGCGCGGGTGCGCGAGGTCGTGCTCGACCTGCGCCGCAGCAAGGGGATGGTGCTCGACGCCGACGACCCCGACACGTGGAGCGTCGGCTCGTTCTTCGTGAACCCGTTCGTGCCCCGCGAGCTGGTGCCCGACGGCTGCCCGAACTGGGAGGTCGACGGCCAGGTGAAGCTCTCGGCCGCCTGGCTGATCGAGCACGCCGGCTTCCACAAGGGCTTCGGGCGCGACCACGTCACCCTCTCGACCAAGCACACCCTCGCCCTCACCAATCGCGGCGGGGCGACGACGGCCGAGCTGCTCGACGTCGCCCGGGTGATCCGCGACGGCGTCGAGACGCGCTTCGGCATCCGCCTGCGTCCCGAGGCGCACCTGGTGGGCGTCGAGCTCTGACCTGCCGCTTGTCCCCCGTCCCAGTCGTTTTCAGGGCTCGGATCTGACTGGGGCGGGGGACAAGCGGCATTTCAGGCAGTGGTTGTGCGGTGCACCTTGTGCGGCGCGGCCTGGGCGAGCGGCTTCACGACCAGCAGGTCGACGTTGACGTGCGCGGGACGGGTGACGGCGAAGGCGATGCAGTCGGCGATGTCGTCGGCGGTGAGCGGCGCCTCGACCCCGGCGTAGACCTTGTCGGCCGCGGCCCGGTCGCCGCGGTAGCGGACGAGTGAGAACTCTTCGGTCGCGACCATGCCCGGCGCCACCTCGGTGACGCGCACGGGGCGTCCGTTCAGCTCGAGCCGCAGCGTCTCGACCACCGCGGCGACCGCGTGCTTCGCCGACGTGTAGCCGCCACCGCCCTCGTAGACGAGATGGCCGGCGATCGAGCCGGTCACCACGATGTGCCCGCCGGCGCCGCGCTCGAGCGCCGGCAGCAGCGCCTGCGTCACCTGCACGACGCCGAGCACGTTCGACTCCCACATCGCGCGCCAGTCGTCGGGGCGGGCGTCGGCGACGCTCTCGGTGCCGATGGCCCCGCCCGCGTTGTTGACGAGCACGGCGATGTCGTCCAGGTCGGCGGCGAGCGCGGCGATCGAGGCGGGGTGGGTGACGTCGAGCGTGACGGCCCGGATGCCCGGCATGGACGCCGCGAGCTCGTCGAGCCGGTCACGCCGGCGGGCCGCCGCGACGACGTCGAACCCCTCGGCCGCGAGCCGGCGGGCGGTCGCCGCCCCGATGCCGCTGCTCGCCCCGGTGACCACTGCTGTGCCTCGTGCCATCCCCCGATTGTCGCGTCCGCCGGTTCGGGCATCATCGAGGGGAGCGCTCCACCGGCCGATGGGAAGGGACACCGTGCGACGGATCACGCCCGCCGGCCCGCCCCGCCGCGTGGCCATGCTGAGCGTCCACACCTCACCGCTGGACGCGCCGGGCTCCGGCGACGCCGGCGGCATGAACGTCTACATCGTCGAGACTGCCAAGCGGCTCGCGGAGCGCGGCATCGACGTCGAGATCTTCACGCGGGCCACGGCGAGCGACCAGGCGCGCACGGTGCCGCTCTGTCCCGGCGTCCAGGTCAACCACATCGTCGCGGGGCCGTACGAGGGCCTGGCGAAACAGGATCTGCCGGCGCAGCTGTGCGCGTTCACCGCGGGCGTGCTGCGCGCCGAGGCCAGGCACGAGCCCGGCTGGTACGACCTCGTGCACTCGCACTACTGGCTCTCGGGCCAGGTCGGCTGGCTGGCCCGCGACCGGTGGGGCGTGCCCCTCGTGCACTCGGCCCACACGCTGGCCAAGGTCAATAACGCCCTGCTGGCCGAGGGCGACGAGCCCGAACCACTGGCCCGCATCATCGGCGAGGAGCAGGTGGTCGCCGAGGCCGACCGGCTCATCGCGTCGACCGCGGACGAGGCGCAGCAGCTGATCGGCCTCTACGGCGCGGACCCCGCCCGCGTCGAGACGGTCGCGCCCGGCGTCGACCTGGCCGGCTTCCTGCCCGGGTCGCAGGCGGCGGCACGGCGGCGGCTCGGGCTGCGGCCGGACGCCCACACGCTGCTGTTCGTCGGACGCATCCAGCCGCTCAAGGCGCCGGACGTGCTCGTGCGCGCCGCAGCGCACCTCGAGGCCGACCCCGACCTGCGCGGCAAGCTGCAGGTCGTGGTACTCGGCGGCCCGAGCGGTCGCGGGCTGGCCGAGCCGGACGCCGTCCAGCGCCTCGTGCACGACCTCGGGCTCGACGACGTGGTCGTGTTCCGCCCGCCGGCCGGCCGGGCTGCCGTGGCCGACCACTACCGCGCGGCCGACCTCACCGTCGTGCCGTCGTACAACGAGTCGTTCGGGCTGGTGGCGCTCGAGTCGCAGGCCGCGGGCACGCCGGTCGTCGCGGCCGCGGTGGGCGGGCTGCCGACGGCGGTGGCCGACGGTGTGAGCGGCGTGCTCGTCGACGGGCACGACCCCGCGGTCTGGGCGAAGGTCGTCGGCGACCTGCTGCGCTCGCCTGCGGTCTTGCGCACACTGGCCGACCGGGCGCGTCCGCACGCCGAACGGTTCTCGTGGGGGCACACGGCCGACGGGCTGGTCCGCGCCTACCGCGAGGCGATCGACGAACGGCGGCGCACGCTGCGGACGGAGGCCGGATGAGCGAGCTCGAGGTGATCGAGCGGTTCCTCGACGAGCAGCAGCTCGAGTGGCAGCGGGTCAGCGACTCGGCGGTCGCGGTGGCGCTGCCGGGCGAGAAGCGGCTCAAGACCGCGTGCATCCTCACCGTGGGCACGCACGCCCTCGAGATCGAGGCGTTCGTGATGCGCGCGCCCGAGGAGCACCGCGAGCAGGTGTACACCTACCTGCTGCAGCGCAACACCCGCACGTACGCGGTGTCGTGGGCCGTCGACGGTGTCGGTGACATCTACCTCGTGGGGCGCCTGCCGCTGTCGGCGGTCACCCCGGACGAGCTCGACCGCGTGCTCGGCGCGGTGCTCGAGTACGCCGACGGGCACTTCAACTACCTGCTGCAGCTGGGCTTCGGCTCGTCGATCAAGCGCGAGTGGGCGTGGCGGGTCAAGAACAACGAGTCGCTCGCGAACCTGCACGCATTCAAGGAATTCTGCGGCAGCAGAGAATTGGACGGAGTCGCCCAGCGGCCGGTCGAGGTCGACTGACCGGCCGGCAGGAACCGGCTGGCAGGATGAGCCGCATGGCGAAGCTCGTGCTGTTGCGTCACGGCGAGAGTGACTGGAACCAGAAGAACCTCTTCACCGGCTGGGTCGACGTCGACCTCACCGCGAAGGGCGAGGCCGAGGCCCACCGCGGCGGTGAGCTGCTGGTCGAGCACGGCCTGCTGCCCGACGTCGTGCACACCTCGCTGCTGCGGCGCGCGATCCGCACCGCGCAGATCGCCCTCGACACCGCCGACCGGCACTGGATCCCCGTGCGCCGGTCGTGGCGGCTCAACGAGCGGCACTACGGCGCGCTGCAGGGCAAGAACAAGACCCAGGTGCGCGACGAGTTCGGCGAGGACCAGTTCATGGTCTGGCGCCGCTCGTACGACGTGCCGCCGCCGCCGCTCGCCGACGACGACGAGTACAGCCAGGTCGGCGACCCGCGCTACGCGAACCTGCTCGAGACGCTGCCGCGCACCGAGTGCCTGAAGGACGTCGTCGGCCGCATGCTGCCGTACTGGTTCGACGCGATCGTGCCCGACCTGCGGACGCAGGGCGTCGTGCTCGTCGCCGCGCACGGCAACTCGCTGCGAGCCATGGTGAAGTACCTGGACGGGCTCTCGGACGAGGCGGTCGTCGGCCTCAACATCCCGACCGGCATCCCGCTGCACTACGAGCTGGACGACGCCACCCTGCGTCCGACGTCTCCCGGCACCTACCTCGATCCGGACGCAGCCGTCGCGGCCATCGAGGCCGTCGCGAACCAGGGCAAGCAGTAGCCGCGACGGCCTGAAGGAGTCTCCGCAGCGACGATCTTGTGCATGGCGCGCGCAGGACCCCGCGCGTCCTGCACAAGATCTGGTGAGTGCCCGGGGCTCAGAACTGGGCGACGCCGTTCGCGCGGTCGGGGTAGACGCCGGTGACGATGAAGATAACCCGGCGGGCGATGGCGACGGCGTGGTCGGCGAAGCGCTCGTAGTAGCGGCCGAGCAGGGTGAGGTCGATCGCCGACTCGGTGCCGTGCGACCACCGCGGCGACAGGACGAGGGTGAACAGCTTGCGCCGCAGGGCGTCCATCGAGTCGTCCTCGGCCTCGATCGCCTGGGCGAGGGAGATGTCGCGGCCGTCGACGACGTCGGCGACCTTGAGCATGAGCGAGGCCGCGACCTCGCCCATCTGCGCGATGACGTCGCGCGCCTCGTCCGGCACCGCGAACTCGGGTGCGCGCAGGCGGGCGATCTTGGCGACGTGGATCGCCAGGTCACCCATGCGCTCGAGGTCGGCCACGAGGTGCAGCGTCGCGACGAGCACCCGCAGGTCGGTGGCCACCGGCGCCTGCTGCGCGATCATCTTGAACGAGCGGTCCTCGAGGTCGCGGCGCAGTGAGTCGATGCGCGCGTCGCCGGCGATGACCCGCTCGGCACGGCGCGGATCGGCGTCCATGAGCGAGCCGGTGGCCTGCTCCATGGCCGACGTCACAAGACGGGTCATCTCGACGACGCCGGAGCCGATGTCGTCCAGTTCGTCATGGAAGATGTCCCGCACGCTCGCCCACCCTTCGTGGTCGGTTCGTCCGGATCATGATCCCCGCACGAACGGTGGACGTCCGCCGGGTGAACAGCAGGCGCCGCCCGGACGGCGCCGGCCTCAGCGTTCAAGGCATGCTCACATTCGACCGTAGCATCGTGCCGTGGCCGTGTGGACGAGCGTGATCGCCGTGGTCGCGTGTCTGCTGGGCATCCTCGTCGGGCTCAGGTTGCGTCGTCCGAGCACCGGGCGGCTCGCCGACATCACCGAGCCGCTCGCCGCCCGCATCGAGGCGAGGCCCGCGCCGTCGATGGCCTCGGTGCTCGTCGAGGCCATCACCGTCGGCATCGCCGTGCTCGACCGCGAGGAGCGCGCGGTGCTGGTGAACCCGGCGGCCCGCGCCATGGGCATCATCGACGGCGACAGCCTCGCGTTCCCCAGGCTGGTCGAGATCGCCCGCGAGTGCTTCGACACGCTCGCGCCGGTCACCGCCACGACCGACCTGCCGATCACCCGGCTGGGCCGCGAGCCGATCGCGCTGTCGGTGACCGCGGTGCCGCTCGTGGGCGAACGTGGTCGCCGGGTCGAGGCCGTCGGCCTGCTGCTGCTGGACGTGAGCGAGCAGCGCCGGCTCGAGACGGTGCGCCGCGACTTCGTGGCCAACGTCTCGCACGAGCTCAAGACGCCGGTGGGGGCGATGTCCCTGCTGGCGGAGGCGATCGTCGACGCCGCCGGCGACGCCGAGGCGGTCACCCGGTTCGCCGGCCGCATGCACCACGAGTCGACCCGGCTCGCGAAGCTGGTCAGCGAGCTGATGGAGCTCTCGCGCGTGCAGGGCGCCGATCCGATGCCCGGCGCGACCGTCGTCGACGTCGCCGAGATCATCGACGAGGCGGTCGCGCGCACGCGACTGGCCGCCGAGCAGGCCGACGTGCGGGTGACCGTGCGCGACGAGGCCGACCTGCAGGTGCGCGGCAACAAGGCGCAGCTGGCGATGGCCGTCGCCAACCTCGTCGACAACGCGATCGCCTACCGCGGCAACGGCGACCACGTCGCGATCAGCGCGACGTCCGGCACCGACGACGAGGGACGCGACACCGTCGACATCGCCGTGAGCGACCAGGGCATCGGCATCGCCGAGGCCGACATCGACCGGATCTTCGAGCGCTTCTACCGCGTCGACCAGGCCCGCTCGCGCGCCACGGGTGGCACGGGGCTCGGTCTGGCGATCGTCCGCAACATCGTCACCAACCACCTCGGCAGCGTGTCGGTGTGGTCGGCCGAGGGCGCCGGATCGACGTTCACCATCCGGCTACCGCGCGTTCACTCCGATACCCGATCGTCCAGCCCGGACGACCATGCCCGGCATGGTCGGATGGTCCCGGGGACACCGAAACTGAAGGGGAGCCTCGCATGACGCGGGTTCTGGTCGTGGAGGACGAGGAGTCGTTCTCCGATGCGCTGTCGTACATGCTGCGGCGTGAGGGGTACGAGGTCGAGGTCGCGCCGACCGGCATCGAGGCGTTGTCGACGTTCGACCGCAGCGGTGCCGACCTGGTGCTGCTCGACGTGATGCTGCCGGGCCTGTCGGGCACCGAGGTGTGCCGTGAGCTGCGGTCGCGCTCGCACGTGCCGATCATCATGGTCACCGCGCGCGACAGCGAGGTCGACAAGGTGGTGGGCCTCGAACTGGGCGCCGACGACTACGTGACCAAGCCGTTCTCGTCCCGGGAACTGGTCGCGCGCATCCGAGCGGTGCTGCGCCGCGGCGTGGAGCCCGAGGAGCTCATCGCCGGCGTCGTCGAGGCGGGCCCCGTGCGCATGGACGTCGAGCGCCACGTCGTCACCGTCGACGGTCGCACGGTCTCGTTGCCGCTGAAGGAGTTCGACCTGCTCGAGCTGCTGCTGCGCAACGCCGGCCGCGTGCTCACCCGGGGCCAGCTGATCGACCGCGTCTGGGGCGCCGACTACGTCGGTGACACCAAGACCCTGGACGTGCACGTGAAGCGGCTGCGGTCGAAGATCGAGCCCGACCCGGCCAACCCCAAGTACCTCGTCACCGTCCGCGGCCTCGGCTACAAGTTCGAGGGCTGACCGGCTCGGGCCGGACGCGCACGAGGGCGGCGTGTCGCGGCTCTTGGCTGGAGGTGGTGTGCGCTGCCACGCATCGGGTCTGCCCGCGCCGGCGAGGCGCTCCGGCCGCGTCCCCGATGTGGATCATGTGCAGGACGCGCGAGGGACGCCGGCGTGTCTGCACATGATCGACAGGTCGCGTCCGATCATGTGCAGGACGCGCGAGGGACGCCGGCGTGTCTGCACATGATCCGAGTGCGCCGGGTGACCCGCGTGCGCCGAGTGAGCCACATGAGCCAGGTGCACAACGGCGGGCGGCGTCCGCCGGCCGCTGGGTCCCACCGCGTGACGGATCTCGAATGTGGTGACGGATTCCGGATCTGGCGACGGCGAAATCCGCCGTCACCGGATCCGAGATCCGTCACTCGAGCTTCGATTCCGTCACGAGTTCACCGCAGCAGGTGTTGGACGAACCCGGTGCTGCGCGGCGTCTCCGAGCGCCCGCGCGTGCCCCGGCGTGGCGGGCAGACCCTACGGTGCAGCACTCGGCAGTGGGCCGCCGTCGGCGCTCCGCCCGGTCGGATACGACCGCGAAGCTGCCCCGGGCACGCGGGCAGACCCGATGCGGCGGCGCGCGGCCCCGGTCGGGCGCCGCCGATCGTCAGTCGGCGAGGGGCGGGGCGGTGGACGCGGCGGTGGCGGGGTGGATCGCGACGAGCCCGCGCCGCATGCGCTCGCGGCACAGGCGGGCGAGCTCGACGTAGGCCGGTTCGCCGAGCAGCGCGGTGAGCTCGACGGCGTACGACTCGTACATCGGCTCCATGCCGATGTGCGCCTCGGGCGACGAGGTGCAGTACCAGTCGAGGTCGTGGCCGCCCTCGCCCCAGCCGCGGCGGTCGAACTCCGACACCGTCGAGCGCAGGATGCGGGTGCCGTCGGGGCGGTCGACCCACTCCTGCTCGCGGCGCACCGGCAGCTGCCAGCACACCTCCGGCTTGGTCTCGACCGGGTTGAGCCCGACCCGCAGCGCGTACGCGTGCAGCGCACACCCGATGCCGGACGGATGCCCCTCGCGGTTGGCGAAGATGCAGGCGCCGTCGTGCACGCGGGTCTTGCGCCGCGGCTCGTCGTCGAGCTCGTCCTTCGCCGTGACGCGCAGCTTGCCGCCGGGCGCGTGGCCGAGGTCGTAGAGCTGCCAGTCGGCGGGGGTCAGCTTCTCGATGAACACCTTCACCCGCTGCTCGTCGGCGCGGTCGCTGTAGAACGCGCCGTGGTTGCAGCAGCCGGTGCTCGCCTGGCCCGCGACGGTGCCGTAGCAGCCGCGTCCGAAGATGCAGGTCCAGCGCGAGCAGAGCCAGGTGAGGTCGGCGCGGATCCAGTGCTCGGTGTCGGCGGGGTCCTGGAACTCGATCCACTCGCGGGCGAAGTCGAGCGGTGTCTCGGCGATCGGCACGCCATACCCTATGCCGATCCGGGGACACGCCGCCGCACGGGTCGCCCGGCGCGCGGCGTCCGCGCCGCCCCCCGGTCATCTCACTAGGCTGCGCCCTATGCGGCTCGGGGTACTGGACGTCGGGTCCAACACCGTCCACCTGCTCGTCGTCGACGCGCACCGCGGCGCCGAGCCCACGCCGCAGCTGTCGGAGAAGTCGCAGCTGCGCCTCGCCGAGCTGATCGACAAGCGCGGCAACCTCACCAGGGCCGGCGCCGAGTCGCTGTGCAGCGCGGTCGCCGATGCGCGCGACGAGGCCAAGCGGCTCGACTGCGGCGAGCTGCTCGCGTTCGCGACGTCGGCGGTGCGCGACGCGAAGAACAGCGGCGAGGTGCTCGACCTCGTGCGCCGCCGCACCGGCATCCCGCTCACCGTGCTGAGCGGTGAGGACGAGGCGCGGCTGACCTTCCTCGCCGTGCGCCGGTGGCTCGGCTGGAGCGCCGGCACCCTGCTCAGCCTCGACATCGGCGGCGGCTCGCTCGAGCTCAGCGCCGGTGCCGACGAGAGCCCGGCGCTCGCCGTCTCGCTGCCGCTGGGCGCCGGACGGCTCACGAAGCAGGCCTTCCGCAGCGACCCGCCGCCGAAGGACGAGATCGTGCGGCTGCGCGACCACGTCGACGAGGTGCTGGCCAAGCCCGCGAAGGCCCTCGCCGCGCACGGCCCGTACGACCGGGTCGTCGCCACCAGCAAGACCTTCCGCACCTTAGCCCGGCTCACCGGCGCCGCGCCGAGCTCGGCCGGCCCGCGCGCCCGGCGTGTGCTGACCCGCGACGGGTTGAGCCAGGTCACGTCCTTCATCGCCCGGATGGCCTCGGCCGACCTCGCCGAGCTCGACGGCGTGAGCCCCGGCCGCGCCCACCAGGTGTTGGCCGGCGCCGTCGTCGCCGCCGCGGCGATGGACGCCCTCGGCGTCGCCGAACTCGAGCTCTGCCCGTGGGCCCTGCGCGAAGGTGTGATCCTCCGGCGGCTCGACGGCATCGACGTCTGATGATCGATTTGTCCGAAGTACAGTCCGGCACATGATGCCCGGCCCCGTCCGCGCCAGCGCGGTGAAGGTGGGGCTCTCGACCGCGTCCGTCTACCCCGAGTCGACCTCGGTCGCCTTCGAACTGGCCGCCAAGCTCGGCTACGACGGCGTCGAGGTGATGGTCTGGACGGACCCGGTCAGCCAGGACCCGTACGCGCTGCAGCGACTCTCGCAGCACTACCAGGTGCCGATCCTCGCGGTGCACGCCCCGTGCCTGATCGTCACGCAGCGGGTGTGGACGACCGATCCGTGGACGAAGCTGCAGAAGGCGCAGTTCGCCGCAGAACTGCTCGGCGCGGACACCGTCGTCGTGCACCCGCCGTTCCGCTGGCAGCGCGAGTACTCGCGCTCATTCCACCGCGGCATCGCGCGCATGGCCAACGAGACGCCGATCCGCTTCGCCGTCGAGAACATGTTCCCGCTGCGGGTGCGCGGCCGCGTCGTCTCGGCCTACCAACCGACCTGGGACGTCGCGGGCGACGTCGAGCCCTACCCCGACTACACGCTCGACACCTCGCACAGCGCGGTCTCGCAGTCCGACGCCCTCGCCATGCTGGACGCGATGGGTGACCGCCTCGGCCACCTGCACATCGCCGACGGCACCGGTCTGCCGAAGGACGAGCACCTCATCCCCGGCCGCGGCACACAACCGGTCGGCGAGGTGCTCGAACGCGCCGCCGCCCGCGGCTTCGACGGCCACGTGATCGTCGAGGTGAACACCCGCCGCTGCCTCGACCGCGCCGAGCGCGAGGCCGACCTCATCGAGGCGCTCGAGTTCTGCCGGCTGCACCTGGTGACGCCGGCGGGTCAGGCACCGCCCGGGATCGACACCGCCGGGGCATAGCCTGGCGGCATGATGCGCTCGGCGATCCTCGCGGCCTCGCGCAGTGCGCGGCTGCAGGCGATGATCAGCAGGGCCCCGGTGACGCGCGGTGTCGTCCAGCGCTTCGTCGCGGGCGACGACACCGCGGCGGCCGTCGCCGCCACCCGCACGCTCACCGTCGAGGGCCTCACCGTCTCGCTCGACCACCTCGGCGAGGACCCCACCGACCGCGCGCAGGCCGAGCACGCGACCGCGGCCTACCTCGAGTTGCTCTCGGCGCTCGAGCGGGACGGGCTCACCGAGCGGCTCGGGCCGCTCAGCGCGCGCGTCGAGGTGAGCGTGAAGCTCAGCGCCGTCGGCCAGGTGCTGCCGGGCGACGGCGCCGCGCTGGCCCTCGACCACGCGCGCGAGATCTGCGCCGCGGCCGAGCGGGTGGGCGCCACGGTCACGCTCGACATGGAGGACCACACCACCACCGACGCGACGCTCGAGACCCTCGCCGACCTGCGCAAGGACTTCCCGGCCACCGGCGCCGTGCTGCAGGCCTACCTGCGCCGCACCGAGGCCGACGCCCGCGACCTCGCCGTCGCCGGCAGCCGGGTGCGGCTGTGCAAGGGCGCCTACGACGAACCCGCCTCGGTCGCGTTCCGTGGCAGGGCCGACGTGGACGCGTCCTACCGCCGGTGTCTCGACGTGCTGCTGCACGGCGACGGCTACCCGATGATCGCCACCCACGACCCGGCGATGATCACCGCCGCCCAGCAGCTGATCACGGCCACCGGACGCACCCACGACAGCTACGAGTTCCAGATGCTTTACGGGGTGCGGCCGCAGGAGCAGCAGCGGCTGGCCGGTCAGGGCCACGTCGTGCGCACCTACGTGCCCTACGGTGCCCAGTGGTACGGCTACCTCATGCGCCGCCTGGCCGAGCGGCCGGCCAACCTGACGTTCTTCGCCCGCTCCGTCGTCTCGAAGGGTTGACCATGACCGACGCCTCCATCGCCCTGCTCGGCGGCGGCAAGATCGGCGAGGCCATCCTGTCCGGCCTGCTCGGCCGCGACCGCACCCCGGCCGACGTCGTGGTGTGCGAGCGCGACGCGACGCGCGGGCAGTTCCTCGCCGACAAGTACGGCGTGCGCGTCGTGCCGGTGGACGAGGCGGCGAGGAGCGCCACCACCGTCGTCCTCGCCGTGAAGCCGCAGGACATCGAGACCCTGCTCGCCGAACTTGCCCCGCACCTGACGGCCGAACACCTCCTCGTGTCGGTCGCGGCCGGGATCCCGACCGGACGCATCGAGCAGGTGCTGCCGCGCGGGGTGCCCGTGGTGCGCTGCATGCCGAACACCCCGGCCCTCGTGGACGAGGCGATGACCGCCGTGTCGGCCGGGGCGAACGCGCAGGAGCACCACCTGGCCGTGGCGGAGCAACTGCTCGGCACCGTCGGCCGCGTCGTCCGGGTGCCCGAGTACCAGCTGGACGCGGTCACCGCGCTGTCCGGCTCGGGGCCCGCCTACTTCTTCTACCTGGTCGAGGCGATGATCGACGCCGGCATCCTGCTCGGCCTGCCGCGGTCGCTGGCCGCGGACCTGATCGTGCAGACCGCGATCGGCGCCTCGGTGATGCTGCGCGACTCGGGCGAGCACCCGGTGCAGCTGCGCGAGGCGGTCACCAGCCCCGGCGGCACGACCATCGCGGCCATCCGCGAGCTCGAGGTGCACGGCGTGCGGGCCGCGCTCATCGCCGCCATCGAGGCGGCGGCGAAGCGCAGCAAGGAGCTCGGTGGCGGGTGAGGCAAGCACCGACCCGGCGTGTCGATGTCTCGAGTGGGGCACAGCTCTCGCTTCAGCCCCACCTGTACCGCTAGTCTCCTGAGAAGCACGTGCGTGTCCGTGTCGGTGGGGAAGCCGACGCAGGCGCGTGCAAGAAAGCATCGGTGAGCGATGAGCAGTGCCAAGCCCCCGGGCCGGTCGGGCAAGACGTCGTCCGGCGCTGCCGGTGACGACGCACCCCTGGCGGAGGTCAAGTTCCTGACCGTGGCCGAGGTGGCGGCGGTGATGCGCGTGTCGAAGATGACGGTGTACCGCATGGTGCACAGCGCCGAGCTGCCCGCCGTCCGCGTCGGCCGGTCGTTCCGCGTGCCCGAGCAAGCGGTGCACGACTACCTACGCGCCGCGTTCATCGAAGCAGGCTGAGCCCGACCGCTGCGCTCCGCGCGGTCGGCCCTCCGGCGTCGGCCACCGGCGGCGGCGGGTAGGCTGGCACGGTCCCCGGGGGTCCCCCGGGGCCTCCGAACGAACGTTGAGCCGGTATCGGTAGGTCGTGTCATGGGTTCTGTCATCAAGAAGCGGCGCAAGCGGATGGCCAAGAAGAAGCACCGCAAGCTGCTGAAGAAGACGCGCGTCCAGCGCCGCAACAAAAAGTAGTCCGCGCGCCGTCCCTCGCCGCTTGCCGGAGCGTCGCCCGTGGCCGTCGTCCTCATCACCGGGGTCAGCCGATTCCTGGGTGCGCACCTGGCCGCCCAGCTCGCCGCCGATCCGGCGATCGACCGTGTCATCGGTCTCGACCTGGTGCCGCCGCGCGCTGACCGCGTCGACCTCGGCCGCACGGAGTTCGTGCGCGCCGACATCCGCAACCCGCTGGTCGCCAAGGTCATCGCGCAGGCGGGCGTGACCACGGTCGTGCACGCCGGTGTGGTTGCCTCGCCGCGCGCCGCCGGCGGGCGGGTCGCGATGCAGGAGCTCAACGTCGTCGGCTCGCTGCAGCTGTTCGGCGCCTGCCAGCGCTCGGACACCGTGAGTCAGGTCGTGTTCGCCTCGACCGCCGCGGTGTACGGGTCGTCGGCGCGGCAACCTGCGGTGCTGACCGAGACGAGCTGCACCGAGCGGGCCGGCCGCACCGGGTACGCGCGCGACGCCCACGAGGTCGAGGGCTACGTGCGGGGCCTGGCCCGTCGGCGTCCGGACATCACGACCACGGTGCTGCGCTTCGCCGACATCGTCGGCCCGCACGCCGACACGACGATGACGCGCTACCTGTCGCTGGTGCCGGTGCCGACCGTGCTCGGCTTCGACCCGCGTCTGCAGCTGCTGCACGAGGACGACGCCATCGAGGTGCTGCGCCGGGCCACCGTGCAGCGGCACCCCGGCGTCTTCCACGTCGCGGGCGACGGCGTGCTGGTGCTGTCGCAGCTGGTGCGCCGCTCGGGCGCGGCCCGGTTGCCGCTGCCCGCCCCGGTGTTCGGTGCGTGGTGCGCGCTGACCCGCTCGACCGCCGCCGCCGAGCTCGCGGCGCAGCAGCCGCAGCTGCTGCAGTACGGCCGGGTGCTCGACACCGCGCGGTTGCGGCGCGAGTTCGGGTCGGTGTTGCACCACTCGACCGCCGAT
>NZ_JBQCEE010000258.1:0-31705 GCF_051960575.1 Jatrophihabitans sp.
CGTGAACTTCGTGCTCGGCCTGCCGCAGTACGCGGTGTCGGTGGCCGCCGAGCTGGACGGTGTCGTCGTCGCCGGCGCGGTGTACAACCCGGAGACCGGCGAGCTGTTCACCGCCTCGCTCGGCGGCGGGGCGTTCCTCGGCGACCGGCGGCTGACCGGCCCGCGGGACGTGCCGCTCGCCCGCGCCGTGATCGGCACGGGCTTCGGCTACGACGCCGCGCGCCGGGCGCGGCAGGCGGCCGTCGTGCTCGAACTGCTGCCACGCGTGGCCGATGTCCGCCGGCTGGGCGCCGCGAGCCTGGATCTCTGCTTCGTCGCCGCCGGGCGGCTCGACGGCTACTTCGAGGTCGGCCTGCACCGCTGGGACCACGCCGCCGGGGGACTCGTGGCCGCCGAGGCCGGCTGCGTGTCGTCCGGGCTGCGCGGCCGCGCCGCCGGTGACGACTTCTACGCGGTCGCCGGGCCGGGGCTCGCGCCCGACCTGTTCGGGCTGCTGGACGAGCTCGGCGCCGATCGCGTCGGCTGAGCCGGCCGGGTCAGCAGCGGGGGGAGGTCGACGCCGAGCCGGACGGAGCGGGCGTGGGCGTCGGCGCGGGGGCGTCGCTCAGGGTGACGCCGTCGGCCTTGAGCGCGGCGGTCACGTCGGCAGCTGGGGCGATGCGGCGGTACCGCTCGCCGAGCGACACGACGATCACGCGATCGGTGGCCGTGGTCGGCACGAGGGCGGCGGACGGCAAGTAGTACTGCAGCAGCTTGGCGGCGGCCTGCTGCCCGGGGCCGTACCGGATCTCGGCCACGCCGGTGACGTGCACGCCTGATTTGTCGTCGGCGGCGGGGGACGGCGAGGAGAAGCCGTCGCTCATCAGCACGTCGCGGGCCTTCTTGGCGATGCCCGACCGGTTCGTCGCGTTGAGCACCGCGACCGTCACCGACTGCGGCGTCGGCAGGGTGGTACCGGCGGGCGCGGCGGACGACGAGGACGAGGAGGTCGACGGGCGCGGCGTCGGGCAGGGGCCGCTCGCGCTGCTGCCGGTGTTGCGTCCGATCACCCGCCACCAGACCAGGGCGGTGACCCCGAGCAGGGCGACCAGGAAGACCAGGGCGGGCAGGGGCCGGCGCCTCGTGGTGCTCGGCATGTGCTGCGACCTCCGGTGGTTGGACGCCAGAGCCTAACCCGCGCCACCGACGACGAGGTGGCACGTCGTGACGGGGCGCGTCCGGCACAGGTTCTGAACGGGTTCCGGACGAGCGGGATAAAGCGCACGGCGCGCGGGAACAACCCAGGCTGCCCCACCGTTGCGGCACAGCCCGGACGCGGTAGCCTTCCGCGTCCGGTCCGGTTCGGCAGCACCCCCGTCCCCCGTCCTGTCTGTCTCCACGCCGGTGACGACCACCACGTCAGCGGCGGGCACAAACGCCGGGGGCCGGACGTTGCAGGGCCGGAGCAGGACCAGATCGATCTTGCTCGGCGGACCGAGCCCGACGTCCGCCCGCACCACAGTGGGGTCCCCCACGCAAGGAGTTGACGAAAGTAGATGGCGACCGACTACGACGCTCCGCGTCGGGGTGAAGTCGACGAGCTCAACGAGGACTCGATCGAGGAGTTGAAGGCGCGCCGCGCTGAGGCGCAGTCGTCTTCCATCGATGTCGACGAGGCCGAACTGGCCGAGTCGCTCGAACTGCCGGGTGCTGATCTGTCCAGCATGTCCGGCGAGGAACTGACCGTGCGGGTGCTGCCGAAGCAGGACGACGAGTTCACCTGCTCGTCGTGCTTCCTCGTGCACCACCGCAGCCGGCTGGCCCGCGAGAAGAACGGCCAGATGATCTGCCGCGATTGCGCCTGACGGCCGATCGCGGGGCGGATCCGGTCAGGTCAGCCCGATGCCCCCGTCGCAGACGAGGGTCTGACCGGTGATCCACGCGGCGTCGTCGCTGGCCAGGAAGGCAGCGGCGGCGCCGATGTCCTCGGGCACCCCGAGGCGCTTGAGCGGGTAGGTGCCCGCCACGGCCTGCTCGTCGTGGGCGTACAGCGCCTCGGCGAAGCGCGTCTTCACCACGGCCGGCGCGATCGCGTTCACCCGCACCGCCGGCGCCAGTTCCGCCGCCAGCTGCATCGTCAGCCCGAGCAGGGCCGACTTGCTGACCCCGTAGTACGCGATGCCCGGTGCCGGCGAGATGCCCGCGACCGAGGCGATGTTGACGACCGCGCCCTGCCCGTCGCGGCCCAGGCCCGCGGCCAGCGCCCGCCGCGTCCAGTCGAGCGCGGCCAGCACGTTGACGTCCATGATCTTGCGGGCGGCGCCGTCGTCCAGCTCGGTGAGCGGCCCGAACGCCGGGTTGATGCCGGCGTTGTTCACCAGCACGTCGAGCCGGCCGAACTCGGCGACGGCACGCTCGACCGCCGCCTGCTGGTGCTCGGGGTCGTCGCCGCGTCCGGCCTCGAAGACGGCGTGCGCCGGGCCGCCGAGGGACTCGACCGCCTCGGCCAGCGCGTCCGGTTTGCGCGCGGTGATGAGCACCTGCGCGCCCTCGGCGACGAGGCGGGCCGCGATGCCGAGCCCGATCCCGCGGCTCGCGCCCGTGACGACGGCGACGCGGCCGGCGAAGCGTCGGCCGAGCTGCTCGACAGGGGGGAACGCGGTGTGCGCAGGGGTGCCGGTGGTCATGCCCGCAACGTAGCGGGACGGGTCACTGCCCCCGCGCGCGGATCAGTTCGACGAGCTGCTGCGGACGCCGGGTGCTGACCACCCAGTAGGGCGTCGGGTCGTCCGGGTCGTCCAGCCACAGCTGCGCGCCCGGGCCGATCCACGGGCGGATCGCGACGAACGCGGCCGGGTCGCCCTCACGACCGACGACGCGGCGCAGGGTGCGGTCGTCGAGGGCCACGATGCCGCTTACGATGTCCAGCGGCAGCGTCGCCCCGCGCACCCGCAGCGTCGTGTCGTCGACGACCACGGTCGCCTGCCCCATCGAGAAGACGATGCCGACCGCGAGCGGCACCAGCACGATGTAGGGCAGCCAGTCGGTGACGTCGATCTGCGCGATGTGGAACTCGGCGGCCAGCAGGACGGCGACGAAGATCGCGACGGCGTACCACCACCACGGCGGACGCAGCCGCTCGCGGAACAGCGCCGTCGTGCCGGTGTCCGTTGCCACGGTGTCGAGGGTAATGAGCGCACCGGTAACGTTCGACGCCGTGACGGGCGAAGGCACAGCCAGCGCGACCGCCCCGGTGCGGGTGCTCGTGCGCCGACTCGACGACGCCCTGCCCCTGCCGGCGTACGCGTGTGACGGCGACGCCGGCGCGGACATCGTGACCGCGGCGGACGTCACGCTCGCCCCCGGCGAGCGGGCGGTGCTGCCCACCGGGCTGAGCATCGCGCTGCCGCCCGGCTACGCGGCGTTCGTGCACCCGCGCTCGGGGCTCGCGGCGCGTGCCGGGCTCGGCATCGTCAACGCGCCCGGCACGATCGATGCCGGCTACCGCGGCGAGGTCAAGGTGATCGTCGTCAACCACGACACCGCCCGGCCGCTCACCCTGCACCGCGGCGAGCGCATCGCCCAGCTGGTCGTGCAGCAGGTGGCGCAGGCCGAGTTCGTCGAGGTCGCCGAGCTGCCCGGTTCAGCGCGCGGCACGGGTGGGCACGGTTCGACCGGGGGAGCGGCGGCGCTCGAGGTGGGCGCGCCAGGAAAGGTGAAGCAGTCCGATGGCCCGTAAGCAGAAGCGCACCGACCGGTCGAAGATCGACGCCACGCCGCCGTGGGAGACCCGCGTGCGCGCCGAGGTGCCGCCCACGACCGGCCCCTACGACGTGCGCGACGAACCGGACGACGAGGTCGAGCGCGTCGACCTCGGGGCGCTGCGCATCCCGGTGCAGCCGGGCCTGGACATCCGCCTCGACGTCAACGAGCAGCAGCAGGTCGTCGCCGCCACCGTCGCCGGCCCGCACGGCACGATGCAGATCGGCGTCTTCGCCGCGCCGCGCAACGAGGGCATCTGGGGCGACGTGCGCACCGAGATCGCCGAGTCGCTCCAGCAGCAGCGGGGCAACCCGAAGGACCGCGAGGACGGGCCGTTCGGGCCGGAACTGCTCGGCAACCTGCGCGACGAGCGCAACCAGCCGGTGCCGGTGCGCTTCGTCGGGGTGGACGGGCCCCGCTGGTTCCTGCGCGCGATGCTCGTCGGGCCGGTCGCCGCGGACGACGCGGCGGCAGAGCCCTTCGAGGAGCTGCTGCGCCAGGTGGTGGTCGTGCGGGGGACCGATCCGCTGCCGGTGCGCGAGCCGGTGCCGCTGCGGCTGCCCCAGGGTGTCGAACTCCCCACGCCAGGCGCCTGATCCGCGGTTACCCTGGCACCGTGGGCCGACAGTCACTGCTGCACCGCCTCACCGCGAGCGCCTCACGGCTCGACGCGGACGAGCTGCAGGAGCACGTCCAGACGATGTCCTGCACCCGGCTCGACGTCGTCGAGCGCGGGGGCACCGTGCGCGTCGTCGGCCGGTTGCGGTCGGTGCGCTACACGCCGAACGAGACGGTGCCGACGCTCGAGGCCGAGCTGTTCGACGGCTCGTCCACGCTGACCCTGGTCTGGCTGGGCCGTCGCCGCATACCGGGCGTCGAACCCGGCCGCCGCATCGTCGCCAAGGGACGGGTCGGGCTGCACGACGGGCAGCACGCGATCTTCAACCCCTGGTACGAGCTGCTGCCGTCCGCGTGACCGACGACCGCGACGTCGAGCTCGGTCCGGATCCGGTCGCCGATCCCGTCAGCCTGCGTGAGACCTACCGCCAACAGCTGCTGACCAGCATCGGCGGCTGGCAGGGCGCGCTCATCACCGGCATCCCGCCGGTCGTCTTCGTCGCGGTCAACGCCACCGCCGGTCTGCGGGCCGCGGTCATCACCGCGCTCGCCGTGGCGGCCCTGCTGATCGTCTACCGCCTCGTGCGCAAGCAGTCGCTGCAGCAGGCGATCTCGGGTGCCGCCGGCGTCGCGGTGGCCGCGCTCATCGCCGCCCGCACCGGCCAGGCGCGCGGGTTCTTCCTGCTCGGCATCTGGGGCAGTTTCCTGTACGCCGTGCCGCTCGTCGTGTCGCTGCTGGTCCGGCGGCCGGCCGTCGGGCTGGTGTGGGAGTTCCTCGACCCGTCGCCGCCGGCTGACGACGGCCGCCCGTGGTTCCGGCGCACGTCGCTGTTCCGGGCCTACCTTCTCGCCACCGTGGCCTGGACGGTGACCTTCCTGGCGCGCGGCATCGTGCAGGCGGTGCTGTACCACCACAACGCCACGGGCTGGCTGGCCGGTGCCCGCCTGGCGATGGGCTACCCGTTGACCATCGCCGCGTTCGGCGCGTCGTGGTGGCTGGTGCGCCGGGCCCGCGCGCAGCTCGCGGCGGCACCCGGGTCAGCCGCTGACGACCGACTTCCGTAGCTCGGGCTCGGTCTCGGGGGTCGCGACGAACAGCAGCTCGTCGGACTCCTCGAGCGGCTCCTCGGGCGTCGGGGTGATCACCCGGCTGCCGCGCACGATGGCCACCAGCACGGCGTCCTTCGGCAGCCGCAGGTCGCGCACGGCCTGCCCGCAGCACGCCGCGCCGGGCGGCAGGGTGACCTCGACGAGGTTCGCCTGGCCCTCGCGGATGCTGAACAGCCGCACGACGTCGCCGATCTCGACCGCCTCCTCGACGAGCGCGGCGAGCACCCGCGGCGTCGACACCGCGACGTCGACACCCCACGCGGCGTTGAAGAGCCACTCGTTGTTCGGGTGGTTGATGCGCGCGACGACGCGCCGCACCGCGAACTCGGTCTTGGCCAGCAGCGACACGACCAGGTTGGTCTTGTCGTCGCCGGTGGCGCCGACCATGACGTCGTAGGTCTCGAGCCCGGCGACCTCGAGATTGGCCACCTCGCAGGCGTCGCCGTTGAGCCACTCGGCGCCGGCGACCCGGTCGGGTTCGACCTTGCCCGGGTCCTTGTCGATGAGCAGCACGTGGTGGCCGTTGGCGAGCAGCTCGCGGGCGATCGAGCGCCCGACCGAGCCGACCCCGGCGATGGCGACCCTCACTGGTGGCCTCCTTCTGGCGCGGACGCGGCCAGGCGGGTGACCTGCTCGGCGTGCTCGTCCGGTGCCAGCGCGTGCAGCATGTCGCCGGACTGGATGAGCGCGTTCGGGGGTGGCAGCTGCCCCACCCCGAACCGGGTGAGCACGGCCACGCGGCTGCCGGTCGCCCGCTCGAAGTCGGCGACCGACCGGCCGATCCAGCCGTCGTGCGGATCGATGGCGAGCAGCACGACGCCGCCGGACGGGTCGCGCCAGACCTGGGCCGTCGCCTCGCCGAGCAGCGTCTTGAGCAGGCGGCCGGTCGTCCACGGCACCGTCGCGACGGTGGGGATGCCGAGCCGCTCGTAGACCTCGGCGCGGCGCTGGTCGTAGATGCGGGCGACGACCTTCTGCACGCCGAAGGTCTCGCGGGCCACGCGGGCGGCGATGATGTTCGAGTTGTCGCCGCTGCTCACCGCGGCGAAGGCGCCGGCCTGGTCGACCCCGGCCTCGATGAGGGTGTCGCGGTCGAAGCCGATGCCCTTCACCGTGCGTCCGGGGAAGTCGTCACCGAGGCGGCGGAAGGCGAGCGGGTCCTGGTCGATCACCGCCAGGGTGTGGTCGAGCCGCGCCAGCTGCAGCGCCAGCCCCGATCCGACACGGCCGCAGCCCATGATCACGATGTGCACGCGCGCGCACCGTCCTCGTCGTCGACTCTCGATGGATCTGGAGCGGATCCGTGTGCGGACGCCGGCTTGCGCGTCCGGGACGGCACGCTACACACCGCCACTGAACACGCGCGACGCTCGGGCGCACAGGTCACGTCCGGCCGCCGTATTGTTGCGGCTCGTGGCCCTGGTGACCCGGATCCTCAAGCGGGTTGTGATCGGCAGTCCCGTGCGTTCGGAGCAGGCGGGGCACAGTCTGCTGCCCAAGCGCCTCGCGCTGCCGATCTTCGCCAGCGACGCGCTGTCGTCGGTGGCCTACGCGACGCAGGAGATCCTGCTCGTGCTGACGGTCGGCGGCACGGCCTACCTCTACCTCACCCCGTGGGTCGCGGGCGCCGTCGTGATCCTCATGGCCGCCGTCGTGGCCTCGTACCGCCAGCTGGTGCGGGCCTACCCGACCGGCGGCGGCGACTACGAGGTGGCGACGAAGAACATCGGCCAGCCCGCCGGCGTCATCGTCGCGAGCGCGCTGCTCGTCGACTACGTGATGACGGTGGCGGTGTCGGTGAGCTCCGGCGTCGACAACATCATCTCGGCCGCGCCGTCGCTGCACCACCAGCGCGTGCTCATGGCGGTCGGGTTCGTGCTGCTGCTCGCCGCGGTCAACCTGCGCGGCATCAAGGAGGCCGGCACCGCCTTCGCCGCGCCGACCTACCTGTTCGCCACCGGCGTCGGCGTGATGATCATCACGGGGCTCGTGCGGGTGGCGTTCGGGCACACGCCCCGTTCCGAGAGCGCGTCGTTCGGCATCGTGCAGCACTCGGGCTACGGCTCGCTCAGCTTCCTGGCGCTCATGTTCTTCACCCTGCGGGCGTTCTCGTCCGGCTGCACGGCGCTCACCGGCGTCGAGGCGATCGCCAACGGCGTGCCCGCGTTCCGGCAGCCGAAGGTGCGCAACGCGCAGATCACCCTCGTGGCGATGGGGACGATCGCGGTCACCATGTTCGTCGGCCTCACCGCGCTGGCGCTCATCGCGAAGGTGCACATCACCGACCCCACCGCCGACAGTTGCGCGTTCCTGCAGCACGGGGTCAGGCTGCCCGACTGCCAGCACCGCCCGCAGCGCACCGTCATCGCCCAGGTGGCCAGCGCCGTCTTCGGCGGCCCGCACTCGATCGGCTTCTTCTTCATCCAGGCCACGACGGCCCTCATCCTCGTGCTGGCGGCCAACACCGCGTTCAACGGCTTCCCGCTGCTCGGCTCGATCCTGGCGCGGGACAACAACCTGCCCAAGCAGCTCAACAACCGCGGCGACCGGCTGGCGTACAGCAACGGCATCATCTTCCTGGCCGTCGTGGCCGCCGCGCTGATCGCGATCTACAAGGCCGACGTCACCCGGCTGATCCAGCTGTACATCATCGGCGTGTTCACGTCGTTCACCCTCGGCCAGTCCGGCATGGTGCGGCACTGGAACCGGCAGCTGCGCACCGAGACCGACACCGCCGAGCGGCGTCGCATCCAGCGCTCGCGCGCCATCAACGCCTTCGGCGCCTCGCTCGCCGGCCTGGTGCTCGTCATCGTGATCATCACGAAGTTCAGCAAGGGCGCCTACCTGGTGCTCATCGCGATGCCGATCCTCTACGCGGTGATGCGCGGCATCCACAAGCACTACTCGCGGGTCGCCGACGAGCTGGCGACCGAGGACACCGGGCTGGTGTACCCGGCCCGCAACAACGTCATCGTGCTCGTGTCGAAGGTGCACAAGCCGACGCTGCGGGCCCTCGCCTTCGCCAAGGCGACCCGCCCCGACACCCTCACCGCGCTGACCGTGAACCTCGACGACGAGGACACCCGGCGGCTGCAGGAGGAGTGGGAGGCCCACGACCTGCCGGTGCCGCTCACCGTCGTCGAGTCGCCGTACCGCGAGGTGACCCGGCCGATCCTCGACTACATCCGGCGCATCCGCGCCGACCGGCCGCGCGACATCGTCAGCGTCTTCATCCCCGAGTACGTCGTCGGACGCTGGTGGGAGCAGCTGCTGCACAACCAGTACGCGCTGCGGCTCAAGGGCCGGCTGCTGTTCGAGCGCGGCGTGATGGTCACGAGCGTGCCGTACCAGCTGGTGTCGAGCGACGAGATCGCCCGCAGCGCGCCGGCGCCGGACGGCCCGGCCGCGCCCTCGGCGCGCGTCTGAGGCCGTCCCGACGGATGATTGACGGGTGATCTCACTCGTCGGCGCGCGGCTGCGTCTGGACGTCGGCCCGGCCGCCCACGGCGGGCACTGCGTCGCCAAGCACGAGGGCCGCGTCGTGTTCGTCCGGCACGCCCTGCCCGGCGAGTTCGTCGAGGCGGTCGTGACCGAGGAGCGCAGCGCGTACCTGCGGGCCGACGCGGTCGAGGTCCTCACCGCCTCGCCCGACCGGGTGACGCCGCCGTGCCCGTACGCGCGTCCCGGACGCTGCGGCGGGTGCGACTGGCAGCACGCCGCCCCGGCGACCCAGCGGCAGCTCAAGCGCGACGTCGTGCGCGAGCTGTTCGCCCGCATGGCCGGCACCGACGTCAGCCACCTGCTGCGCGAGGTCGAGGAGCTGCCGGGCGGGCCGCTCGGCTGGCGCACCCGCATCGAGTACGCGGTCGCGTCCGACGGCACGCCGGGGTTGCGGCGGTACCGGTCGCACGAGGTCGAGCCGGTGCGGCAGTGCGTGCTCGGCGCGCGCGGGGTCGGTGACGCGCCGCTGCTCGGCGAGCGCTGGCCCGGTCTCACCGGCGTGTCGGCGGTGCGCGGCGACGGGCGCGAGGTCACCGTGCTGGCCCGGCGCCCGGGCCCCGGGCGGCACGCCCGCGGGCAGCGGCCGCCGGACCAGGTCGAGGTCGTCTCCGGCCCGCCGCGGGTCAAGCACCGCATCGGCCCGCACGAGTACACCGTGCGCGCCGACGGCTTCTGGCAGGTGCACCCCCACGCCGCGAGCACGTACACCCGGGCGGTGCTCGACCTGCTGCGTCCGGCGGCGGGTGAGCACGTGCTCGAGCTCTACGCCGGCGCCGGCGCACTGACCGCGCCGCTCGCCGCCGCCGTGGGCGCGACCGGCCGGGTCGTCGGGCTCGAGACCTCGCCGACGGCCGTCGCAGACGCCGAGGGCAACCTCGCGGCGTACCCGTGGGCCGAGGTGCGGCGCGCCCGCGTCGACGCCGCGAGCATCACCGCGGCGAGCCGCGGCGGGGGCCGGGTGGTGCGTCCGGATCTCGTGGTGCTCGACCCGCCGCGGGCCGGGGCCGGCACCGCGGCCACCCGCGCGCTGCTGGCCCTCGGGCCACGCGCCGTGGCCTACGTCTCGTGCGACCCGGCGTCGCTCGCCCGGGACGTCAAGACGGCGCAGGCCGACGGGTGGCGGCTCGAGGCGCTGCGGGCGTTCGACGCCTATCCGATGACCCACCACGTCGAGTGCATCGCGCTGCTCGTCCTCGGGGGCGCACGTGGTCAGACCCGTACATTGGAATCGTGACCGAGCTCCTCAAGCGCATCGGCGCGCCGTCGGACCTGCGGGCGTTGTCCCACGAGCAGCTCGCCGGCCTGGCCGCCGAGATCCGCGACGTGCTGGTGCAGACGGTCGCCCGCACGGGTGGGCACCTCGGGCCGAACCTGGGCGCCGTCGAGCTGACCATCGCCGTGCACCGGGTCTTCGACTCACCGACCGAGCCGGTGCTCTTCGACGTGGGCCACCAGGCCTACGTCCACAAGCTGCTCACCGGACGCGTGGACCGCATCGACACGTTGCGGCAGACCGGCGGCCTGTCCGGCTACCCGAGCCGCGACGAGAGCCCGCACGACTGGATCGAGAACTCGCACGCGTCCACCGCACTGTCTTACGCCGACGGGCTGGCGAAGGCGTTCGACGTGCGCGGCGAGCGGCGCCCGGTCGTCGCGGTCGTCGGCGACGGCGCGCTCACCGGCGGCATGTGCTGGGAGGCGCTCAACAACATCGCGGGCAGCGACCGCCCGGTGATCGTCGTGGTCAACGACAACGGCCGCTCGTACTCGCCGACGGCGGGCGGGCTCGCCGAGCACCTCGCGGCGCTGCGGCTGCGTCCGGGCTACGAGCGGGTGCTCGGCACGATGAAGGACCGGCTCGAGCGCACGCCGGTCGTCGGCGCGCCGCTCTACGAGGCGTTGCACGGCGTGAAGCGCGGCATCAAGGACATGCTCGCGCCGCAGGGCATGTTCGAGGACCTCGGCCTCAAGTACGTAGGGCCGATCGACGGGCACGACATCGCGGCGATGGAGCAGGCGCTGCGCATGGCCCGCGGCTACGGCCGACCGGTGATCGTGCACTGCGTCACCCGCAAGGGCTACGGCTACGCCCCGGCCGAGAACGACCAGGCCGACCAGATGCACCAGTCGCGCGGGTTCGACCCCGTCACCGGTCGCGCCACCCGGGCGGCGGGCCGCAGCTGGACGTCGGTGTTCGGCGAGCAGCTCGTCGCCCTCGGCGAGCAGCGCGACGACATCGTCGCGATCACCGCGGCCATGTGCGACCCCACCGGCCTGGGGGGGTTCAACCGGCGCTTCCCGACCCGGTGCTTCGACGTCGGCATCGCCGAGCAGCACGCCGTGACCTCCGCCGCGGGCCTGGCCATGGGCGGCCTCCACCCGGTCGTCGCGGTGTACGCCACCTTCCTTAACCGGGCCTTCGACCAGGTGCTGCTCGACGTCGCCCTGCACCGGCTGCCCGTCACGCTCGTGCTCGACCGCGCCGGGGTCACCGGCGAGGACGGGCCGAGCCACAACGGCATGTGGGACCTCGCCCTCCTCGGCATGGTGCCGGGGCTGCGGATCGCCGCGCCGCGCGACGAGCCGACCCTGCGCGAGCTGCTGGCCGAGGCCGTCGAGGTGGCCGACGGGCCGACCGTGCTGCGCTTCCCGAAGACGCCGCTCGTCGACCCGATCCCTGCGGTGCGGCGGGTCGGGGGCGTCGACGTGCTGGCCGAGCCGGCGCCCGACGCGACGGTCGACGTGCTCATCGTCTCGGTCGGTGCGATGGCCCCCGACGTGCTCCAGGCGTGCGGCGCGGTGCGCGGCGCCGGGTACACGGTGCGGGTCGTCGACCCGGGCTGGGTGACGCCGGTCGACCCCGCGATCACCGCTCTGGCGCGGCAGGCGCGGCTGGTCGTGACCGTCGAGGACGGCGTCGTGGCCGGTGGTGTCGGGTCGCGCGTCAGCCAGTCCGTGCGGGACACGGTGCCGGGCGTGGCTACCCGGGAGATCGGCATACCGATACGGTTCCTCGAGCACGGCAGTGTCGCGCACGTGCGCGCGCTCGCCGGTCTGTCGGTTCCGGACATCGGCCGGCGGATCGTCGAGTGGTGTGCGCGGCCGCCGCAGGAACTGAAGACAGAGGTGTCGGCCGACACCGACCAGGAGGCAGAGGGATGCGAATCCTCGTCGTAGAGGACGAAGTACAGCTGGCCGAAGCGGTGGCCCGCGGTCTTCGCCGCGAGGGCATGGCCGTCGACGTGGCCGTCGACGGCGACGAGGGCTACCGCAAGGCGGCCCTCACCCGCTACGACGTCGTCGTGCTCGACCGCGACCTGCCGGGCATGTCCGGCGACGAGATCTGCCGGCGGCTGTCGGACGAGGGCGTCCTGACCCGCGTCATGATGCTCACCGCGAGCGGCACGGTCGAGGACAAGGTGCAGGGGCTGGCCCTCGGCGCCGACGACTACCTCGCCAAGCCGTTCGCCTTCGCCGAACTCGTCGCGCGCGTGCGCGCGCTCGGGCGCCGCACGACGCCGGCCGCCCCGCCGGTGCTCACCGCGGGCGACATCGAGCTCGACTCGGCCAAGCGCACGGTCACCCGCAACGGCGAGCTGGTCGACCTCACCCGCAAGGAGTTCGGCGTGCTCGAGACGCTGATGATGGCGTCCGGCGCCGTCGTCTCGAGCGAGGAGCTGCTCGACCGAGTGTGGGACGAGAACGCCGACCCGTTCACCACCACCGTGCGCGTCACGATGATGACGCTGCGCCGCAAGCTCGGCGAGCCGGCGATCATCGACACCGTGGTGGGCTCGGGGTACCGCATCGACCCCAGCGTCCTCAATTCGGACGCGCACCACGGCGGTGCGGCCGAAGGAGCTGGTAGCGCCGGATGAGACTCCTCCGCCCGACGCTTCGCATCCGGATGGCGTTGCTGTACGGCGGATTGGTCCTGCTCGTCGGTATCTCCCTGCTCATCACCTGCATCGTCCTGGTGCAGCGCGCCATCCGGCAGCTGCCGGCCTACGACACCACCAAGCCGCTGCCGACGGCGGAGGCGCACGCGCGCACGCGGCAGATCTCCGAGGCGCAGGACTCGGCCGTCACCTACCTGCTGCACTCGGGGCTGCTCTACTTCGGGATCATCGTCGTCGTCGGCACGACCGGCGGGTACCTGCTCGCGAAGCAGGCGCTGCGGCCGATCGCCCGGCTCACCGCGACGGCGAAGCAGCTCTCGACCGAGACGCTCGACCAGCGCATCAACCTCGGCGGCCCGGACGACGAGCTGCGCGAGCTCGCCGACACCTTCGACGAGATGCTGGCCCGGCTCGACGCCGCGTTCGACAGCCAGCGGCTGTTCGTGGCCAACGCGTCCCACGAGCTGCGGACACCGCTGTCGGTGATCCGCACCGAGCTCGAGGTGACGCTGAGCGACCCGCACGCCGACGCCGAGGAGCTGCGCCGCATGGGCGCCGTGGTCTCGGGCGCGACCGACCGCGCGCAGCGGCTGGTCACGTCCTTGCTCACCCTCGCCCGGTTGCAGGCCGTCGGCGGTGGCGAGCTCGAGGTGAGCGAGCGGGTCGACCTCGCCGCGATCGTGCCGAGCGTCATCGACGCGGTGGCGGCCGAGGCCGATCAGAAGGGCATCCAGATCGAGACCGAACTCGACGCCGCCGCCACCACCGGCGACCCGCGGCTGCTCGAGCGGCTCGTCGGCAACCTGGTCGAGAACGCGATCCGGCACAACGTGCCCGACGGCTGGCTGCGCGTGACCACGGGACAGAGCGGCGACAAGGTGTGGCTGCACGTCGCCAACGGCGGCGCGGTCATCGCGAGCAACGAGGTCGACGCGCTGTTCGAGCCGTTCCGCCGCGGCGGGCGCGTGCGCACGGCCACCCGCGGTGCCGGGCTCGGGCTGGCGATCGTCCGGCTCATCGTCGACGCGCACCGCGGCAAGCTGCAGGCCGCGGCCCCACCCTTCGGTGGCCTGGCGATCCGCATCGAGCTGCCCCGCAACACCGACGTCGTGCAGCGCCCCCGCCCGGCCCCGCGCCGCGGCGCCGCCGCCTGAGCTGCCGCGACCGCCACCGCGACCCGCGTCCGAGGCAGAAGTCCCGGCTCTCGCCCGCGATGATCTCGGAAAAACCCGGGTCAGAGCAGGGATTTCCCCGAGACCATCGGATGTCGGGGCCGATGGCACCAGGCCCAGCGCGTTCGTCCGCCAGATGATCTCGGGGAAACCCCGGTCAGAGCAGGGGTATTCCCGAGATCATCGGATGTCTGGGCGGACGTGGGGCGAACGCGGGGCGGGTGTCAGGGCGTGAGCAGGCGGTGGGCGGTGAGGGCCACGTGCAGCTCGGCCGCCTGGGCGGCGTGGGTGAGGTTGCGGCCGCTGAGCCGTTCGAGCTGCTGCACGCGGTAGCCGACGGTGTTGCGGTGGACGAACAGTGCCGCGGCGGTCTGCGCGGCCGAGCCGCCGGTGTCGAACCAGACCCGCACGGTGTCGAGCAGCGGCGCGCGTTCGCGGTCGGGCAGGGCGAGCAGGCCGCCGAGCACCTCGTCGCGATAGGCCGCCGCCGAGGGCGCGTCGGCGAGTAGCCGCAGCAGGGGCGCGCGGTCGCGCCTCACGACCGTGCCCGGCGCGGCGATGCGCCAGGCCAGGCGCGCCTCCGCAGCCGCGGGCGCGGCGTCGGCGAGGTCGGCGAACGGGGCGCTGACGCCCGCGCGCAGCCCGTCGAGCAGGTCGGTCACCAAGTCGAGGTCGTGGTGCGGCGGCACGACGACGCCGGTGTGCAGGTCGACGCCGGGCTGCCACGCAGCGGCGACGCGCCGGCGGCTGAACCGGGGCGCGGGGGAGTCCGCGCCGTCGGCCACGACCACGACGAACGGTCCGGTGAGGGGCAGGCGAAGTGCGGTCGCGGCCTCGCGCAGGCGGTCGGCGTCCAGCTCGCCGGTGAGCAGCGCACCGGCCGTCGCCGCCCTCGTCTCGGTGTCGCGCCGCAGCCGTTCGCCGGCGCTCGACACATAGGCGGACGAGAGGGCTTCGCTGTACTCCTCGAAGATCTCCCACGCCGTGGCCGCCGTCGACATCAGCACCGTCTTCGACATCGTGCTGCCGCCGTGGTGCAGCAGCACGTCGAGGATGTAGCGCGCCGCCCGGCGACTGCCGCGCAGCACGGTGGCGAGCGGCACGCCCGCCTCGGCGCGGCGCCGGCCGACCCGGCGCGCCGACTTGGTGTCGCGCGGCAGACCGGCCAGTTCGCCGAGCACGTAGCTCAGGTGGTCGGCGCACGACTGCTCGAGGTCGGGCACGTCGGCGTAGACCGGGTCGCCGGTGCGGATCGCCTCGGCCATGCCGGCCGTGAGGACGGGCAGCTCGTCCAGCAGCGCCTCGGCCAGCGAGCGGACGGCGGGGTGCACGGTCGTCTCGGTCACACCGCGCACGCTACGCCCGTTGCACTGTGCAGCTGCACAACACGCGACCAGGAAGAGGCGGCGACTGCCCAATGACCGCGGGGGAGTGCGCGGGCGAGCATGGTCAGGTCGCACAACGAAGGGACACGTCATGGGCCTCACGGACACCGTCACCAAGCTGGTCAACCAGACGGCGCGCACGCCGTGGCACCAGCTGCCGTGGCTGACGCTGCAGCTCGGCAACCTCGCGCTGCTGCGCAAGGACCTGCGCGAGCAGAACCTGCTCGAGCCCGAGGGCATCCGTCCGGAGATCGACCTCGGCGAGGTGACCGACGAGCGCCGCCGCGCGCGGCAGCCCGACGGGTCGTTCAACGACCTGACGCTGCCGACGATGGGCATGGCCGGCACCGGCTTCGGCCGCAACGTGCCGATGCACCTCACCGCGCCGACGCTCGGCCGCAAGGGTGACCCGAACCCGCGCGAGGTCAGCAACCTGCTGCTCGCCCGCGACACGTTCAAGCCGGCCGGGATCATCAACACCCTGGCCGCGTCGTGGCTGCAGTTCATGAACCACAACTGGTTCTTCCACGGGAACGGCGACGAGGCGCAGTTCCACGAGGTGCCGCTGCCCGCGGGTGACGTGTGGCCCGAGGACACCATCCGGATCCGCAAGACCCTCGGTGCGGGCGGCTGCCCGGTCGCGCACGGTGCGGCGCAGTCGCCGTCGTACGCGAACACCGAGACGCACTGGTGGGACGGCTCGCAGCTCTACGGCACCGGCGTCGCCCGCCAGGCCGAGATCCGCGAGTTCGTCGGCGGCCGCATCAAGGTCGACGCGATGAACCGGCTGCTGCCCGACCCCGAGCACGAGGGCATCAGCCACTCGGGCTTCAACGAGAACTGGTGGGCCGGCCTCGAGCTGCTGCACACGCTGTTCAGCCTCGAGCACAACGCCATCGCCGCGGCGCTGGCGAGGGCCTACCCGAGCATGGACGACCAGCGCCTGTTCGAGACCGCCTGGCTGGTCAACTCCGCGCTCATGGCGAAGATCCACACCGTCGACTGGACGACGACGATCCTGCGGCATCCGGCGCTGCAGATCGGGATGAACGCGAACTGGTGGGGCATCCAGGGCGAGGGGCTCGCCAAGCGGGTCGGCCGGCTCACCGACAACGAGGCGCTGTCGGGCATCCTCGGCTCGACCGCCGACCACCACGCCGCGCCGTTCTCGCTCACCGAGGAGTTCGTGTCGGTCTACCGCATGCACCCGCTCATCCCGGACGACTGGGCCTTCCACTCGATCGAGGACGGCCGGCTGCTCGAGCAGCGGGTCTTCACCGAGATCCAGGGACGCGGAACCCGCGAGTTCGTCGGCCGGCTCGGCATGGAGAACGTCTGGTACTCGATGGGCCTGGCCGACGCCGGCGCGGTGACGCTGCACAACTACCCGAACGCCCTGCGCAGTCTGCAGAAGATCAACGGCGAGCACGTCGACCTCGCGACGCTGGACATCCTGCGCGACCGTGAACGCGGCATCCCGCGCTACAACGACTTCCGCGAGGCGCTGCGCATGCCGCGCGTGCGATCGTTCGAGGAGCTCGCCGGCGGCAACAAGCAATGGGCGAAGGAGATCGCCACGCTCTACAACGGCGACCTCGACGCGGTCGACCCGATGGTCGGCATGTACGCCGAGCAGCCGCCGAAGGGGTACGGCTTCAGCGACACCGCGTTCCGCGTCTTCATCCTCATGGCATCACGCCGGCTCAAGAGCGACCGCTTCTTCACCGACGACTTCCGGCCCGAGGTGTACACGCAGCTCGGCTACGACTGGGTGCAGCGCACCACCATGAAGGACGTGCTGCTGCGGCACTACCCCGACCTCGCGCCCGCGCTCGAGCACGTCGACCGGGTCTTCGCGCCCTGGCCCGAGCTCGGCGCCGAGGCGCCGGCGAAGGCGAATCCGCTGGCCGCCCTCGCGTCCACCGTGCAGGGCTACCTGCCCTGGTGAGAGACCGCTCGTCCCCCCGCCCAGTCGTTCCGGAGGCCCGGACATGACTGGCCGGGGGGACAAGGCGGCTTACGGCAGGTAGTACATCGGGTTGGGGATCTTGTAGGTCGAGTCGGCGTAGCCGCCCTTGAGGTCGCTGTACTGGTCACCGAAGTTGGCGACGATGTCGTAGCCGAGCGACTCGATGTGGGCGCGGGTCAGCGACTTGTACTGGATCGTCGTGCAGGTCGGCGCGCACGAGCTGAGCCACGGCTTGGTCTGGTCCTTGAGGTACAGGTTCGCGTCGGTGACGTCGTAGCCCACGTCGGTGAGGTTGGCGACGGTGCCGTCGTGCTGCGCGATCGGACGCCCGGTCAGGAAGAAGACCGTGTAGCCGTGCGCCTCGGCCGCGTGCTCGAGCGCGACCATGCCCGGCACGGCCGGGAAGGCGGCGTTGTTGACGAACAGCGCGTTCTGCGCCGGGTTGTAGACGAAGTTGCTGGCGATCTCGTAGTTGTAGGTGTTCAACGTGGTGTCGTCGATGTCGAACAGGACGGCCTTGTGACCGGGCGCGTGCCGCGTCGGCTTGCCGTGGTGCTTGCCCCAGAGCTGGTTCGCCGCGTAGGTGGCGATCGACTGCACCTCATGGGCGTACGCGCCGTTCGGGGCGAAGGTGTGCTCGGGGGTGCCGTCTGGGTTCGTGGCGCCGGTGACGGTGTCGCCGTAGTAGGCCTTGATCGCCGTCTTGACCTGGTCGATGTTCTGGATCTGGTCGGCGCTGGTCGGCTGCGCCGGCGGCGGCGGCACGGCGCGCGAGGTCGGGCGGTGCGCCGAGGCCGAGCCGCTCACCAGGCCGAGCAGCAGCAGGGTCAGGACGGCCAGCAGCGCGCCGACCGCACGTGGGCGGCGGGCGGCGGACAGGACAGTGCTCATGCGACTCCTCCGGTCGAAGCACGGGAAACGGATGAGTCTGGACAATGCCACACCGGCGTTCAGCCCGCGTTCAGGACCCGATCACTCGGCGGAGTCGCCGCCGGTGGGCTCGGCGGCGGCGGGCGCCGCCGCGGCGGGCGCGGCCGCCAGTGCTGCGGCGAGCGGCTCGGCAGTCAACCCGATCTGCCACGGACGCGCCCCGAGCTCGGCGAGCCGGTCACGGACGGACCCGGCGTCGACGGTCTCGGGCGGGGTCCAGCACAGCCGCCGCACGACATCGGACGCGAGCAGGTTCTGCGCGAGCACGGTGTGCTCGTCGGCGAGGTCGGCGATCACCGCGCGGGCGGCGACGAGCCGGGCGGCGGCCGCGGCGTCGCGCTCGCGCCACCGTGACGTCGCCGGCATGCCGTCGCTGTCGCCCGACCCGCCCGTCACCGGGGGCAGGTCGCGCTCGTCCAGCGCGCGCGCCGCGGCGACGGCGCCGAACCAGGTCGTGACCTGGCGGCGCTGACGCGGGCCGCCGAAGATCGGCAGCGCCAACAACTCGCGCTCGCTCGCGGGCAGCGCCCGTGCCGCCTCGACGATCGCCGAGTCGGGCAGCACCCGCCCGGGCGCGACGTCGCGCTGCTGGGCGACGGTGTCGCGGGCCTCCCAGATCGCGCGGACGGCCGCGAGCTGGCGGCGGTTGCGCAGGCGGTGGATGCCGGACGTGCGCCGCCAGGGGTCGACGCGCGGTGCCGGGGGTGGTGCGAGCCGTACCGCCTCGAACTCTTGCTCGGCCCAGGTGGTCTTGCCGGCGTCGGCCAGCTCGGCGGCGAGGGCGTCGCGCAGGTCGATGAGCAACTCGACGTCCAGCGCGGCGTACACCAGCCAGTCGTAGGGCAGCGGCCGGGTCGACCAGTCTGCCGCCGAGTGCCCCTTCTCGAGCCCGACGTGCAGATGCTTCTCGACCATCGTGCCGAGGGCGACGCGCTCGTCGCCGAGCAGGCGTCCGGCCAGCTCCGTGTCGAAGAGCCGCTGCGGGCGCATGCCGAGCTCGGCCAGGCACGGCAGGTCCTGGCCGGCGGCGTGCAGCACCCACTCGGCGTCCGCGATCGCCTCGCCGACGGCCGAGAGATCGGGCAGGGGCACGGGATCGATGAGCACCGTGCCGACGCCGGCCCGCCGCAGCTGCACCAGGTAGGCCCGCTGCGAGTACCGGTAGCCCGAGGCCCGTTCGGCGTCGAGGGCGACCGGGCCGCGGCCGGCGGCGAGCGCCCGCACCACGTCGTCCAGTTGCTTGGCGGTGGTGATCGGCTCGGGCACGCCGGCGGCCGGCTCGCGCAGGACAGGGGCGGCCGGGTCGCCGGCAGGCGGCACCGATGCGGGCTCGGGCTCGGTCACATCAACGGTTCGACAGGACCGCGACACCCTCGGGCGGCAGTCCGGCGGCGGTGCAGAGCAGGTCGGCGAAGGCGAGCAGGTGACGGTCGAGGGCGGTGTCGTCGGCCGTCCACGAGGCGCGGATCTCGATCGAGACGCTGCTGACGGGCCCGGCGATGTCCCCGAAGCGGGTCGAGTTCGTCTGCGTGACGGTGCCGCCCGCGGCGCGGTAGGTGGCACCGCGGTCGGTGAGCGCCTCGGTGAGCCAGCTCCAGCCGACGGTCGGCAGCAGGATGTCGACGCCGATCTCGGGGTCGATCTCGGCCGAGGCGTAGGCGACCAGGCGCAGCAGGCCGTCCCACGCCTCCTCGCCGTCGGGGTCGTGCAGCAGCACCAGGCGTCCGGTGGCGAGCTCGATGCCGTCGGCGCCGAGGACGTCGGCTGCGACGGCGTGGCTCCACGGCGCGAGCCGCTGCGGGGCCCGCAGCGGCGAGAGCCGCACCTCGCGGCGCAGCGCGGTCGCCTCGAGCGCGGCGACCGTGTCGCGGAACAGCGCCGGCGCGCCGGCGGGTGTCGAGGGGTCGGCGGGCTCGGGCACGGTGACCGCCTGCGGGACGGGGACGAGGGAGGTCATGCGACCCGCCGGCGCGGGGCGGCAGGCGCGATGGGCGCCGGCCCGATGTCGAACACGAACCCGCAGTCGGTGCAGAGCCGCTCGGGACAGTCGGACCCGTGGCCGTCCGGGCACGGCGGAGCCTCGACGAGCGTCTCCTGGGCACACAGCGGGCAGAACAGGTACTCGGGGTCGGTCGGCACGGATCCTCCTTCGACGCCACTGCAGTGAGGCGCACGACGTCGCTCGTCACGGACGGGACGACACCGTCACCGTGGCACGAGGGTGCGACATCGCGGCGCAGGCGCGCCGAACGTCCGTGCGACGATGGGGGGTGATGTCGACACCCGAACAGGCGGCTCCGTCGAGCGCCTCCCTCCTCGTCCGCGCCGCCACCGGACACCCCGGCCCGTACCCGCCGGTGTGGTTCATGCGGCAGGCCGGCCGCTCGCTGCCCGAGTACCGCGCGCTGCGCGCGAACCAGGCGATGCTGGACGCCTGCCGCGACCCGGGGCTCATCACCGAGATCACCCTGCAGCCGGTGCGCCGGCACCATGTCGACGCCGCCATCTTCTTCAGCGACATTGTCGTGCCGCTGGTCGCCATCGGGCTCGGCATCGACATCGTGCCGGGCACCGGGCCGGTGATCGACCGGCGCTTCGAGAGCGAGGCCGACCTCGACCGGCTGCGCGAGCTGACCCCCGACGACGTCCCGTACATCACCGAGGCCGTGAAGGCGCTGGTGGGCGAGCTCGGCGGCACGCCGCTGATCGGGTTCGCCGGCGCCCCGTTCACCCTGGCGAGCTACCTGGTCGAGGGCGGCCCTTCGAAGGACCACGCCCGGACGAAGGCGCTCATGCACGGGCGTCCGGTGCTGTGGGGCTCGCTGCTCAACCGCCTCGCCGTCATCACCCGGGCGTTCCTGCAGGTGCAGATCGACGCCGGCGTCGCGGCGATCCAGCTCTTCGACTCGTGGGCCGGCGCGCTGTCACGTGCCGACTACGAGCGCTTCGTGCTGCCGCACAGCCGCTCGGTGCTCGAGCCGCTCGCGGCGACGGGCGTGCCGCGCATCCACTTCGGCGTCGGTACGGGGGAGCTGCTGGCCTCGATGCGGGCAGCCGGCGCCGATGTGGTCGGTGTCGACTGGCGAGTGCCGCTGGACGAGGCCGCGCGCCGGCTCGGGCCGGGCGCGGTCGTGCAGGGCAACCTCGACCCGGCGATCCTCTTCGCGCCGTGGGGGGTCGTCGAGGCCGAGGTGCGTCGGGTCGTCGAGCAGGGGCGGGCGGCGTCCGGCCACATCTTCAACCTCGGGCACGGCGTGCCGCCCGAGACCGACCCCGACGTGCTCACCCGCATCGTCGAACTCGTCCACTCACTGTCATGAGGGTGGTCGTCGTCGGCGGCGGCATCAGCGGGCTGACCGCCGCCTGGACCGTGGCCGACCGGCTGCCGGACGCGGAGGTGCTGCTGCTCGAGGCCTCCGACGAGGTCGGCGGCAAGCTACGCGTGCGCGAGGTCGGCGGCGTGCGGGTCGACGTCGGCGCCGAGGCGCTGCTGGTGAAGCGGCCGGAGGGCGTCGACCTGCTGCACGAGGCCAACCTGGACGACGAGCGCATCGACCCGCTCACCACGTCGGCGGGCGTCTTCGCCGGCGGCCGGCGGCACGGCCTGCCGGCGCACACGATGATGGGCATCCCGGGCGATCTCGACGCCGCCCGCGAGTCCGGGCTGTTCACCGAGGCGGGCCTGGCCGCGATCGCCGCCGAACCGTCCCTGCCGCCGCTCGAGCCGACGACGGAGGACGTGTCGGTCGGCGGGCTGATCCGGCCGCGGCTCGGCGACGAGGTGGCCGACCGGCTCGTCGAGCCGCTGCTCGGCGGGGTGTACGCCGGCCGGGTCGACGAACTGTCCGTGCGCGCCACGATGCCCGCCCTGAACGCCGTGCTGGACGAGGGCGGCTCGATCTTCGAGGCCGCGGCGCGGTCGGCGGCGGGGGGTGGCACGCGCTCGGGCTCGGGGCCGGTCTTCACCAGCCTGCGGGGCGGGCTGGGCCGGCTGCCGCAGGAGCTCGCGACGTCGGGCCGGTTCACCGTGCGCACCGGCGTCACGGCGCGGCGGCTGCGGCGCACGGCGGGCGGCTTCGAGCTCGAGTGCGGGCCGGTGCCCGAGCCGGAGCTGATCACCGCCGACGGCGTGATCGTCGCGCTGCCGCCGTCGAAGGCGTCGCGGCTGCTCGGCGAGGTCGCGCCCGCGGCGTCGACGGCGCTCGGCGAGATCGACACCGCCAGCGTCGCGATCGTGACGCTCGCCCTGCGCGACGTCGACCTGCCGCCGGGCAGCGGGCTGCTCGTCGCCGCGGGGGAGCGGGTGGTCACGAAGGGGCTCACCATCTCGACCCAGAAGTGGCCGATCGCGTCCGACGGGCTCACGCTGCTGCGGGGTTCGGTCGGGCGTGCGGGCGACGAGGTCACCCTGCAGCGCGACGACGACGAGCTCGTCGAGCTGGTGCGCCGCGAGCTGCGGCCGCTGCTCGGTGTCGACGCGCAGCCGGTCGACGCCCTCGTCACCCGCTGGGGCGGCGGGCTGCCGCAGTACACCGTCGGGCACCGCGACCGCATCGCGCGGGCGCGGGCGGCCGTGGCCGAGGTGCCCGGCCTCGCCGTGTGCGGCGCGGCCTACGACGGCATCGGCATCCCCGCCTGCATCGGTGTGGCGCGTCAGGCAGCCGAGGCGGTGGCCGCGTCCCTGCGCGCAGGCGGACAATGACCACATGGTCAACGGCAAGCTCGCCAAGGAACTGAACGAGGTCATCCGCTACACCGCGTGGTCGGTGTTCAAGGTGGCGCGCCCGATCGGCGAGGCCGACCGCGCCGCCCTGGGCGCCGAGGTGCAGGACCTCTACGACCAGCTCGCCGCGAAGGACGTGGTCGTGCGCGGCACCTACGACGTCAGCGCGCTGCGCGCCGACGCCGACCTCATGGTGTGGTGGCACGCGTCCACGGCCGACGAGCTGCAGGAGGCGTACTCGCGCTTCCGCCGCACCCGGCTGGGCGCGCACCTCGAGCCGGTCTGGTCGAACATGGCGCTGCACCGGCCCGCCGAGTTCAACCGCTCGCACGTGCCGGCCTTCCTCGCCGAGGAGGAGCCGCGCGCCTATGTCTGCGTCTACCCGTTCGTCCGCTCGTACGAGTGGTACCTGCTGCCGGACGAGGAGCGCCGTGCGCTGCTGGCCGAGCACGGGATGATGGCGCGCGAGTACAAGGACGTGCGGGCCAACACCGTCGCGTCCTTCGCGCTCGGTGACTACGAGTGGATCCTCGCCTTCGAGTGCGACGAGCTGCACCGCATCGTCGACCTCATGCGCCACCTGCGTGCGTCCGGCGCCCGCCGCCACGTGCGCGAGGAGATCCCGTTCTACACCGGCCGTGCCCGCTCGATCGGCGAGCTGGTCGAAGCGCTCCCATAGGCCGGACGCGACGATGCCCCGCCGTGGCACGCGGATCGGCTGGGACCGCGTGGCACAGCGGGGCATCGATGCCCGGGCGCGGGGTCAGGCGCGCACGAGCGTCTCGGTGACGGCGTAGTTCGAGCGGCCGCTGCCGTCGGTGAACTCGCTGTACTCACCGACGACCAGCCGCTCGGCCCCGGTCAGCGGGTTGCGGGTGTAGGTGATCACCAGCTGCTCGCGCTTGAAGCCGAAGGCGTAGTTCGCGAACACGGTGCCGCCGACCGGGGACGAGATCGACGGGCCGTACGCGATGCCACGCACCGAGCCGAGGCTGCACGGGGTGGGTGAGCACTGTCCGTAACCGGTGACGACGGGAGCTGCGGTGCTGCCGCCGATCACGAGCTTCGCCAGGCTGCCGGCCGGCGTGATCGGCTTCCAACTGCCGAACGCGCGCGGGGTGAGCAGCGGACGGTACCCCGGGACGTAGCCACTGACCGACCTGCCGAGCCTGGTGGCCCTCGCCGGGGCGCCGAGGCGGAACGTCTCGGTCACGGTGTAATTCCTGCGTCCCGAGCCGTCCTCGAAATTGGTGAGCTCGCGCAGGTTCAGGCGCAGCCCCGCGCGGGTGCGGACGACCGAGCCGAACAGCGTGGTGCGCGACCACTCCTTGCCGTTGAGCAGGAAGGCCTGCCGCGTCTGGAACGTCGCGCCGCTCGTCGCCGAGACGTTGGCGCCGTAGGTGATCGCGGGTACCGATCCCCACTCGCACAGGGTCGGCGTGCACGAGCCGAACGCGTCCACGTTGACGCTGCCGACGCGGTTCGGCGTGACGATGACCTGCTTGACCGAGCGGGTGGCGGTGTTGACGTTGACCCACGTGCCGTCCCGCGCGGCGTGGGCGGGGGGCGGCACCGGACTCGCCGCGGCGCCCGCGGCCCCGCCGATGGTGGCGGCTGCCGCAGCGGCGAGTCCGAGCAGGGTGGTGATGGTGCGGGTCGCGCGCATCGGGCGCTCCTTCCGGTCGTCGGCCGGCGGGGGATCCGCGCGGCGTCACCGGGCAAGAGCGTCACGCTGCGTGACGAATACGACCTGGCACGGAAGTGACGGGTGCTCGGCCGAAGCCGGTCAGGCGGGCTCGAAGCGCAGCGAGATCGAGTTGATGCAGTAGCGCAGGTCGGTCGGGGTGCCGTACCCCTCGCCCTCGAAGACGTGCCCGAGGTGGCTGTGGCAGTTCGCGCAGAGCACCTCGACACGACGCATGCCGAGCGAGGTGTCGCTGCGCTCGATGATCCGGTCACCGGCGAGCGGGCTGAAGAACGACGGCCAGCCGCAGTGCGACTCGAACTTCGTCTCGCTGCGGAACAGCTCGCTGTTGCACGCGCGGCAGCGGTAGACGCCGACCTGCTTGAGGTCGGTGTATTCACCGGTGAACGCCCGCTCGGTGCCGGCCTGGCGCAGCACCCGGTACTCCTCGGGCGTCAGTTCGGCCTTCCACGCGGCGTCGGTCTTCTGGACGGCGGGGGCGGGCAGGTCGTCGGTCGTGTGCATACCTCGACGGTACCGACGGAACATGGCCCGAATCCTTACCGACCGCGAACCTGGGCGACCACCGTGGCGACGATGGCGAGGACGAAACCGAGCAGCACCAGCGCGACGATGAGCCGGGCGGCGTGGCGGCGCGGGCCGGTCAGCCGGGTCAGGCCCGAGCCGAACGCGGCGAGGTTCTGCAGCTCGCCGTCGACCGTGTTCGGGTTCGCGTTGCGCAGCCAGGCGCCGTCGACGCCGGGACGGTGCCACGGGGGCTCCGGGCCGTCCTCGTCGTCGTAGCGTTCCTCGAGCCGCATGCCGTCAGGGTACGGGCGCGGCCTGGGCGGCGCGGTAGCGTCGGGCCATGGCCGCGAGCCCCAGCACCGAGGTCGAGGTCGGGCCGTACACCGTGCGCATCAGCAACCCCGACCGCGTGTACTTCTCGACGCGCGGCGAGACCAAGCTCGACCTCGTCCACTACTACCTGTCGGTGGGCGACGGCATCGTGCGGGCGCTGCGCGAACGGCCGTGCATGCTGCACCGCTACCCCGAGGGCGTCGACGGCGAGAAGATCTACCAGAAGCGCCTGCCCAAGGGCGCGCCCGACTGGATCGACACCGTCGAGGTGCGCTTCCCGTCCGGACGCACGGCCGACGAGCTCTGCGTCACCAAGCTGGCCGACGTCATCTGGGGCGTGCAGATGTCGACGGTCGAGTTCCACCCGTGGCACTCGCGCCGCGCCGACACCGAGAAGCCGGACGAACTGCGCATCGACCTCGACCCGCAACCGGGCACGGACTTCCAGGACTGCAAGGCCGTCGGCGAGGTCGTGCGCGGCGTGCTCGACGACCTCGGCGCCGTCGGCTGGCCCAAGACGTCCGGGTCGAAGGGGCTGCACGTCTACGTGCGCATCGAGCCGGCGTTCGGCTTCAAGGAGGTGCGCCGCGCCGCGCTCGCCTTCGCCCGCGAGGTCGAGCGGCGCATGCCGTCGCTCGTGACGACGGCGTGGTGGAAGGAGCAGCGCGGCCAGCAGGTCTTCCTCGACTACAACCAGAACGCCCGCGACCGCACCATCGCCGCGGCGTACTCGGTGCGGGGGCGTCCGTGGGGGCCGGTGTCGGCGCCGATCACCTGGGCCGAGTTGCCGGATGTCGAGATGGAGGACTTCACGATCGCGACGATGCCCGCCCGCTTCGCCGAGCTCGGCGACCTGCACGCGGGCATCGACGACGCCGTCTGGTCGATCGAGCCGCTGCTCGAGTGGGCCGAGCGCGACGAGCGCGACCACGGCCTCGGCGACATGCCCTACCCGCCGAACTTCCCGAAGCAGGAGGGCGAGCCGCCGCGCGTGCAGCCATCGAAGATGGTCGCCGCGCACTGGGACGAGCAGGGGCGCCGCATCGACGACTGACGTCGCTCAGTCGCCCGCCGCGCCGACCGCGGCCGGTTCGTCCGGTGCCGGCGCCGCCGCATGCCTGGTCACCCAGCGTCCGGTGTGCGCCTCGGCCTCCAGCCGCGCCAGCAGGTGCGGGTAGTGCGCCTCGAACGCCGGCCGCTCGGAGCGGATGCGCGGGATGGACGTGAAGTTGTGCCGCGGCGGCGGGCTCGACGTCGCCCACTCCAGCGAGTTCCCGTAGCCCCACGGATCGTCGGCGGTCACGACCTCACCGAACCGGTACGAGCGGTACACGTTCCAGAGGAACGGCAGCATCGAGGCGCCGAGCACGATCGACCCGATCGTCGAGATCGTGTTGAGCGTCGTGAAGCCGTCGGCCGCCTGGTAGTCGGCGTACCGACGCGGCATGCCCTCGGTGCCGAGCCAGTGCTGCACGAGGAAGGTCGTGTGGAAGCCGATGAAGGTCAGCCAGAAGTGCAGCTTCGCCAACCGGTCGTCGAGGTAGCGGCCGGTGAACTTCGGGAACCAGAAGTAGATGCCCGCCCACGCCGCGAAGACGACGACACCGAAGAGCACGTAGTGGAAGTGGGCGACCACGAAGTACGTGTCCGACACGTGGAAGTCCAGCGGCGGGGCGGCGAGCAGCACGCCGGACAGGCCACCGAAGAGGAACGTCGCCATGAAGCCGACGGCGAACAGCATCGGCGCCTCGAAGGTGACGACGCCGCGCCACATGGTGCCGATCCAGTTGAAGAACTTGATGCCGGTCGGGACGGCGATCAGGAAGGTGAGGGCGGAGAAGAACGGCAGCAGCACCTGACCGGTGGTGAACATGTGGTGCGCCCACACCGTCAGCGACAGCGCGGCGATCGAGATCGTCGCGAAGACCATCCCCTTGTAGCCGAACAGCGGCTTGCGGCTGAACACCGGGATGATCTCGGTGATGATGCCGAAGAACGGCAACGCGATGATGTAGACCTCGGGATGGCCGAAGAACCAGAACAGGTGTTGGTAGAGGATCGCGCCGCCGTTGGCGGGGTCGTACACCTTGGCGCCGAGCACGCGGTCGACCCAGAGCACGAGCAGGGCGGCGGTGAGCAGCGGGAACACCAGGATCACGAGCAGGCTGGTCACCAGGATGTTCCAGGTGAAGACGGGCAACCGGAACATCGTCATGCCGGGCGCGCGCAGGCACAGCACCGTGGTGATCATGTTGACCGCGCCCAGGATCGTGCCCAGGCCGGAGAGGCCGACGCCGACGATCCACAGGTTGATGCCGACGCCGGGTGAGTTGTGCGCGTCCGAGAGCGGCGTGTAGAGCGTCCAGCCGACGTCGGCCGCGCCGCTCGGCGTGATGAACGCGAGGTTGGCGGTCAGCGCCCCGAAGAAGTACAGCCAGTACGAGAAGGCGTTCAGCCGTGGGAATGCGACGTCGGGCGAGCCGATCTGCAGTGGCAGCACGAGGTTGGCGAAGGCGAAGACGATCGACGTCGCGAAGAACAGCAGCATGATCGTGCCGTGCATCGTGAACAGCTGGTTGTACTGCTCGGGCGTCAGCACCTGCAGACCCGGGCGAGCGAGCTCGATGCGCATGAGCAGCGCCATCACGCCGCCGACGAGGAACCACGCCAGCGACGTCACGAGGTAGAGCCGGCCGATCACCTTGGGGTCGGTGGTGCGCAGCAGCGCGGCGAAGGTCGACCCCTTGCCCCGTTCAACAGCCGGGGCGGCGGCGATGGGATGCGGCGCGGGCTCGGTCGGGCCGGAGCGCTGCAGCGTCGTCATGCGCGCGATGCCACCAGACCGGCGCGGGCACCGGCAGGGACGTTCTTCCTGTGGCGGTCCTGTTGCGGCGTCGACGCCCTCGCTACTCGGCCAGGGTGGCGGCATGGTCGGGCACGGCGCGGAACAGCTCGCGCGGTGGGCGCTCGTACAGCGTCGCCGCCGGGCGCCGCGGCAGCTTGATGGGCGGACGCTGCACCTCGACGTACGGCACCGTCGACAGCAGGTGCGCGATCATGTTGACGCGCGCCGCCCGCTTGTCGTCGCCCTCGACCGCCCACCAGGGCGCCTCGGTGATGTCGGTGTGCACGAACATCTCGTCCTTCGCGCGCGAGTAGTCCTCCCACCGCAGGATCGACTCGACGTCCATCGGTGAGAGCTTCCACCGGCGCATCGGGTCGTCCTTGCGCGACCGGAAGCGACGCTCCTGCTCGGCGTCGCTCACCGAGAACCAGTACTTGCGCAGCATGATGCCGTCGTCGACGAGCAGCCGTTCGAACACAGGGCACTGCGCGAGGAAGCGGCGGTACTCGTCCGGCGTGCAGAAGCCCATGACCCGCTCGACGCCGGCGCGGTTGTACCAGGACCGGTCCATCAGCACGATCTCGCCCGCCGCGGGCAGATGGGCGATGTAGCGCTGGAAGTACCACTGCGTGCGCTCGCGCTCGGTCGGTGCCGGCAGGGCGACGACGCGTGCGACGCGCGGGTTGAGGTACTGGGTGACGCGGGTGATCGCGCTGCCCTTGCCGGCCGCATCGCGACCCTCGAAGACGACGAGCAGGCGCGCCCGCTCGGCGCGCACCCACTCCTGCATGGTCACCAGCTCGGCCTGCAGACGGAACAGTTCCCGCTCGTAGGTCTTGCGATCGAGCCGCGCTGCCTTCTTCGCCATGGCCACCTCCTCGGGCGGCCAGTATGGCGGCGGGGTGCATCCGAGCGGCAGAGCGTCGCCCGGTGTCGCGGCGATCCGGGCGAAGCGGCCACGGACGTGCCAGCATGCGGATCATGACGCGAACCCTCACGCTGCCCAACGGCAGCTCGCTCTCCTACGACGTGTCCGGTCCGGACGACGGCCTCCCCTTGGTCTTCCACCACGGCACCCCCGGCTCGGTGGTGCAGTCGCGCGACCTGGCGCGGGCGGCGGCGTCCCGCGGCCTGCGACTGGTCACCTTCTCGCGTCCCGGCTACGGCGCCTCGACCCGTGTCGAGGGACGCACGGTCGCCGACGTGGTGCCGCTCGTGTCTGCCCTGCTCGACGAGCTCGGCGCCGAGCGGTGCGTCACCGCGGGGTGGTCGGGCGGCGGGCCGCACGCGCTCGCGACCGCCGCCGGGCTGCCCGACCGGGTGCGTGCCGCCCTGTCGATCGCGAGCGTCGCGCCGTTCGAGGCCGACGGACTCGACTTCCTCGCCGGCATGGGCGAGCAGAACATCGAGGAGTTCGGACTGGCCCGCGACGACGTGGCGGGGCTGCGCGAGTTCATGGAACGTGACCTCAAGGCGCTGCGCACGGTGACAGCCGAGGGCATCATCGGCTCGCTGTCGACGCTGCTGCCCGACGTCGACCGCGCCGTGATCACCGACGAGTACGGCGAGGACCTCGCCGCCAACTTCCACGAGGCGCTGCGCACCGGCGTCGACGGCTGGTACGACGACGACCTCGCGTTCGTGCGCCCGTGGGGCTTCGAGCTCGGCGACATCCGCGTGCCGGTGACGCTCTGGCAGGGCGACCTCGACCTCATGGTGCCGTTCGCGCACGGGCAATGGTTGGCGCAGCACGTGCCGGGTGTGCAGGCGCACCTCGAGCAGGGCGAGGGCCACCTGTCGATCGGCGTCGGCTCGATCGACCGGATGCTGGACGAGCTCGTTTGACTGTGACTCCGATCTGCAGGGGGAGGCCAGGCGCCGAAGTTGACACCCTGTTGGCGAGGTGCCAATGACTCGGAATCGCTTATACAGTAACGGCTTCTCTCTATTGGATAGCTTGCTTTTCGAACGTTCTATCGGGTAGACTGATCGCATGGTGGCACCGGCGGTCGAAGCGTGGACGCTTCCCGCTGGGCATGCCGAGTTGGCCGGGTTGCTGGGGTCGTCGACGGCGTTGCTGTCCGAGGCCGAGTTGCTGGATGCGGTGCGGTCGGTGGAGGCGTTGCGGTGCCGGTTGGCGGCGGTGGATGCGGCGGTGATCGCGGAGCTCGACCGGCGTGATGTGGCCTCGAGGCATTCGCAGCGGTCGACGAAGGCGTTGCTGCATGCGACGTTGCGGATCAACTCCGCCGAGGCCGCGGCGCGGGTGAGGGCGGCGGCGATGGTCGGTCCGCGGCAGGCGTTCGCGACCGGTGAGCCGCTGGACGCGGCGTTCCCGCAGACCGCGGCCGCGTTGGCCGAGGGCGTGATCAACGCCGAGCACGCGCGGGTCATCGCCGCGTGCATCAGCGAACTGCCGGCCGGTGTCCGCGAGCAGGCGCATGATCATGTCGAGGCGCTGCTGCTGCGCGAGGCCGCCCAGTCCGACCCGAACACGGTGCGCCAGTTGGGGCAGCAGGTGCACACCCATCTCGACCCGGACGGCAGGCTGGGTGATGACCGGCTGGCCCAGCAGTCGCGTGGGCTGGATCTGCGGGTGCGTCCGGACGGGTCGTCGGTGCTGCGCGGTGACCTGACCGCGGAGGCCACCGAACGGCTCCGCACCCTGCTCGACGCGATCACCCATCCCCGCAACCTCGACCCCGACACCAGCGGCAGCGTCGACAGCGACGGGGCCGGCGGTGCCTCCGAGGGCGACGCGGACACGGGCGACGGCGCCGAGAGGGCAGATGCCGCCGAGGGGTTGTCGTTCGGGGACGCGAACGATGCGATCACCCCGCCGCCGGCATCCGGGCCGGTCCGGGACACCCGCACCGCCACCCAGCGCCGGCACGACGGGTTCCTGCAGCTGCTGCGGCTGCTGCAGGCCAACGGGGCGACCCCGACCGCCGGCGGCGTCCACACCACCGTGCTGTTGACGATGTCGGCCGAGGACTGGCTGGCCGGCACCGGCCTGGCCCGCACCGGGCACGGCGACCTGGTCAGCGTCGCCGAGGCGCTGCAGTGGGCCGGCGGGAACCCCAACGTCCTCGGCGTCGCCCTGGACAGCCTGCACGGCATCGTGGCGTACAGCGAGCGGTCGCGCTGCTTCCAGGAGCAGCAGCGCCTGGCGATCATCGCCCGTGACGGCGGCTGCACCTTCCCCGACTGCGACGCCCCGGTCTGGTACTGCGAGGCCGACCACATCACCCCCTGGGCCGTCACCCG
>NZ_JBQCEE010000259.1:0-2282 GCF_051960575.1 Jatrophihabitans sp.
CGGCCGAACTTGTGCACGACGCGCGCACGACCACGCGCGTCCTGCACAAGATCCGTCGACGAGCAGCGCCAGATCGACCCGCCTTGCCCCGCAACACCAGGACATCCGTGCGCCTTGTCCCGCAGCACCGGCACATGGACGCGCCTTGCCCCGCAACGCCGGGACACAGGTGCAGGAAAACCCGACGCAGCGGGACAAACGCCTCCGGACGCGTCAGGCGGCGCGGGCGGGGAGGGTCAGCTCGGCCATGACCTCGCGGGTGGCGCGGCTGTAGTTGAAGGTCACGAAGTGCAGGCCCGGGGCGCCCTCGCGCAGCAGCCGCTGGGCCAGCTCGATCGCCGAGGCGATGCCGAGCTCACGCACGGCCTTCGGGTCGTCCGCGACGGCTTCGAAGCGCTGCAGCAGCGCGGGCGGGAACGGGGCGCCGGACAGCTGCTCCGAGCGCGCGACCGTCCGCATGGTCGTCACCGGCATGAGCGACGGGATGATCGGGACGTCGCACCCGGCCGCGGCGACGCGGTCGCGCAGGCGCAGGTAGTCGTCGGCGTCGAAGAACATCTGGGTGATCGCATAGTCGGCGCCGGCCCGGCACTTCGCGACGAACTGCGCGGTGTCGGCCTCGATGCTGGCCGAGCGCGGGTGCTTGTACGGGAAGGCCGCGACGCCGATGCAGAACTGGCCGTGCGCGCGCAGCAGCTCGACCAGCTCGGACGCGTACTGGACGCCCTCGGGGTGCTTGACCCACTCGCCCTCGACGTCGCCCGGCGGGTCGCCGCGCAGGGCGAGCATGTTGACGATGCCGGCGTCGGCGAAGCGTCCGATGATCGAGCGCAGTTCGGCGACGGAGTGATTGACCGCGGTGAGATGCGCCACGGGCAGCAGCGTGGTGTCGTGCGCGATCTTCTCGACGACTGAGATCGTGTTGTCGCGCGTCGAACCGCCGGCGCCGTAGGTGACCGACACGAACGACGGCTGCAGCGGCTCGAGCTCGCGGATGGTCGTCCAGATGCGGCGTTCGTCCTCGGCCGTCTTCGGCGGCATGAACTCGAACGAGATCGTCGGGTGCCCCTCAGCCAGCGCCTCTCGGACCGTTCGCGTCATGCGTGCAGCGTAATGTCCGAAGCGTGGGGGCGCTCCGCGAAGACTTCGTGACGCAGGTGGATCACGTCCTGGCCGAGTTCCTCGACCGGCGCGCCGACTCGCTGCTCGAGGTCGGCGCCGAACTCGCGCCGATGGTCGAGGCCGCGCGCAGCATCGTGCTCGACGGCGGCAAGCGGCTGCGACCGCAGTTCGCGTACTGGGGTTGGCGCAGCGTGCGCGACGACGGCGAAGGGGTCGACCCTCGCATCGTCCGAGCGGCCGCGTCGCTGGAACTGCTGCACGCGTGCGCGCTCGTGCACGACGACGTCATGGACGAGAGCGACACCCGTCGCGGCAACCCGGCGGCGCACGTCGCCTTCGCGGCACAGCACGCCGACGCGGGATGGCTCGGCGATCCGGCGGCGTTCGGCCGCGCCGCGGCGATCCTGCTCGGCGACCTCCTGCTGTCGTGGGCCGACGCCCTGCTCGACGAGGCCGGCTTCGCCGCGACGCGTCCGGTGTTCGACTCGATGCGGCAGGTCGTCATGGCAGGCCAGTACCTCGACGTGCTCGTGCAGGCACGCGGCGACTTCTCGGCCGCCGACGCGATGCGCGTCGCCCGGTTCAAGACGAGCAAGTACACGGTCGAGGGTCCGTTGCACCTGGGCGCCGCCGCGGCCGGGGCGACCCCGGCGACGACCGCAGCGCTGTCGGCGTACGGCCTGCCGCTCGGCGAGGCGTTCCAGCTGCGCGACGACGTGCTCGGCGTCTTCGGCGATCCGTCGGTCACGGGCAAGCCTGCCGGCGACGACCTCAGCGAGGGCAAGCAGACGCTGCTGGTGGCGCTCGCCATGGAGCGCGCCACCCCTGCGCAGCAGCGGACGCTGCGCGACGGACTCGGCGCGCGCGCCCTGTCCGACGCGGACGTCGCCGGGCTGCGCGCCGTCATCGAGGACACCGGCGCGCTGGACGAGGTCGAGAAGCTCATCACCGAGCGGGCCGAGCAGGCCCGCGGGGCACTCGACACCGACGCGATCCGTCCCGAGGCGCGCGACGCCCTCGACGCGCTCGCGACCGCGGCCGTCGAACGCCGCGCCTGAGCAGCCGGGGAGGTGCGCCTCCCCCGCCGCTGTGGTCAGGTTCCGCGCTTCGCAACCGACCACGACAGCCGGGAAGACGCATCTCCCCGGCCGCAGCGGTCT
>NZ_JBQCEE010000260.1:0-2167 GCF_051960575.1 Jatrophihabitans sp.
CGCTCGTCTGCACCGCGTTCAACGCGGACTTCGACGGTGACCAGATGGCCGTGCACCTGCCGCTGTCGGCCGAGGCGCAGGCCGAGGCCCGCGTGCTGATGCTGTCGACGAACAACATCCTCAAGCCGGCCGACGGCCGCCCGGTGACCATGCCGACGCAGGACATGATCCTGGGCCTGTACCACCTGACGGCGCTCAAGCCCGAGGCCCTCGGCAGCGACCGCGTGTTCGCGTCCGAGGCCGAGGCGATCATGGCCCGCGACACCGGCACCCTGCACCTGCAGGCGCCGGTGACCATCCGGGTCGAGGGTGTGCACTCGGTCGACAACGGCCGCGGTGGCGAGGTCTGGGAGGCCCCCGAGGGCTGGGAGCCGGGCCAGGCCGCGCTGCTGAAGACGACGCTGGGCCGCTGCCTGTTCAACGAGGCGCTGCCGGTCGACTACCGCTTCGTCAACTACGAGGTGACCAAGAAGGAGCTCGGGCAGATCGTCAACGACCTGGCCGAGCGCTACCCGAAGGTCGCCGTCGCGCACGCGCTGGACGCCCTGAAGTCGGCCGGGTTCCACTGGGCGACCCGCTCGGGCATTACCATCGCGATCGACGACGTCGTCACGCCGCCGAGCAAGGCCGAGATCCTCGACCGCTACGAGCAGGACGCGGAGAAGATCGAGAAGCAGTACCTGCGCGGTGTGATCACCGAGGAGGAGCGGCGTCAGGAGCTGGTCGAGGTCTGGACGAAGGCGACCAGCGAGGTCGCCGACGCCATGGAGGCGAACTTCCCCAAGACCAACACCGTCCGGATCATGGTGAGCTCGGGTGCCCGAGGCAACATGATGCAGATGCGGCAGATCGCCGGCATGCGTGGCCTCGTGGCCAACCCGAAGGGCGAGATCATCCCGCGGCCGATCAAGTCGAACTTCCGCGAGGGTCTGTCCGTGCTGGAGTACTTCATCGCCACGCACGGTGCCCGCAAGGGTCTGGCGGACACCGCGCTGCGGACCGCCGACTCGGGCTACCTGACCCGTCGTCTGGTCGACGTCTCGCAGGACGTGATCATCCGCGAGGAGGACTGCGGCACCGAGCGCGGCCTGATGATGCCGATCGCGACCCGCATCGGCGACCAGCTGGTCAAGGACGTCTACGTCGAGACCTCGGTGTACGCCCGCGTGCTCGCCGAGGACGTCGAGGCCGACGGCCAGGTCGTCGCGACCGCCGGCACCGACCTGGGTGACGTCATGATCGACGAGCTCATCGCGCACGGTGTCGCGGAGGTGAAGGTCCGCTCGGTGCTGACCTGCAACGCCCGCATCGGCTCGTGCGCGAAGTGCTACGGCCGCTCGCTGGCCACCGGCAAGCTCGTCGACGTCGGCGAGGCGGTGGGCATCATCGCCGCGCAGTCGATCGGTGAGCCCGGCACCCAGCTGACGATGCGCACCTTCCACACCGGTGGTGCGGTCGGCGAGGGTGGCGACATCACCCACGGTCTGCCGCGTGTCGGCGAGCTGTTCGAGGCGCGTGTGCCCAAGGGTGTCGCCCCGATCGCCGAGGCCTCCGGCCGAGTGCGGATCGAGGAGGCCGATGGCAGCGTCGCCAAGGGTGGCGGCCGCCGCGTCGTCATCACCCCGGACGACGGCACGGAGGAGAAGGAGTACCCGATCACCCGGCGCTCGCGTCCGCTGGTGAACGAGGGCGACCGCGTCGAGGCGGGCACCCAGCTGGTCTCCGGCGCGGTCAACCCGCACGACGTGCTGCGGATCATGGGCCCGCGCGAGGTGCAGCTGCACCTCGTTCGCGAAGTCCAGGAGGTCTACCGCAGCCAGGGTGTGGCGATCCACGACAAGCACATCGAGGTGATCATCCGGCAGATGCTCAAGCGCATCACGGTGATCGAGTCGGGTGCCACCGAGTTCCTGCCGGGGTCCCTGGTCGAGCGCTCGGTGTTCGAGGCGGAGAACCGCCGCGTCGTGGCCGAGGGCCTCGAGCCGGCCTCGGGCCGTCCGGTGCTCATGGGCATCACGAAGGCGTCGCTGGCCACCGAGTCGTGGCTGTCGGCGGCCTCCTTCCAGGAGACGACGCGCGTCCTCACCGACGCCGCCATCTCGGCCAAGAGCGACTCGCTCGTCGGCCTGAAGGAGAACGTGATCATCGGCAAGCTGATCCCGGCCGG
>NZ_JBQCEE010000261.1:0-26472 GCF_051960575.1 Jatrophihabitans sp.
TGTATATGATTTTAAGAAACATGATCCATGTTTTTTGTTTTTTCACCCCCGCCCTCTCCAACTATGCGCCGCGCGGCCCCCCGCCTCCACACCTCGGCGAGTGGCGCGAGCGCGGCTGGTGACCTCCCGCTCGTCCCCCGCCCCAGTCATGTCCGCGGGCCGCGGATGACTGCGCCAGGGGACGAGCGGGCTCTGGTCAGTGGGTGAGGGTGCCGAAGGTGACGGCCGACGACCAGATCGACTGGTAGCGCACGCCGTCCTGCGGGGTGGCCGCGGCCCACATCATGTGGTGCCCGGCGACGATGCCCACGTGGTAGACGTAGCCGCCGCCGTCGTGGAAGAAGACCAGGTCGCCGGGCTGCGCCGCCGCCTCGCTGATGCGCCGGGCGCGCTGGAACTGCGTCTCGGCATAGTGCGGCAGGCTGATGTGCGCGGCCTGGGCGTAGACCCAGCTGACCAGTCCCGAGCAGTCGAAGCCGGTGCGCGGGCTGGCGCCGCCCTCGACGTAGCGCGCGCCGACGTACCTCGCGGCCTCGCGCGCGATGGCCGCGTTCACCGAGCCGCTCGTCGACGACGTGCGCACCGGGGCGACGGTGAGCGAGCGGCAGCCGAGCGCGGCAGCCCGGCCGGTCTCGAGATCGCGCGCCGACGCGCAGACGCGGTGCGCGCCCGCCGGCAGCGTGAGGTGGGCGGCGAACCCGGCGCGCGGCCCGACGTGGTAGGCCTGCGCGACGCGGGGTCGGGCGATCGCCGTGGTGACGCGGGCCTTCACCGCACCGTCGACGAGCACGCTGACCCGGACGGGCGCCGACGGACGGTCACGGTCGGCGGCCCAGCCGCTCACCGTGACGGCGGCCCCACGGACGGCGGGCGCGAAGACGCCGCCGACCGTGGGCCGGTCGGCCGCGGCGAATGCGGGAGCGGCGGTCGCGATCGACGCGGCGAGGGCCGCGAGGGCGACCGGGACGACGGCCCGGCGCGCACGTCGGACGCGGTCGGTGGACGGGGCGGTGGGCGGCACAGCAACAGGCACGAGATGTCCGAACGTCGGGGACAGGGCGGTGGCCGTCGGACGGACGGACGGCCGTCGACCGATCCGCGTCGTGCCCGGAGGCGCTCGGCGGCGAGCGTAACGTCACGGAACGGTCTCGGTCAGGTCACTGATCGACCCCTCTCGCCAGGACTGAAGTCCTGACGTCGAGAAAATTGATCTCCGTGCCGGGCAGCGGCAGGCTGGCGGCATGACGCGCGTGGAGCTCGCCGGCTTCGTCCTCGGCTCGCCCGACCCGGCCCGGCTCGCCCGCTTCTACCGCGACCTGCTCGGCTGGACGATCAAGGCCGAGGACCCGACCTGGGTGGCGCTGCGCTCCCCCGACGCCGCCCGACCGACGCTGGCCGTCCAGCTCGAGACCGAGCACCGCCCCCCGACCTGGCCGACGGTGGCCGATCACCAGCAGATGCAGGCCCACCTCGACCTCCGCGTCGACGATCTGGACGCGGCCTGCCGCCTCGCCGAGTCGCTCGGGGCCGTGCGCGCGGACGTGCAGCCGAACATCGACGGCGCCGACGGCGAGACGGTGGTCGTGCACCTCGACCCGGACGGCCACCCGTTCTGCCTGTTCACGACCGCGGCGCCGGACTGATCAGCCGCCCGCGCGCGGGTCACGGCGCGGGCCGCCGGCCGACTGGCCGACGGCGGAGGCCGCATCGAGGGTGGCGAGCCAGAGCCGGCTGAGCCGGTCGACGACCTGCGCGCGCGACAGCGGCAGCGCGCCCGAGAGCACCGCCTCGATCACCTCGGCCGCGCCGCCCATGAGGAACAGGGCGAGCGGGCGGGCCTCGGCCCGCGCGGCGGCCGAGTCGGCGGCCGCGAGGGGCAGGGCGGTGAGCACGACCTCGGCGAAGCGCACGAGCAGGTCGTGGCGCCGCAGCCGGAGGGGCCCCGATCCGGCCGCGCAGATCAGCACCGCCGTCGCCTTGCGCCGGTCGTCGGCGACCACGCCGTAGCCCGCGTCGATCGCAGCCCACACCTTCGCGTCCAGGGCCGTCTCGCCGTCGACCGCGGCAACCGCGGCCGCGATCACCTCGTCGCTGATCGCGTCGACGACGGCGTCCAGCAGCGCGTCCAGGTCGGGGAAGCTCTCGTAGAAGTAGCGCGGCGTGAGCCGCGAGCGCGCGCAGACCGCGCGCACCGAGATCGCGGCGAGGCCGTCCTCGTGCAGCGCGTCGAGCGCGGCGTCCATCAACGCCGCGCGCCGGGCCGCACGCCGCTCGGCCTCGGGCACACCCCGGTAGGTCGACATCGGCCCTCCAACGTTGACAACGCCCGTTGTCAGACTAACGTCCTCCCGCAAGAGCCGCTCCGGAGGAGTTCGATGGCGTTCCTGCTGCACGACCCCCGTCACCTCGGCCCGCGCGGCATGCCCGGCGATGCCGGCCTGCCGCTCATCGGCTACACGTGGCAGTTCGCGAACGGGTCGCTCATGGCCAGCCGCGAGCGCTACGACCGCTACGGGCCCGTGTCCTGGACGCGCGCGCTCGGGAAGACATTCGTGACGGTGAACGGCCCGGACGCGTGCGGCGAGGTCTTCGCCAACCGCGATCGCGCGTACGCCAGCGGGCCGGGCTGGTCGGTGCTGATCGGGCCGTTCTTCCACGGCGGGCTCATGCTGCTCGACTTCGACGAGCACCACCGGCACCGCCGGATCATGCAGGACGCCTTCACCGCCGAGCGGCTGGCCGGCTACCTCGGCCCGCTCAACGAGACTGTCATCCAGGGGCTGCGGCAGTGGCCCCGGGTCGGCCCGCTCGACTTCCATCCGCGCATCAAGCAGCTGACCCTCGACGTCGCCACCCGCAGCTTCATGGGCGCGCCGCTGGGCCCGGAGGCCGACCGGCTCAACGTCGCCTTCAACGACTCGGTGCTCGCCGCGACCGCCGCCGTGCGCTTCCCGGTGCCTGGCCTGCGCTGGGCGAAGGGCCTCACCGGACGCAAGGTGCTCGAGCAGTTCCTGCGCCCGCAGCTGCCGGCGAAGCGGGCGACGGAGGGCCCCGACCTGTTCAGCGCGCTGTGCCACGCCACCGATCCGGACGGCGCGCGGTTCACCGACGACGAGGTCGTCAGCCACATGATCTTCCTGCTCATGGCGGCGCACGACACGTCCACGACGACGCTCACGACGCTCGCGTACTACCTCGCCAAGCACCCCGAGTGGCAGGAGCGGTGCCGGGCCGAGTCGCACGCCCTCGGCACCGACGTGCTGACCTACGCCGACCTCGACCGGCTGCCGTCGCTCGACCTCTGTCTGAAGGAGGCGATGCGCATCGTCACGCCGGTGCCCGGCGTCATGCGCTACACGGTGCGCGAGACGACGCTGCTCGGTCACCGCATCCCCGCCGACACCTACGTCAGCCTGCACCTCTGGAACCTGCACCACCTGCACGAGTACTGGCCTGACCCGGACCGCTTCGACCCCGAGCGGTTCGCCGAGCCGCGTCGCGAGGACAAGCAGCACCGCTCGCTCTACCTGCCGTTCGGCCACGGGGTGCACAAGTGCATCGGCATGTACTTCGGTCAGATGGAGGTGAAGGCGATCATGCACCAGCTGCTGCTGCGCAGCCGCTGGTCGGTGCCGCGCGACTACGAGATGCCGCTCGACCTGCGGTCGCTGCCCCGCCCGAAGGACGGCCTGCCCGTGCGCTTCGCCATGCTGTGACGACGCCGGCGGAACCTGTCGCAGCCCCGTGACAGGATGCGGCGACAGTGCAGATCGCGGACGAGAGGCGCACCCGGTGACCGAAGGCTCCCTGGCCGGCAAGACCATCCTCATGAGCGGCGGCAGCCGCGGCATCGGCCTCGCCATCGCCGTGCGTGCCGCCCGCGACGGCGCCAACGTCGCCATCGTGGCCAAGACCGACAACCCCGACCCCCGGCTGCCGGGCACCGTCCACACGGCGGCGCAGGAGATCGAGGCCGCGGGCGGCAGGGCGCTGCCGATCGTCGGCGACGTGCGGCAGGAGGAGAGCGTCGCCGCGGCGGTCGCGAGGACGGTCGAGACCTTCGGTGGCATCGACATCGTCGTGAACAACGCCTCGGCGATCACCCTGCAGAACATCGGCGAGCTGCCGCTCAAGCGCTACGACCTGATGCTCGACATCAACACGCGCGGCACGTTCGTCCTCACCAGTGCGGCGCTGCCCCACCTCGCGCGCGCCGAGAACCCGCACGTGCTGACGCTGTCGCCGCCGCTCAACCTCGACCGCAAGTGGCTCGCGCAGCACGCGCCGTACACGATCAGCAAGTTCGGCATGACGATGCTGACGCTCGGCGTCGCCGAGGGGCACCGCGCGGCCGGCATCGCCGGCAACTGCCTGTGGCCGCGCACGCTGATCGCGACCGCGGCGGTGCAGAACCTGCTCGGCGGCGACGCGGCGATCGCCGTCTCGCGGCGGCCCGAGATCGTGGCCGACGCGGCGCACTGGATCCTCACCCAGCCCGCGCGCGAGTGCACCGGCAACACCTTCGTCGACGACGACGTGCTCCGCGGTGCGGGCGTCACCGACCTGAGCGAATATCGGTACAGCGCGTCGTCCGACGACGAGCTCGAGACCGACATCTTCCTGTAGGAGAACATGTGCCCAAGCTGCTGCCCGACCTGAACCTCGGCGGCCTCGAGCAGGTGCTCGAGCAGGTGCGGCACCTGCCGACGACGGCGGCCGAGGCCGGCGTGCTGCTGCGCCGCGGCATGGTGCCGATCAGCCGCCCCGACCAGGCCCTCTACGGCCTCGCCGCCGTGCGGCAGTGGGGCATGACGGCCGGCCCGCTCAAGCTCGCCGCCCACCGCGACCCCGACATGCTCGGCATCGTCGACGAGCTCGGCGAGCTGACCTTCAGCGAGCTGGACAAGCGGTCGAACGCCCTCGCCCGCGCGTGGCGGGTGCGCGGCCTCGGTGAGGACTCGGTGATCGCGCTGCTCTGCCGCGACCACCGCGGCCTGGTCGACGCGATGTTCGCCGCCGGCAAGATCGGCGCCAAGGCCCTGCTGATGAACACCGGCTTCGCCAAGCCGCAGTTCGCGGCGGTCGCCGAGCGCGAGGGCGTCGACGCGCTGGTCTACGACACCGAGTTCACCGAGATCCTCGGCGACGTGCCGAGCAGCGTGCCGCGCTACCTCGCGTGGGTCGACGAGGGCGTGACGCCGGAGCACGACACCCTCGAGGACCTCATCCGGCGCGCGTCGGACGCCCCGATGAAGAAGCCGGCGGACATCGGCAGCATCGTCCTGCTGACCAGCGGCACGACGGGCACGCCGAAGGGCGCGGCCCGCCGGGTCAGCTCGCCGTTCGCCGCGGCCCAGTTCCTCGACCGCATCCCGCTGCAGCCGCGCGAGCGCACCTTCCTCGGCGCGCCGCTGTTCCACGGCACCGGGCTCTCGCAGTTCCTGCTGACCCTCGCGCTCGGTTCGACCACGATCATGCGGCGCCGCTTCGACCCGCTGAAGACGCTCGAGATGATGCAGCAGTACCGCGCCGAGGCGCTCGTGCTGGTGCCGACGATGCTGCAGCGCATCCTCAACCTCGGCGACGACGTCATCAAGCAGTACGACCTGTCCGCGCTGCGGATCATCTTCTGCGCGGGTTCCGCGCTGCCGCCGGACGCCGGCAACCGCGCCATGCAGCTGTGGGGCGATGTCATCTACAACCTGTACGGCTCGACCGAGGTGGCCGTCGCGGCGGTCGCGACACCCGAGGACTGGAAGCTCGCCCCCGGCACCGTCGGCCGCGTGCCGGTCGGCTGCCGGGTGCAGCTCTACGACGAGGCCGGGAAGCCCGTGAAGGGCGTCGGGACGATCGGCCGCGTCTTCGTGGGCAGCGGGCTCAAGTTCAGCGGCTACACCGGCGGCGGCGGCAAGGAAGAGATCGACGGGCTGCTCTCCAGCGGCGACGTCGGCCACTGGGACGAGCACGGGCTGCTGCACATCGACGGCCGCGACGACGACATGATCGTCTCGGGCGGCGAGAACGTCTTCCCGGCCGAGGTCGAGGGGCTGCTCGTCGAGCACCCGGCGGTCGCCGACGCGGCGGTGATCGGCGTCCAGGACGAGGACTTCGGCCAGCGGCTCAAGGCGTTCGTCGTGCTGCGCGACGGCCAGTCGCTCGACGCCGAGGCGGTGAAGGCGCACGTGAAGTCGAACCTCGCCCGGCACAAGGTGCCGCGCGACGTCGAGTTCGTCGACGCGCTGCCGCGCAACGCCACGGGCAAGCTGCTGCGCAAGCAGTTGCACTGATCCCCGCCGCCGGACGTATCACGGTACGGTCCTCGCGTCTCTCGTCGGCGGGCGACACCGCCCGCGACCCCTGCGACCCGCGAGGACGGCCATGACCGACGGCAACCAGCCCTGGCACGACTGGAACGACCCGACGGGTGCCGGCCCCTCCCAGCCGCAGGACGGGCAACCGCAGTACGGCCAGCCCGACCCGGGCTACGGCCAACCCCAGTACGGGCAACCGCAGTACGGGCAACCACAGTACGGGCAACCACAGTACGGCCAGCCGCAGTACGGCCAGCCCGACCCGGGGTACGGCCAGTACGGCCAGCCCCAGATCGGGCAGCCGGGATACGGCACGCCGCCGGGGTTCCCGCCGCCCGGCGGCACCGGCGCGGGCACCGGCGGACGGGGCAACCGGGGGCTGCTGCTCGGCATCGTCGCCCTCGTCGTCGTCGCTGCGCTCGGCATCGGCGCCTACGTCGTGTTCAGCGGCAGCGACTCGAGCGGCACCAGCGCGAAGCAGGCGGCGGCCGCGTTCGTCACCGGCCTCAACAAGGGCGACCTCGGCCAGGTGAAGGCCAATCTCTGCAAGCAGGACCTCGCCGACAGCGGCCTCGACGCCAAGATCAGCGGCGCCCAGGCGGCGGCGAAGAACTTCAGCGTCACGTCCGTGACCACCTCCGGTTCGACGGGCACCGCGCGCATCTCGCTCACCGCCGCCGGGCAGAGCGTCACCTTCCCGTTCGTGCTCACCAAGGAGGGCTCGGACTGGAAGGTCTGCGTCAGCCGCAGCAACGCGTTCACCGACCAGAGCGGCTCGGGCGGCGGCAGCGTGTCCAGCGCACCGTCGCTGCCGAGTTCGGCGCCGAGCCTGCCGTCGAACATCCCCGGCGTGCCGAGCAGCATCCCGGCCCTGCCGACCGGCGTGCCGTCGATCCCGTCGTTCGGCAACGCGTGCGCGTCGGTCAGCTCGCAGCCGGTCGCTGCCGCCGCGTTCTACGTCGAGGCCGCGAGCATCGGCCAGGCCCAACTGGCGCAGACCTGCGTCTACCACGACGCCGTGCCCGCGTCGGTCGCGCAGTCGCTCGACGGCGGTCAATACGAGCCGGACGCGAGCACGATCGCCGGCACCGGCCCGTACCTGTTCACCGGGACGAAGCGGGTGACCGTCACGGTGAGCAAGGAGCCGGACGGCCACTACTACGTCACCAAGGTCGAGGTCGGTTGATCGTCGCGACCGCACACCGCTTCCCGTTCCTGGACGCCCCGCGTCCGATCGCGTTCGCCCACCGCGGGTTCGCCCCCGACGGCGCCGAGAACTCGATGGCCGCCTTCGAGCGCGCCGTCGCCCTCGGCTACCGCTACCTCGAGACCGACGTGCGGGTGACCGCGGACGGCGTCGCGCTGGCCTTCCACGACGCGAGCCTCGACCGGGTCACCGACCGGCGCGGACGCATCGACCGCCTGCCGTGGGCCGAGGTGCGGCGTGCCCGGATCGCCGGCCGCGAACCGATCCCCCGCCTCGACGACCTGCTCGCGGCGTGGCAGGACGTCCGCATCAACCTCGACCTCAAGGCGGCACACAGCATCGGCGCCACCCTCGACGTGCTGCGCGCGACGAGAGCGCTCGACCGGGTCTGCGTCAACGCCTTCGCCGACCGGCGCATCGCCACCGCACGGGCGGCGTTCGGCCCGCGGCTCTGCACCGGTCTCGGCCCGCGCGAGGCGGTGCTCCTGCGCCGCGGTCACCCCGGCCCCTACGCGGGCCGGTGCGCCCAGCTGCCGGCCCGACTCGGCCGCCTCGCCGTCGTCGACGAGCGGCTGGTCGCCACCGCCCACGCCGCCGGCCTCGACGTCCACGTCTGGACGGTGAACGACCGCGCCGAGATGCAACGGCTGCTCGACCTGGGTGTCGACGGCCTCATGACCGATGCCGCCGACGTGCTGCGCGACGTGCTCGTCGAGCGGGGGCACTGGCCGGTGGGCGGCTGAGCCGCTCGCCGGCCGGCCACTAGGGTGGTCGCCGATGGTCGAGGACGGAGCCGCCGGGGCGCTGGTCGCCGTGCCTGCCGCCGGCAACCGCCGCTCGGCGCCGATGGACGCCCGGCTGCTCTTCTTCCACGGCCCGATGGACTGCGGCAAGTCGACGCTCGCGTTGCAGGTCGACCACAACCAGGCGCGCCAGGGCCGCCGCGGGCTGCTGCTCACCCGCTACGACCGCTCGCAGAAGCCGATGATCACGACGCGGGTGGGGCTGAGCCGTCCGGCCATCGAGCTCGACGACGACACCGACGTGCGGCGGCTCGTCCGCGAGCACTGGGCGGCGGGTGAGGCGGTCGACTACCTGGTCGTCGACGAGGCGGGCTTCCTCACCACCGAGCACGTCGACCAGCTCGCCGAGCTCGTCGACGACGCGCACGTCGACGTCTTCTGCTTCGGCCTGGCCACCGACTTCCGCACCCTGCTGCTGCCGGGCGCGAAGCGCTTGTTCGAGCTCGCCGACGAGGTGCACGTGGTCCACGTCGAGGTGCTGTGCTGGTGCGGGCGTCCCGCGCGGCTCAACGCGCGTGTCGTCGACGGGCGGGTGGTGCGGCACGGCGAGACGGTCGTGGTCGCCGACACCGCGCCGGCGGACGAGTCGACGACGCACTACCAGGTGCTCTGCCGCCGGCACCACCGGGCAGGCGACCTCGGCCCCGCGCCGCTGCGCGGCCAGCTCGCGCTCGACGTCTGACGGTCCCCGCCGTCCGACCGGCGGTCAGCGTGCGCGGGCCGCCGCCAGCACGCCCAGCAGCGCCGAGCCGGCGGCACCCACCGCCGTGCCGAGCGGCACCGGCCCGCGGGCCTGCCGCTGCTGCAGCGCCATCGTCACGACGGTCGCGTCCGCGGCGTCGGCGAACGCGCCCGCGAGCAGCCACGGGGCCAGCGAGCCGCCGCGCAGCGCCGCCGCGAGGGTGCCGGCGCCGATCGCGACGTCGCGCGCGCCCGCCATGCGGGCGAGGATCGCCGCGCGGCGGGCCGTCGCCGTGTCGAGCCCGAGCAGCCGCGAGGCGGGCTCGGGCGCGGCGATGGCGACGGCACCGATGGCGACCCGTCCGGCACCGAAGCCGAACGCGGCCGGACGCGGGGCGCTGGCCCGGTCGAGCAGGGTGGCGACGAGGCGCAGGGGCAGCGGGACGGGGCTCAGCAGCACGGGGTCTCCTCGGGGGCGCCGGCCCGGGCGCCGACGGCCCGGTCCTTCGACGATAGGGGTCGCACTGGCACGGCCCTGAGGCGGACGGGCACCCAGGCCCCGGACGCGGCATCATGGCCGTTTCCGGCCGTTCCGGCCCGGGAATCATCACGACACGCCAGTCGTTGACGTGAACAGATCGTGAAGTCCGCAGCAGCTCGGCCGATGGAAGACCGACAGCCACTGTGGGCACGAATCCACGAGCACACCCCGTCCGATCCCAGTGAGCCGGACGTTCGATCAGTCAGGAGGCCGCCATGGCAGACCGAGTCCTTCGCGGTACGCGCCTGGGCGCCGTGAGCTACGAGACCGAGTACGGCACCGAGCCGGCGCCGCGCAACATCGCCGCGTACCGCTGCGCCCGCGGCCACGAGTTCCACGTGCCGTTCGCCGAGGAGGCGGAGATCCCGACCACGTGGGAGTGCCGGCTCGACGGCACCGCCGCGCTGCTCATCGACGGCCCCGAGCCGGAGCAGAAGAAGGTCAAGCCCGCCCGCACCCACTGGGACATGCTGATGGAGCGGCGCACGATCGCCGACCTCGAGGAGGTCCTGGCCGAGCGCCTCGACGTCCTCCGCGCCCGGCGCGGCACCAAGTCCGCCTGACGCGCAGCACCCGGCATCCGACACGAGCCGCCCCTTCGGGGGCGGCTCCTTCGTCGTTCCGGCGGAGTCACCGCCCCGCGGGCCGGCCCGCGGTCGGTCAGCCCGCGCGACGCGCGCGGCGACGGTCGACCGCGGCCCGCAGCTGCTCGCGACGGTGCGCGACACCCCACTCGGTGACCCGCAGCAGGGCCTCGCGGACGATGTCCTGGCTCATCTTCGACTCGCCGCGCTCGCGCTCGACGAAGGTGATCGGCACCTCGACGACGCGGTAGCCACCCCGCACCGCCCGCCACGCCAGGTCGACCTGGAAGCAGTACCCCTGCGAGGCGACGTGGGCGTAGTCGATGCCCTCCAACACTTCGCGGCGGTAGGCGCGGAAACCGCCGGTGATGTCCTTGACGCCGGCGCCGAGCAGGGCGCGGGTGTAGAGGTTCCCGGCCCGCGAGATCACGTGCCGGGACACCGGCCAGTTCTCGACCCGGCCGCCGGGCACCCAGCGCGAGCCGAGGACGACGTCGGCGTGGCCGAGCGCGTGCAGCAGACGCGGCAGCTGCTCCGGCGGGTGCGAGCCATCTGCGTCCATCTCGACCATGACGTCGTAGCCCTCGTCGATGCCCCAGTCGAAGGCCGCGATGTAGGCCGCGCCCAGGCCGTTCTTCTCGGTGCGGTGCAGCACGTGCACCCGCGGGTCGTCGTCGGCGAGGGCGTCGGCGATCTTGCCCGTGCCGTCGGGGCTGCCGTCGTCGATCACCAGCACGTCGGCGTCCGGGACCGCTGCCCGCAGTCGACCGACGAGGATCTCGAGGTTGTCGCGCTCGTTGTAGGTGGGCACGCAGACCAGCACGCGCCCGAGCTCACCGGCCGTCATGTCTGGGCCCACTCCTTCTCGACTCCTGGTCGTCGCTCAGCAACGTACCCGTCACGCCGCCGTCGTCCCGCGACGATCGCCCACGCGACGCCGGCCGCCGCGATCGTCCCCAGGACCCACTCAGGCGCCGCCCCGACGCGCACCGCGAGGGTGAGGTCGGTACGCGACGCGATCGCCGCCGAGAGCACGTCGACCGAGAACAGCGGCCCGGACTCCTGCGCGACGGTGCCGTCGGGGTCGATGACCGCCGACTTGCCCGTGGTCGCCACCTGCAGCACGGTGCGGTCGGTCTCGACCGCGCGCAGCCGGGCCATCGCGAGCTGCTGGTAGGTCTCGGCGGTGTGCCCGAAGGTCGCGTTGTTGGTCTGCACGACGAGCACCTGCGCCCCCGCGGCGACCGAGCTCTGCACGAGCGAGTCGTAGGCGACCTCGAAGCAGATGACGTCACCGAGCGGCACCGGGCCGCCGCGCAGCAGGCCGTCGCCGCGGCCGGACACCATGTCGTTGGCCACCAGCTTCGCGTCCGGACTGATCCGCTCGGCGATCGACCGCAGCGGGATGTACTCGCCGAACGGCACCGGGTGCCGCTTGACGTAGGTGGCGCCCGGGCCGGTGGACGGCGACCACAGGATGCCCTCGTTGAGCCGGTACTTCTCGTCGCCCGTCGACCGGATCGCGCCGACCAGGATCGGGACGTGCACGGCCTGCACCGCCCGCTCGACCTCGGCCCGGGCGAGCGGGTCGCTGATCGGGTCGACGTCCGAGGCGTTCTCGGGCCACAGCACGAGGTCGGGTTGCGGGCGGCGGCCGGCGGCGACGTCCGCCGCCAGCGCCAGGGTGCCCTGGACGTGGTTGTCGAGCACCTGCCGGGCGCGGTCCTCGAAGGCGAGGCCCTTGTTCGGCAGGCCGCCCTGGACGAGCGCCACCTGCAGCGTCGCCGGGCGGGCGTCGGGTGCGAGCACGGCACCGAGCAGCAGCCCGAGGAGCGGCCCGGCGACGACGGCCCCCGCGCCGAGCGCGACGGCGCGGCGCCGGGCCGGCGCCGAGGTCAGCCGCAGGACGGCCGCAGCGAGCAGGCCGCCGACGACCGCCACGGCGAAGGTCACCAGCGGGGCGCCACCGAGGGCGGCGAACCAGCGCAGCGGCGACGCCGCCTGGCTGAACGCGAGCCGCCCCCAGGGGAAGCCGCCGAACGGCAGCCGGTCGCGCAGCAGTTCCTGCAGCACCCAGGCGGTGCCGACCCAGAGCGGGGCGCCGGGCAGCCGCTGCAGCACCGCCAGCACCGCGCCGAGCAGGGCGAAGAAGCCGGCCAGCGCCACGCAGAGGATCAGCCATGGCACCGGACCGACGTAGATGCCGGTCCAGTGCAGCAGCGGCAGCAGGAAGGCCAGGCCGTGCAGGTACCCGAGCCACGCTGCCGTGCGGGCGGTGCGGCCCTCGACGGCCACCGAGAGCGCGGCCACGCCGATGAAGGCCAGGGGCCACACGTCGAACCGCGGGAAGGCCAGCACCGCCAGCAGACCGCCCGCGACCGCGACCAGGACGGCCCAGCGCCGGTCGAACGGGGCGGTCACGGCGCGCATCGCACCAGTATCCGTGCAGGGACCCGCCGGACGCCGCCTGCGGGCACGCCGCGGCTCACCGGGTGAACAGCACCCGGCCGCGGCGGTAGGCCGCCCGGCACACGGGCAGGTCGACGCCCGGACGGATGTCGGGCAACCCCGGGACGGCCGAGCGCGGATCGGTGCTCCAGCGCGACACCCGTTCGTCCGGCGAGTCGACCGCGAGCTCGCCGGCCTGCCAGACGGCGAAGGTCGCCGCCGCACCGGGCATCAGCATGCCCTCGCCGTCGCGGCGGGCGACCCGCCAGCCACCGCGCGTGTGGGCGGCGAAGGCGGCCCGGGGGCTGATCGCAGCGCCCGGGTCGTGCGGGTACGCCGCGGCCCGCACGGCGGCCCAGGGGCCGAGCGCGGTGACCGGGGCGTCCGACCCGAAGGCGAGGGGCACGCCGGCGGCGGCGAGCTCGGTGAACCGGTTCAGGTCCAGGGCTCGGGCCGCGCCGAGCCGGGTGGCGTACATGCCGGCAGGGCCACCCCAGTGCGCGTCGAACATCGGCTGCATCGAGGCGATGAGCCCGGACGCCGCGAGCCGCTTCGCGTCGCGCACCATCTCGACGTGCTCGATCCGATGCCCGGCGCCGCCGGCCCGGCCGAGCCGGGCGCCGGCCGCCTCGACCGCGTCGAGCACCTGGTCGACGGCGGCGTCGCCGATCGCGTGGAAACCCGCCTGCAGCCCCGCCTCGGTGCAGGCGAGCACGTGCTCGGTGAGCTCCTCGGTCGCGAAGCGCAGCGAGCCGCGGTTGCCCGGGTCATCGGCGTAGGCCTCGCGCAGCGCGGCGGTGTGCGACCCGAGCGAGCCGTCGCAGAACAGATCACCCGCAGCGCCGACCGCACCGAGCTCGCGAGCCTTCGCGACCGCGCCGAGCTCGGCCCAGTAGCCGATCACCTCGGGCAGGGCGTCGTCCTCGCGCGCAAGCGCCAGCAGGCTCAGCAGGTCGTCCTCGCTGCTGATCGCCGGGCCGCCCATCTCGTGCACGCAGGCGATGCCGAGCGACGCGGCGTGCCGCAGCGCGGCGAGCTGGGCCGCACGCACCTGGCCGGCGGTGAGCCCGGCGTACGCGGCGCTGCGGGCCGCGTCGTGGGCGGCGCCGGTGACCAGGCCGTCCTGCGTCCACCCGGCGAGGGCGGTGAGGCCGGGCACGGCCGCGGCGAGGGCCGAGCTGACCACCGCCGAGTGGGCGTCGACACGCGCCAGGTACACCGCTCCCCCGGCGCTCGCCCGGTCGAGCTCGGCGGCGGTGGGCGGCCGCTGCTCGGGCCAGCCGGTGTCGTCCCAGCCGCCGCCGACGATCGGTCGGCCGCCGTTCGCGCGGGCGGCGCGCGCGACCGCGTCCAGCGCCTCGGCCAGCGAGGCCGCGCCGGCGAGCGAGAGCCCGGTGAGCTCGAGCCCGGTGGCCGTGGTGTGCACGTGCGCGTCGACGAAGGCGGGCGTCACGAAGGCGTCCTCGAGGTCGACGACCTCGGTGCCGGCGTACTGGCCGATGCCCTCCTCGGTGCCCATCCAGGTGATCGTGCCCTCGTCGACGACGAAGGCGGTGACCTCGAAGGCGGCGGTCGTGTAGACGCGCCCGTTGCGGAACAGGGTGGGCATGTGCTCGAGTCTGCCAGCGGCGCTGTCGGTGATCGGCGGGGTGCGGCGGTAACGTTTGCAGCCACACAGGCCGGTCGTCGACAGGAGGTGCGATGGTCGCGAGCATCGAGGACGTCGCGCGCAAGGCCGGGGTCTCCATCGCCACCGTCTCGCGCGCCCTGCGCGGACTGCCCGACGTCGCCGCCACGACTCGTGACCGCGTGCTCAGCGCGGCGTCCGAGCTGAACTACGTCGCCTCGCCGTTCGCGGCCCGGCTGGCGAGCGGGCGCACGGCGACGATCGGGCTGGTCGTGCCGTTCGTCAACAAGTGGTTCTTCGGCGAGGTGATCGACACCGTCGAGAGCGCCCTGCGCAAGGCCGGGTTCGACCTGCTGCTCTACAACCTCGGGGACGCCGACGGGCGCGCCCGGTTCTTCGAGCTGATGCCGGTGCGCAAGCGCGTCGACGCACTGCTCGTCGCGAGCCTCGTGCTCACCGACGAGGAGTTCGACCAGCTCACCGCACTCGACCGGCCGGTGGGGCTGCTCGGGCTGCCGCGTCCGGGGTTCCTGTCCAGCCGCATCGACGACGACGCGAGCTCGCGGCTGGCCGTCCAGCACCTCGTGTCACTCGGCCACCGCCGCATCGGGCTCATCGGCGGCGACGCCGACGACCCGATGCGGTTCACCCCGCCGCTGCACCGCCGCGACGGCTACCGGGCCGCGCTGGCCGACGCCGGCATCGAGTGGCGTCCCGAGCTCGAGGTGCTGGGCTACTTCACCCCCGAGGGCGGGGCCGCCGCGGCCGAGCGGATGCTGGCCCTGCCCGACCCCCCGACCGCCTTCTTCGCCGAGAGCGACGAGATGGCCTACGGCGCACTGCGCACCTTCCGGCGCTCGGGGCTGCGGGTGCCCGAGGACGTCGCCATCATCGGCTTCGACGACCAGCCGCTGTCGGAGTTCTTCGACCTCAGCACCGTGCACCAGCCGGTCGCCGAGCAGGCGCTCGACATCACCCTGCGGCTGCTCGCCACCATCACCGGCTCGACCGAGGCCGACGGCGGCGACGCCGTGCTCGAGACCGAGGTCGTGGTGCGCGGCAGCACGGACGCCTCGCGGTCGGTGATCTGACCGCATGCTCATGCTGGTCGACGCGGCCGGGCTGTGGTTCCGCGCGTTCTATGCCGTGCCCGAGTCGGTGACCGCTCCGGACGGACGACCGGTCAACGCCGTGCGCGGCTTCCTCGACATGGCGGCGATGCTCGTCGAGCGCCGGCGGCCGACCCGCTGGGTGGCCTGCCTCGACCTGTCCTGGCGCCCGGCGTTCCGCGTCGAGCTGGTGCCGTCGTACAAGGCGCACCGCGCCAACCCCGACGGGTCGGAGCAGATGCCGCCGACGCTGGCCCCGCAGATCACGGCGCTGCTCGACGTGCTCGGCGCGTTCGGGCTCGCGTGCGCCGGTGCCGACGGGTTCGAGGCCGACGACGTCATCGCGACCCTCGCCGCCCGCGACACCGACCCGGTCGAGGTCGTCACCGGCGACCGCGACCTGCTCGCCGTCGCCACCGACCGGGTGACCGTGCTCTACACCGGGCGAGGCATCGCGAAGATGGAGGCGCTCGACGCCGCCGGGGTGCAGGCGAAGTACGGCATCCCCGCCGCGCACTACGCCGACTTCGCGGTGCTGCGCGGCGACCCGAGCGACGGCCTGCCCGGCGTGCCGGGCGTGGGCGAGAAGACGGCCGCGGCGCTGGTGACCCGGTTCGGCGCGGTCGAGGACATCCTCGCCGCCGCCCACGCCGGCGACGACGGCTTCCCCGCCGGCGCGGCGGCGAAGGTGAGGGCCGCCGCCGAGTACCTGTCCCGCGCGCCCGGCGCCGTCCGCGGGCGCACCGACGTCGCGCTGCACGACGTCGCCGACGACCTGCCCGCCGCGCCGCGCGATCCCAACCGGCTGGCCGCTCTCGCCGCGGAGCTGGGCATCGAGGCCCCCGTCGAGCGCATGCGCAAAGCGATCGCGTCCGCCCTCGCCTGATCGACGCACCATCCGGCCATCCGGCATCCGGCGCCCGCGTCCCCTCCACAGCGATGATCTCGGGAGAACCCGGGTCAGGACCGGGGTTCTCCCGAGATCATCGGGTGTCGGGGACTCGGTGACGGCGTCCGGCGTCACTTGACGGTGTAGTGGCCGTCGTCCTTGTTCGTGATGGTCACCGTGTAGGTGGTGCCGGTGCTGTCCTTGCAGAGGAAGCTGTCGCCGTTGTGCTTCATGGTGAAGTCCGAGCCGCCGTTGCAGGTGACGCCGGAGACCTTGAAGTTCTGGCTGATGTACTGCTCGACGGCGGTGTGGCTCAGCTTCTTGTCCGCGTTGATCACGAACACGAACAGCAGGACGACCGCCGCCGCGATGATCACGATGACCGCCGCGATGATGCCGTAGAGGCCGCCGCGGCCCTTCCGCGCGGGCGTCGACTGCTGCGGGTAGCCGCCGTAGGCGGGCGCCGCGTCGCCGTACTGCTGGCCATAGGGTTGCTGGCCGTACTGCTGGCCGGCGGGCTGCCCGTAGGACGGCTGGCCGTACTGCTGGCCCGCGGGCTGACCGTACGGCTGCGCGGCGGGCTGGCCGTAGGACGGCTGTCCGTACTGCTGACCGGCGGGCTGGCCGTACTGCTGACCGCCCGCGGGCTGCCCGTAGGACGGCTGCCCGTACTGCTGGCCGGACGCCGGCTCCTGCGCTTGGCCGTAGCCGCCCTGCCCGTACTGGCCGTAGGACGCCGACGGTGGCTGCCCGTACGACGGCTGTTGGCCGTAGGACGGGGACGGGGACGACGGGGACGGCTGGCCGTACTGCCCGTACGGCTGCGACTGCCCCGGCTGCGACTGACCCGGCTGCGACTGACCGGGTGCCTGGCCCTGCGGGCCGCCCCACGGCGTCGCGCCGAAGCCGGGCGCCGAGCCGTCACCGGGGAGGTGCGGGATGACCGTGGTCGCGTCCGGCGCATCGCCCTCGGACGCCGGCGGCTCGGACTGCGGAGGCGGCTGCGGCGTCCATGGCTGCTGCTCGCCCGGGGTGCCCTGATCGCTCATCGTCGCCGTTCCTCCGTGGTCGGGCCAGTCGGTCGCCCAACGCTAGCGCCTGCGCCGTCGGCCGGTGGGCAGGTCACGCCGAGCGACGCGGAGATCGTCGGCGGCTCAGGCCTGCATGCTCTGTGCGACGACGCCGCGCCGCACCGCCGTCATCGCCGCGCGGGCGACGGCGGCGATCGGTGCGGTCGAGCCCCCGACCTCCGGCGCCGAGGCGATCTGGTCGAGCAGGTCGAGCACCTGCTTGCACCAGCGGATGAAGTCGCCGGCCGACAGCTCCGTGCCGTGCTGGGCGGCGGTCGTCAGCACCCGGTCGAGGCGGTCCTGCCGCGCCCAGCGGAACACCGCCCACACGAACCCGGGCTGCGGGTCGCGTGACCGCGGCAGCCCGGCCTCGGTCTCGTCGTCGGCGAGATCGCCCCAGATGCGGCCGGTCAGCGCCAGGGCGTCGCGGATGCGCTCGCTCGGCATGCGGTCGACGAGCGGCTCGTCGCGCCGCGGCTCGTAGACCAGGCTGGACACGACGGCGGCCAGCTCCGCCGGGTCGAGGGCGTCCCAGGCGCCGTCGCGCAGGCACTCGGCGACGACGAGGTCGGCCTCCGACCAAATGCGGGCGAGCCGGCGTCCCTCGGGCGTCGCCTCCTCGCCGCTGAGGTAGCCACGGGCCTCGAGCAGCGTGCAGATGCGGTCGAAGGTGCGGCCCAGCGAGCCGGTGCGGCCCTCGATGCGGCGACGCAGCGCGTCGTTCTCGCGAGCGAGCCGGGCGTGCCGCTCGGCCCAGCGCGCGTGCGCCTCACGGTCGGCGCACTGGTGGCACGGATGGGCGCGCAGCGCGGCCCGCAGCCGGGTGATCTCGCGGTCCTCGGCCGGCGCGTCACCGCGGCGCGACGGGCGCTCGGCCGGCGGCAGGTCGAGGCTGCGCAACCGGTTGGCGGTGTCGCGGCGCTCGGCGACCGAGCGGTGGTCGAGGTGCTTGGCGAGCCGCAGGGTGGCGAGCGGGGTCACCGGCGCCGGGAAGTCCAGCGACGACAGCCGGCCGGCCCAGCGGCCGTCGGTGATGACCAGTGGACGCGGGTCGTCGTCGACCCGCGCGCCGTTGTCGAGCACGACCGCGATGCCGGCGCGGCGGCCGCGCGGCACGCGGATCACGTCGCCGCGGCGCAGCTGCTCGAGCGAGGCGACGATCGCCCCGCGCCGCTGCTGCGACTGCGACCGTGCCTGGGCGCCCTCGCGCTCGCTGAGCTGCCGGCGCAGGTCGGCGTACTCGGCGAAGTCGCCGAGGTGGCAGCGCAGCTGGTCGGCGTACTCGGCCAGCGTCGCCTCGTTGCGGCGGATCTGCTTGGCCAGCCCGGCGACGGCGCGGTCGGCCTGGAACTGGGCGAAGGACGCCTCGAGCAGCTGCCGCGCCGCCACGCGTCCCATCTGGTCGACCAGGTTGACGGCCATGTTGTACGAGGGCCGGAACGACGACCGCAGCGGGTACGTGCGGGTCGACGCGAGGCCGGCGACACGCTGCGGGTCGACCTCAGGCGCCCACAGCACGACGGCGTGGCCCTCGATGTCGATGCCGCGTCGCCCGGCCCGGCCGGTGAGCTGGGTGTACTCCCCCGGCGTGACGTCGGCGTGCGTCTCGCCGTTGAACTTGGTGAGCCGTTCGAGCACGACGGTGCGCGCGGGCATGTTGATGCCGAGCGCCAGGGTCTCGGTGGCGAAGACGGCGCGAACCAGCCCGCGGACGAACAGCTCCTCGACGGTCTCCTTGAACGCCGGGATGAGGCCCGCGTGGTGGGCGGCGATGCCGCGCCGCAGCCCCTCGCGGAAGTCCCAGAAGCCGAGCACGTCGAGGTCCTCCGGCGGCACGCCGGCGGTGCGCTCGTCGACGATCGCGTCGATCTGCGCCCGCTCGGGCTCGTCGGTGAGCCAGAGACCCGCGGCGATGCACTGCTGCACGGCGGCGTCGCAGCCGGCGCGGCTGAAGATGAAGGTGATCGCCGGCAGCAGGCCGTCGCGGTCGAGGCGGGCGATGACGTCCGGACGCAGGGGCGGCCGCCAGTGCCGTTGCCCCCGTCCCCGCCCGCCGGGCACGGCGTCGAACTGGCGCCGCTTCTCCTGCGCGTGGCGCAGCAGCTCCGGGTTGACGACGAGGGGAGCTTGCGACCCGAGTGTGTCGCTGCGACCGTTCGGGCCGAAGAGGTCGAACAGGCGCGGCCCGACGAGCACGTGCTGCCAGAGCGGCACCGGCCGCTCCTCGTGCACGATCACCTGCGTCTCGCCGCGCACCGAGATCAGCCACTCGCCGAACTCCTCGGCGTTGGACACCGTCGCAGACAGCGACACGAGCCGCACCGATGCGGGCAGGTGGATGATCACCTCCTCCCACACGGCGCCCCGGAACCGGTCGCCCAGGTAGTGCACCTCGTCCATGACGACGTAGCCGAGGTCGGTGAGAGTGCGGCTGCCGGCGTAGAGCATGTTGCGCAGCACCTCGGTGGTCATCACGACCACCGGCGCCTCGCTGTTGATGGCGTTGTCCCCCGTGAGCAGGCCGACGTTCGCGGCGCCGTGGCGGGCGACGAGGTCGTTGTACTTCTGGTTCGACAGCGCCTTGATCGGCGTGGTGTAGAAGCACTTCTGCCCGGCGGCGAGCGCGAGGTGCACCGCGAACTCGCCGACGACGGTCTTCCCCGAGCCGGTCGGCGCGCAGACCAGCACCGCGTACCCGTCCTCGAGCGCCTCGCAGCCCTGCACCTGGAACTCGTCGAGCCGGAACGGGTACTCGGCCCGGAACGCGGTGAGGGCGGGGTGGCGACCCCGGCGGCGCGCCGCCGCGTACGACTCGCTCGGCGACGGCATGCGTCCAGGCTATGTCGTCCGGCGGTGCGGCCGGGTCAGGTGGTGTCGGCCCAGGCCGACGTGGGCGGTTCGAGCGGCTGCGGGATGGCGTCGATCTCGGACGCGACGGTGTCGTCGAGCTTCGCCTGCTCGCGCTCGGCCGCCTTGCGGCGCGCCTTGCGCCGGTCGTGGACGATGGCGATGACCACCGCCGCCTCGAACAGCAGCACCATCGGGATGGCCATGGCGCACATGGTGAAGGGGTCGGTCGACGGCGTCGCCACGGCGGCGAAGAGGAAGATCAGGAAGATGCCGATGCGCTGGCTGCGCTTGAGCAGCCGCGCCGGCAGCGCCCCGGCGAAGTTCGCCATCACCACGATCAGCGGCACCTCGAAGGCGGCGCCGAAGACCACCAGCATCAACGTGACGAAGCTGATGTAGTCGCTCACGGTGAGCTGGGCCTGGGTGCCGTTGCCCGCCTGTTCGAGCACGAACCGCAGGCCCTTGGCGAGCACGGTGTACGCGAGCGCCATGCCGGCGGCGAACAGCACCGTCGAGGCGATGATGAAGACGATCGTGTACTTGCGCTCGTTGCGACGCAGGCCAGGCGTGATGAAGGCCCAGATCTGGTAGAGCCACAGCGGTCCGGTGAAGACGGCGCCCGAGATGACCGACACCTTGAGCCGGGTCGTGAAGCCGTCGAGCACGCCGTGGTAGATCAGCACGCAGCCCTCACCGCTCGGCGTGTAGCGGAACTTCGCCGGCACGTTGCAGTACGGGTGCCGCAGCAGTTCGAGGGTCTGCGGGTAGAGGAACCAGCCGAGCACCGCGCCGGCCGCGACGAGCACCAGGATGGTGAGGATCCGCCGGCGCAGTTCGCGCAGGTGGTCCATCACCGGCATGCGGCCGTCCGGGTTCTTCGGACGACGTCGTCTCGCCCGCCGGGTGCTGCCGGCCACGGATGCCACGGCTTCGAGGGTAACGGTCAGCCGGCGGCGTAGGCGGCCAGCGCGGCCTCGGCCTCAGCCCTGATCGAGTCGGCCAGCCAGCCCGGCGCCAGCACGGTCACCGCGCCCGCGGCACCGAGCACGAGCGCCCGCACCCAGCCGGGATCGGCCACGCGCAGCCGCACCCGCAGCACGCCGTCGGGCTCGTCGGTGACGTCCTCCATCGTGTAGTAGTCGGCGACCCAGGCGTAGGCGGCGCCGAGCCGCAACTCGACGAGCAGATGGTCGGCCGCGGGCGCGTAGACACCCTCGGAGAGGTCGCGCAGCTCGATTTCGGCGGGCGGGCGGGAGGGCTCGTCCAGCACCTCGACGGCCTCGATCCGGTCGGCGCGGAACAACCGCATGCCCTCGACCATGCGGCACCACGCCTCGAGGTAGGCGCGGCCGTCGGCACGGACGAGCCGCACCGGGTCGACGACGCGGTCGCTCACCTCGTCGCGGGCGGGCGTGTAGTAGCGCAGCCGCAGCGCGCGCCGCTCGTCGACGGCGCGCTGCAGCGCCGGCAGCGCCCGCTCCTCCTCGTCCAGGCTCACCGTGACCGTGCTGCCGTCGACACCGCCGCCGGCGGCGGCCTCGACCTTCGCCAGCGCCCGCTGGATCGCGTCGTCGTCGGCGATCCCCGGCGTCTCGAGCAGCGTGCGCAGCGCGACGACGAGGGCGAGCGCCTCCTCGGCGGTGAGCCGCAGCGGACGCGACATGCCAGCGTCGAAGATGACCGAGACGGTGTCGCCCTCGAAGTTGAGGTCGATGAGGTCGCCCGGTGAGTGGCCGGGCAGGCCGCAGAGCCAGAGCAGCTGCAGGTCCTTGCGCAGCTGCTCGTCACTGATGCCGAAGTCGGCCGCGGCCTCCTCGACCGGGATGCCCGGTCGCGCCTGCAGGTACGGGACGAGGGCCAGCAGCCGCGGCAGACGGTCCTGTTCGCCGCTCACGACAGGACCCCGCTGACATGCGCCGCAGCGTCGGTCGCGCCGGCGATCAGCCGGAGCCGGGCCACGACGGCGTCGACCAGTTCGGGCGGCTCGAGCACCCGGGCGGCGGCGCCCGCGCTGACGATGATGCGGGCCAGCCACTGGGTGTCCTGGTAGCCGATGGTGAGCACACCGTCGGTGTCGGACGACGCCAGCCGGCGCAGTTGCCCGCCGCCCGCCCCGGTGACCCGCACCTTGGCGACGTGGTCGTCGTCGCTGCGGCCGGCCACCATCGCGAGCAGGTCGACGTCGTGCGGCCGCTCGAACGCGCCGGGCGCGCCGACCTCGCGCACCGGGCCGACGATGCGTGACAGCCGGAACGACCTCGCCCCGCCGCGGGCCCGGTCGAAGCCGGCGACGTACCAGCGCTTGTGCCACGACAGCACGCCCCACGGCTCGAGCTCGCGGGTCTCGGCGACGTCCGAGCCCGACTTCACGTAGTCGAAGCGGACGACCCGGGCCAGTCGCGCGGCGTCGATGAGCGGCGGCAGCGCCGGGTCGCCGGCGTCGAGCTGCGGCATCGCGCCGGGGGTGTCGGCCGCCCGCACCTCGGTACCGGCCGCACGCAGCTTGATGAGCGCCTGGCGGGCCGACTCGCCGAGTGTCGCCGACTGCCAGAGACGGGCGGCGAGGCCGACGGCCGCGGCCTCGGCGGCGTCGAATTCGATCTCGGGCAGCTCGTAGTCGCGCCGCGGGATGCGGTAGCCGTCCTCGGTCTCGAAGGCGCTGTTACGGCCGGTCTCGAGCGGGATGCCCAGCTCACGGAGCTCGGCCTTGTCGCGCTCGAAGGTGCGCTTGAACGCGGCATCGCCCGTCGGGGTGCCGATGGCGCCCGGGTCGGGGTCGTAGCCCGGCACCGCGGCGCGGATGCGTTCGGCCGTCAGGAACTGCCGCGTCGAGAGCAGGCAGATGACGAGATTGACCAGCCGTTCGGTGCGTCGAGCCGCCATCTCCTCGAAACTCATCCCCGTCCGCGCGCGCCGTCTGACCGTGCGCGTCTCCGTCATGGAGTCATCCTCTCGCACGTCGCGAGCGATGCCGACCGAAATTTCGATTTACATGGACGCGATCAGCTTCTCGACCCGCTCGTCGACGGCACGGTACGGGTCCTTGCACAGCACGGTGCGCTGGGCCTGGTCGTTGAGCTTGAGGTGCACCCAGTCGACGGTGAAGTCGCGCCGCTTCTCCTGCGCCCGGCGGATGAAGTCGCCGCGCAGCTTCGCGCGCGTCGTCTGCGGCGGCACGCTCTTGGCCTCGAAGATCGCCAGGTCGCCGACGACGCGCTCGACCGCCCCGCGCTTCTGCAGCAGGTAGTACAGCCCGCGCGTGCGCGAGATGTCGTGGTAGGCGAGGTCGAGCTGCGCGACGCGCGGGCTGGACAGCGGCAGGTCGTGCTTGCCGCGGTAGCGCTCGATCAGCTGGAACTTGGTGGCCCAGTCGATCTCGCGGTCGATGAGGCCGAGGTCCTGCCGCTCGACGGCGTCCAGGGTGCGGCCCCAGAGCTCGAGCACCCGCTTGGCCATCGGGTCGTCGCCGCCCTGCTTGGCGATGAAGTCGACCGCACGGCTGTAGTAGTCGCGCTGGATCTCGAGCGCCGACGCGGTGCGGCCGGCGGCGAGGCGCACCGGACGCGTCCCAGTCATGTCGTGGCTGATCTCGCGGATCGCCCGGATCGGGTTCTCGAGGGTGAGGTCGCGGAACACGACGCCCTGCTCGATCATGCGCAGCACGAGGTCGGCCGAGCCGACCTTGAGCATCGTCGTCGACTCGTTCATGTTCGAGTCGCCGACGATGACGTGCAGCCGGCGGTAGCGCTCGGCGTCGGCGTGCGGCTCGTCGCGGGTGTTGATGATCGGGCGGCTACGCGTCGTGGCCGACGAGACGCCCTCCCAGATGTGCTCGGCCCGCTGGCTGATGCAGTAGACCGCGCCGCGCGGCGTCTGCAGCACCTTGCCGGCGCCGCAGATCAGCTGCCGGGTGACGAGGAACGGGATCAGCACGTCGGCCAGCCGCGAGAACTCGCCGTGGCGTCCGACCAGGAAGTTCTCGTGGCAGCCGTAGCTGTTGCCCGCCGAGTCGGTGTTGTTCTTGAACAGGTAGATGTCGCCGGCGATGCCCTCGTCGTGCAGCCGCTTCTCGGCGTCGACGACCAGGCCCTCGAGGATGCGCTCGCCCGCCTTGTCGTGCGCGACCAGCGACTCGAGCGAGTCGCACTCGGGCGTCGCGTACTCGGGGTGGCTGCCGACGTCGAGGTAGAGCCGGGCGCCGTTCTTGAGGAAGACGTTGGACGAGCGGCCCCAGGACACGACGCGGCGGAACAGGTAGCGGGCGACCTCGTCCGGCGAGAGACGCCGCTGCCCGTGGAAGGTGCAGGTGACGCCGTACTCGTTCTCGATCCCGACGATGCGCTTCTGCATGGATCTCCTCCGTCGTCCCGGACCCCAGCCTAGGCTTCCAGGCGCCGGATGCACCGCTGCACAGGCGTGCTCAGCGGGTCGGGTCGGTCTCGTCCGGGTGGCGTACCCGCACGGCCACCACAGCGACGTCGTCGACGGGGCGGCCGTCGACGAGCTCGGCGATCACGGTGTCGAGCAGGTCGGGCAGCGGCTTGCCGGCCTGCCGCTCGGTGACCGCGACCAGCCGGGCCAGGCCCGCGTCGATGTCCTCGTCGCGCCGCTCGATCAGGCCGTCGGTGTACAGCACCAGCGTGGCGCCGGGCGGCAGCACCACGGTCTGGTCGCTGCGCCGGACGCCCGGGACGATGCCGAGCGGCGGCTCGGCCCGGTGGCCGTCGAGCAGACGCGCGCGGCCCTCGGCGCTGACGAGCAGGGGCGGCGGGTGCCCCCCGTTCGTCCACTCGAAGCAGAACGAGTCCGGCTCGGGCGCCGGCACGAAGTGCCCGAGCACCACGCTGGCCAGCGTCGCCGTCCGGGTGCCCCGCAGCGTGTCGTCGAGCCGCTGGACGATGCCCGAGGGCGGTTCGTCGCGGTCCCAGGCGAGACTGCGCAGCATGCTGCGCAGGGCGCCCATGCGTGCCGCGGCGTCGATGTTGTGGCCGATGACGTCCCCGATCGTCACGGCGAGCGACCCGTCGCGCAGTGTCAGGGCGTCGTACCAGTCGCCACCGACGAGGTCGTCCGCCGCCGCGGGCAGGTAGCGCGCATCGATCTCGAGCGGGCCGGCGGTGGGCAGTTCGGTGAGCATGGCGCGCTGCAGCACCAGCGCGGTGGTGGTGCGCTGCTCGAGCAGGCGCGCGCGCTGCACGGCCTGCCCGGTGTAGGTGCTCAGCGCCTGCAGCAGCGCGCGGTCGTCTGGGCTGAAGCCGCGCGGCTCGCGCCAGACCACGGCGAGCGCCCCGGACGCCTCGCCGGCCATGAGCAGTGGCAGGTACGCCGTGGCCTCGAGCGGCAGCTCGCCGTCGCGCGAGGCCGACCGCGGGTATGCGGCCACCCGCTCGACCTCGGAGCCGAACAGCACCATGCGTCCTTCGAGCGCGGCGTCGACCGCCGGACTCGAGCCCGGCAGCATCGGCAGCTCGCGGCGGCGCTCCGCCTGCGGCCACGAGAGCTCGGCGTGCTGCACCCAGCGCAGCAGGTCGGCGGTGTCGTCGTACACCCACAGCCCGGCCAGCGCCGCGCCGAGCGCGTGCTGCGCGGCGTGCTGCAGCGCGAGCGCGATGTCGGGCACCTGGACGGTGCGGCCGAGGTCCTCGCTCAGGGTGAGCAGGGCGCGGGCCCGGTCGGCCGAGGCCCGGGCGCGCACCTCCGCCTCCTCGGCGCGGCGACGGGTCGCCCGCAGCACGAGTTCGGTCGAGCAGGCCGCGGCGAGGTCCTCGAGGACGGCGAGCTGCGCCTGCGTCCAGTCGCGCGGCCGGGAGTCGATCGCGCAGAGCGCGCCGATGACGGCACCCGTCGAGTCGACGAGCGGGAACCCGGCGTAGGCGATCACCGACAGCTCGGTGATCGCGAGATTCCCGGCGACCCGCGGATCGGTGCGGGCGTCGGTGACCACGAGCGGTTCGGCGTCGGCCACCACGTGCTGGCAGAACGAGTGCGACAGGGGCGTCTCGCGCCGGGCCTGCCACGGCTCGGGCAGCCCGACGGCCCCCGGGAAGATCTGCCGGGCCGGCTCGACGATGCTCACCAGCGCGGTGGGCACGCCGAGGGCGCTGCGCACGAGCCGCGCATATCGGTCGAACGAGACGTCGGCGATGGTTTCGCCCGGAGGTTGCATCACGCCGTCACCCCTGTCGGTCAGCGCCGACACGGCGAGGCCGACTCCGCTCATGGTGCCATGCGGGCGTCCGGATGCCGATTCGTCGGCGTCCTGGCGTGCGGTGGACCGTCGGTGTCAGACGTCGAGGGACAGCACGGTGAGCCGGCTCGGCAGCAGTTGGATCGCGACCTGGGTGATCTCGGC
>NZ_JBQCEE010000262.1:0-4237 GCF_051960575.1 Jatrophihabitans sp.
GGGGGGCGCGCCCCCGCGGGCGGGGCGGGGCGGGGCCGGGCCCGCGGGCGCCGCGCGGGGCGGCGCGGGGCCGGGGGGCCCCCCCCCCCCCCCCCCCCCGCCGGGCGCGGACCGCGGACGAGGTTCCGGCCTGGAAGATCAGAAGACGATGCCCCGGGCCGCGAACCGGGCCTTGACGAGCGCGGCCGCTTTGGCGCCGTCGCGCTCCAGCGCGGTGCGGTAGGTCTGCGCGGCCGCCGCGGCGAAGGACGTGTCGGGCGCATACCCGAACTGCGAGTCGACGAGCGTGGTGTCCCACCGCGCCGTGCTGAGACCGAGCTTCTGGTAGCCGAGCCTGATCTCCCACAACGCCTGCGACCAGATCTGCCCGTCGTAGTGCACCTCGCCGATCTCGTCGGCCGTCGTGAGGTTCAGGTCGAAGCGGCGGATGCAGTGCGGCGCGGATGTGTAGGACGTCGAGTCCCAGTCCATCGGGCACGCCTGCTCGGCCCGTACCGGCCACCCGTACTGCGCATCCGCAGCGAGACCCACACTGACCGCGAGGTAGTCCCCGAACGCCTCGCCGATCGAGCCGGCCTCGTGGCTCGCGCCGAAGCCGGGGATCTGCGAGGCCTGCACCGCGTGGCCGTACTCGTGCACGATCACCTCGCCGTCCTCGGCATCGTCGACGCCGCCCTTGCCGAAGCGCAGGCGGTACGGCTTGTCGGTCTCGTAGGAGTTGTCGCCGCCGTACTGGTCGATCTTCACGGGCAGCGACTGGTCGACGACCGCCGGGAACGTGGTGCCGAACCCGAGCGAGCGCAGGTACTCCTGCGCCTGGTTCACCCAGAAGTACGCCATCACCTGTTCGAACTGGTCCTGGTCGCGGAAGTACTCGAAGTCGTTGGTCGGGCTGAACGCCGGCGTCCCGGTGGCCGAGGCGACGTTCACCCACCTGCCGCGCAGGTAGCCCGAGCCGTCGAGGTTGCGCAGCTGGGCGATCGCGTAGGCGCTCATGGGCACCGCCGACCGTGCATCGTTCTGGTCGGTCAGGGATTCGTCACCGCTCGACTGCACCGGATTGACCATGAAGATCCGCGCCGTCCCGGTCGACGAGCCGTTCCCGCTGTTGCCACCCGCGGTCGCCGTCGCCGGGGTGAGGGCGCCCAGCGCTGCGGCGAGCGGCAGCACCAGGACGATGCGGCGGAGGTGTGGGTGGCGGACGGGCAGGCGTACGCGCATGAGCATCCTCTCGGAAGCGGCTGAGGGGTCGACCGTAAACCGAGATCCACTCGCCGTGCTACCTTGCTCGCGGCCGCGCGCACGTCGGGCGGCCGGCGCATCCGCAGCGAAGACCGGTGAGAATCCGGCGCTGTCCCGCAACGGTACTGCCCCTCGGGGCGAGCCCGGACGCCTGCCTTGCGTCTCGACACCTGTCCTCGGAGGAAGGACGGTTCGGGCAGGTCTGCCGTCCGCGGCGGAACTGGCGAGCGTGCTTCACCCTCCCTGGCAAGACCGGAGGATGAACGACCATGATGCGGACGACAGCCGCACGCACCGGCCTCGTACTGATCGCCCTGATCGCCCCGACCGCGGCGATCACCGGCTGCTCGAGCTCCGGCTCGGCGAGCAGCCCCCCGGCGAGTACCACGGCCTCGACCTCGGCGACGTCGGGCAGCCCGACGACCGGGGCACCGTCGTCGGGCGCGGCGGCGGCGCAGTTCCCGGTGACCCTCGGCTCGGGCAGCGGCGCGGTCACCGTCAAGGCGATGCCGAAGCGGATCGTCTCGCTGTCGGCGACCGCGACCGAGGACCTCTACGCGGTCGGCGCCGGCCCCCAGGTCGTGGCGGTCGACAAGAACTCCAACTACCCGGCGGACGTGCCGCACACGAAGATCGACGCCTACCAGCTCGACGCCGAGGCGGTCGCGTCCTACCGTCCCGACCTCGTGATCGAGTCGGGGCTCACGCCCGCGCAGGTCACGCAGCTCACCAAGCTCGGGCTCGCCGTCTACGCCCAGCCGGCGCCGGCCAAGCTCGACGACGCGTACGAGCAGATCCTGCAGATCGGCAGGGCGACCGGGCACGGCGACGCCGCAGCGGCACTGGTCTCGTCCATGCGCAGCAAGATCGACGAGCTCGTCAAGGACAACCCGGCCGGCCACGCCGGTGAGACCTTCTACTACGAGCTCGACCAGACGTACTACTCGGTGACCACGGCGACGTTCATCGGCCAGGTCTTCAAGCTGTTCGGGCTCACCAGCATCGCCGACGCCGCGAAGGGCGCGGCAGCGGCCGGTGGCTACCCGCAGCTCAGCAGCGAGTACATCCTCAAGGCCGACCCGACCTACGTCTTCCTCGCCGACACCAAGTGCTGCGCCCAGTCGCCGCAGAAGGTTGCGGCGCGCCCCGGCTGGTCGGTCATGTCGGCGGTGAAGGGCTCGCGCATCGCCGCACTCGACGACGACATCGCCTCACGATGGGGCCCGCGCCTCGTCGACCTCGTGCAGGCGATCGCCACGGAGATCAAGGACCATCCGGCGACATGACCGCGCACACCGCCGCTCGGGTCAGCAGCATGCCGAGACGCCGTCACCCGCTCGCCGTGCCCACCGGCGCGGCGGCGGTGCTGCTCGTCATCGTGGTGATCGTGGCGGCGTGCGTCGGGCCGGTCGCGGTCGGCCCGGCGGACGTCGGTCGCACCCTGCTGGCGCACGTGTTCGGTGCGCACGTCTCGACCGCGCCGGTCGACCAGGCGATCGTGTGGCAGCTTCGCCTGCCCCGCGTCGTGCTCGCGGCACTGGTGGGCGCCGCGCTGTCGGCGAGCGGCACCGCCTACCAGGGCGTGCTGCGCAACTCGCTCGCCGATCCCTACCTGCTGGGTGTCGCGGCCGGCGCCGGTCTCGGGGCGACGATCGCGATCGTCGCCGGTGCGTCCGGGACGGCGGCGCTGCCGGTGGCCGCGTTCGCCGGCGCGGTGGTCGCGGTGCTGCTGACCTACGCCGTGTCGGCGATCGGCTCGGGCCGGTCGTCCGGCCACGCTGTCATCCTCGCCGGCGTGGCGATCGCCGCGATGCTCACCGCGGTGCAGACCTACCTGCAGCAGCAGCACGTCGAAGAGATCCGGCAGATCTACAACTGGCTGCTGGGCAGTTTCTCGGTGGCGAGCTGGGGTGACGTCCGGCTCGCGCTGCCGTATCTGGTGGTCAGCATGGCGGTGCTGCTCGCGCACGGCCGGGTGCTCGACGTGTTGCGGGTCGGTGCGGACGAGGCGGGGACGCTCGGCCTGCACCCTACCCGATCACGGCTGATCATCATCGCGGCGGCGACGCTCGGGACGGCCGCCGCGGTGTCGGTGAGCGGGCTCATCGGCTTCGTCGGCATCATCGTCCCGCATGCCGTGCGGCTGATGACGAGTGCGAGCTACCGCGTCGTCATGCCGGTGGCCATGCTCGGCGGCGCAGCGTTCCTCGTGCTCGCCGACCTCGTCGCGCGCACGGTGCAGGCGCCGGCCGAGGTGCCGATCGGCGTCGTCACCGCCGTGGTCGGCGGTCCGTTCTTCCTGCTGGTGCTGCGGTCGCGACGCGGGCGCCAGGGAGTGCTGTGACCAGTCTGCGGTTCGACGGGGTCGGCGTGCGCTACGCCGGCGTCCCCGCCGTCGCAGACGTCTCCTTCACGGTCACCGAGGGCGAGTGGGTCGCCCTCGTCGGCCCCAACGGCGCCGGCAAGTCGAGCCTGCTGCGTGCGGCCTGCTCGCTGGTGCCGCACGACGGCAGCGTCTGGGTCGGTGACACAGAGGCCGGACGCCTGTCGTGGCGCGACCGCGCCCGGCGGGTGGCGCTCGTGCCGCAGCAGCCGGAGCTGCCGGCGGCGATGACGGTGCTCGACTACGTACTGCTCGGCCGCACGCCGCACATGCCCTACCTCGGACGCGAGAGCGCGCACGACGTGGCGGTGAGCGAGTCGCTGCTGCACCGGCTCGACCTCACCCGCTTCGCCGAGCGGCCGCTGGCGACGCTGTCGGGCGGTGAGGTGCAGCGGACGGTGCTGGCCCGCGCCCTCGCCCAGGAGGCACCGGTGCTGCTGCTGGACGAACCGACCAGTGCACTCGACATCGGCCGACGCGTCGAGGCCCTCGAACTCGTCGACGAGATCCGGCGCGAGCACAGCCTCACCGTGCTGAGCGTGCTGCACGACCTGTCGCTCGCGGCCCAGTTCGCCGACCGTCTCGTGCTGCTCGTCTGCGGCGAGGTGCGCG
>NZ_JBQCEE010000263.1:0-3113 GCF_051960575.1 Jatrophihabitans sp.
AGGCCCGCTCGCGTCCCGGGGGCCAGATGACGTAGAGCGCGACCGGCACGAGGTAGACCAGCCAGCCGACCACCTCGATCACGACGGGTCGCGGCTGGATGCCGAGCATGCCGGTGAGCAGCGACGCCTGCACCGACCCGGGACGCACCAGCGCGCTCAGGTCGACGGTGCGGCCCTGGCCGACGGTCAGCCAGCCGGCCTCGTGGGCGGTGTGCAGCGTCGAGACGACCAACCCGGCGGCGACGAGCACGAGCACCAGGCCGGTGGCACGGAAGAACTTCGACAGGTCCAGCCGCACGCCGCCGCGGTAGATCCCGACGCCGAGCGCGATCGCGACGAGCAGACCGAGCACGGCGCCCACGCCGCCCGCGGCACCGCTCGTGCTCTGGTCGAAGGCGGCGATGAGGAAGACGACGGTCTCGAAGCCCTCGCGCACCACGGCGAGAAATGCCATCAGCACCATCGCGCGGGCCCCGGCGCCGAGGCTGTCGGCGGCCATCGTCTCGAGCTGGCCCTTCAGCCCGCGGCTGTGCCGCCGCATCCAGACCACCATGAACGTGACCGTCACGACGGCGACGGCCCCGATCACCGTCTCGAGGCCCTCCTGCTGCCGCTGCGGCAGCTCGCGGGACGCGACCTCCAGCCCGACGCCGACAGCCACGCACAACAGCACGGCCGCGCCGACGCCGGCGGCGACCCAGCGCAGCAGGTCGGGTCGGCCCTGCTTGCGCAGGAAGGCGGCGATGATGCCGACGATGAGCGCGGCCTCCAGCCCCTCCCGGATCCCGATCACGAACGTGGGCAGCACTGCGACCTCCTCGACGGTGACTTAGGTATGCCTAACCTAACTCAAGCTCGCGCCGCGGGGACAGCCGGTCGGACGTGATGCGCCCTACGCTTCGGTCGTGCGGCTCGACCTCAACGCCGACCTCGGCGAGGGCTTCGGCATCTGGCGCCTCGGCGACGACGAGGCGCTGCTGGACGTCGTCACGTCGGCGAACGTGGCCTGCGGGTTCCACGCGGGCGACCCGCTCACGATGCGCCGGGTGTGCGTGGCGGCTGCGGCGCGCGGCGTCGCGGTCGGCGCCCACGTCGGCTACCGCGACCTCGCGGGCTTCGGACGGCGGCGCATCGACATCGCCCCCGACGACCTGGCCGCCGACGTGCTCTACCAGCTCGGTGCGCTGGACGCGTGCGCTCGCGCGGCCGGTGACCGCGTGCGGTACGTCAAGCCGCACGGCGCGCTCTACAACACCGCCGCGGACGACATGGTGCAGGCGGAGGCGGTGGCCGAGGCGGTCGCGGCCTTCGACCGGGCGCTGCCGCTGCTGGGGCTGCCCGGCTCGGCGCTCGAGACGGCGGCCCACGACGCCGGCGTGCCGTTCGTGGCCGAGGCGTTCGCCGATCGCGCCTACCTGCCCGACGGCCGGCTCGTGCCGCGTTCGCAGCCCGCCGCCGTGCTCACCGATCCCTACGCGGTGGTGGCCCAGGCGGCCGCCATCGCGGTGCACGGGCGGGTGATCGCCACGGACGGGTCGAGCGTGCCGGTCGACGCCCGCTCGCTCTGCGTGCACGGCGACACCCCGGGCGCGGTCGAGCTGGCCCGCGAGATCCGCCGCACCCTGGCCGACGCGGGCGTCACGCTGGGCGCCTTCGCCCCGTGAGCCCGTCGCCGCTCGCCGTCCGTCCGTGCGGCGAGGACGGGCTGCTGCTCGAGGTCGGGTCGACGGCGCAGGCGATCGCCGTCGCCGGTGCGGTCGCACGGGTGCCCGGCGTGGTCGAGGCGGTGCCCGCAGCGCGCACGGTGCTCGCGGTGCTGCGTCCTGGCACCGATCCAGCAGCGGTGCTCGCGGCGGCGGGTGCGGCCGAGGCGCGGGCGACCGACGGGCCGCTCGTCGAGCTCGACGTCCTGTACGACGGGGCCGACCTGGGCTCGACGGCCGCTGAGCTCGGGCTGTCGCCGGACGAGCTGGTGGCCCGCCACGCGGCGGTCGAGCACGTCGTCGCGTTCTGCGGCTTCAGCCCAGGCTTCGCGTACCTCACCGGGCTGCCGCCGGACCTGCGGGTCGGCCGGCTGGCGAGCCCGCGCACGGCGGTGCCGGCGGGGTCGGTCGCGATCGCGGGCGAGTACACCGGCGTCTACCCGCGCGTCTCCCCCGGCGGCTGGCGGCTGCTGGGCCGCACCGACGCGCCGCTCTGGGACCTCCACCGCGACCCGCCCGCGTTGCTGGCGCCCGGCACCCGCGTCCGGTTCCGGCCCGGGTGATCGAGATCGTCGCGCCGGGCCCGCTCGCGACCGTCCAGGACCTCGGGCGCGTCGGGCTGGCAGCGCTCGGCGTGCCGCGCTCGGGCGCCTTCGACCGGGCGGCTCTGCGGCTGGCGAACCGGCTGGTCGGCAACGACGAGGCTGCGGCGGCGATCGAGTTCACGCTCGGCGGCCTGGTCGTGCGGTGCCTGGACGCGGCGACCGTGGCGCTCACCGGCGCCCGTTGCCCCGGCGTGACCCGCTGGGGTGAGGCGGTGACGTGCCGGGCCGGGACGACGCTGCGGTTCGGAGTGCCGGCGACCGGGCTGCGCAGCTACCTCGCGGTGCGCGGCGGCATCGCCGTCGAGCCGGTGCTCGGCTCACGCAGCACCGACCGGTTGTCGGGACTCGGGCCGCCGCCGCTCGCCGCCGGTGCGCTGCTGTCGGTCGGCGCGGCGCCGGCCGGCCCGGTCGCTGACGGTTTCGCCGTCCCGGCCGCTCGGCCCGCGTCGCTCGCGGTGGTACCCGGGCCGCGCAACGACTGGTTCACGCCGGCGGCGGTCGACGCGTGCTTCGCGACCTCCTGGACGGTGACCGCCGAGGCCGACCGCATCGGCATCCGGCTCGACGGGCCGCACCTCGAGCGCGCGGTGGCGGGCGAACTGCCGAGCGAGCCGATGCGGCCCGGTTCGGTGCAGGTGCCGCCGTCAGGTCACCCGCTGATCTTCGGCCCGGACGCGCCGGTGACCGGTGGCTACCCGGTGCTGGCCGTGCTCCTCGACCCGGCCGGCCCGGCCCAGCTGCGGCCGGGCGACCCGGTCCGCTTCGCCGAGGCGGCCGGCCGGCTCAGGTGAGGATCGGGTGCAGG
>NZ_JBQCEE010000264.1:0-18248 GCF_051960575.1 Jatrophihabitans sp.
TGGTCGGTCAGGTCAGCGGGCGGGTTGCGCCCATCGTGCCGCCCTCGACGGCGTCCAGCGGGGTGATGCGCACGACGTCACCGCTGTGCGGCGCCTGCACCACCTTGCCGTCACCGATGTAGACCGCGACGTGGCCGATGCCGCCGATCGTGCCGTCCTTGCTCCAGAAGACGAGGTCGCCGGGGTAGAGCGTGTCGAGCGCGGGGTGGAACGACCCGACCTGCGTGTACTGCGTCGCGGCGAAGTGGGTGAGCCGGCGCCAGGGCGCGAGCGCGTACATCACCAGCCCCGAGCAGTCGAAGCCGATGACGTGCCCGTCGTTGCGCGACGCCCGGTCGACGGCGATGCCGCGGGTCGGGCCACCGGCATCGCCCCCGGCCCACGCGTACGGGGTGCCCAGCCACTGCAGTGCCCGTCGGGCGATCTCCTGGCCGCGGGCGGGCGTCCACTGCCCCATCGGCGCCGGCACGACGGTGGCCACGGCCGGCCGGTACGTCGCGGCCTGCGGCGCGACCAGCGGCGCCCCAAGTGGCGCGCCGGCGGGCACCTCGGCGCCACAGGCGGTCAGCGCCGCGAGGGCGACGGCGGCCGACGCCGTCGCGATCGCTCGCCGCATGCGTCCACCCCCTGCCCGCGCCGATCGAAGGATCGCCGCGGTCGATTCTCGACCAGGGCGATCCTCCGCTCAACGTGAGCGGATCAGGGCGCGGCGGGCGTCGACGAACCGACCCGCGCGCTGCCGGTCGCGTTCCTGGTCGTCCCCGGACGCAGCCGGTTGAGCACGGCGAAGTAGTTCGACGGGAACAGCCGGGCCACGAGGTCCGCCGCCACGGCCTCCGGCGTGATCACCACGCGGGCCTTGCGCCGGTGCGCGCCGTCCAGGATCTGCGCGGCGGCCTTGTCGGCCGGGAAGGTCAGCAGCTTGGCGAACGCCTCCTTGCCGGCCCGCTCGTCCTCCTCGCTGGCACCGGACGCGACCCGCGCGCTCTCGGCGATGCGCGTCTTGATGCCGCCCGGGTGCACCGTCGTCACGCCGATGCCCTGCGGCGCGAGCTCCTGCCGCAGCACCTCGCTGAACGCGCGGATGGCGAACTTGCTCGACGCGTAGGCCGACTGGCCCGGCGGCGTGATGAGGCCGAACAGGCTCGACAGGTTCACGATGTGGCTGCCCGGGCGGGCCTGCAGCGTCGGCAGGAACGCGCGGGTCAGCGCCACCGGCGCCTGGAAGTTGATCGCCATGACCCAGTCGAACTCCTCGCGCGACACCTGCTCGAAGGCACCGCCGAGCGCCACGCCCGCGTTGTTGATCAGCAGCGTGACGTCCGGCGTCTGCGCGAGGATGCGCTCGGCCAGCGACGGGATCGCGTCGATGTCGGCCAGGTCGGCGACCTCGGTGAGCACGGTCAGCTGCGGGTGCGCGGCCCGGATCGCGTCCGCAACCGTCGCCAGGCGGTCGGCGTCGCGGTCGACGAGCACCAGGTTGCTGCCCTTCGCGGCCAGCTGGTGGGCCATCTGCTCGCCCATGCCGCTCGCCGCACCGGTCAGGACCGCCGTGCCACCGGCGAAGACGTAGTTCTGCATGCCGTCCAGCGTGCGTGGTCCGGCCCGGCCGCGCTTGACCGAACGCGACAACCGTGTGACCCGGGGCGTCACGTCCCCGGCAGCAGCGACGGCACGACGACTCCGCGCCGCACCGCCGTCGGGGTGGCGTCCCACCACCGCCGGCAGCATCGGGTGAGCGCCGACTGCTCGGACAGGGCGAGCAGTCCGGCCACCTGACTCAGCGGCATGTCCGTGGTCGTGAGGTACCGCCGGGCCTCGTCACGTCGCACCTCGTCCACCAACTCGGCGAAGGAGGTGCCCTCGTGCGCGAGCCGGCGCTGCAGCGTGCGTGGGTGCAGGTGCAGCAGCCGCCCGACGGACTCGATGTCGGGGGTCGAGAGGCCGAGCGACTCGCGCACGGCCATGCGCACCCGTGCCGTGACACCGGCGGCGGCCGGGTCGCGCTCGGCGCCGAGCCGGTCGAGGTAGTCGATCGCGAGGCGGCGCAGCTCGTCGTTCACGTTGCCGAGCGGGTGGTCGAGCATCGTGCGCGGGCCGCGCAGCATCGCCTCGGGCCGACCGGTGCGCACGGGCACGCCGAAGAACTCGTCGTAGACCGGCTGCATGGCGGCCGGGCGCGCCGGCAGCTCGACCGTGCGCAGCCCGTAGGGCCCGCCGACGAGGAACATCGTGTTGCGGTGCAGCAGCCCGAGCCCGAGATCGACCGCCTGGGGCGGCAGCTCGGTCGCGTCGATGCTGCCGTAGCGGATGCCGATGACGCCGCGCTGGCCGTAGGGGTCCGGCACCATCGCGATGTCGAGCCGGCGGCTGTGCACGAACAGGTACCGCGTCGTGCACTGCAACGCGTCGCCGAGCGTCTGCGAGTTCTGGATCGCGAGGGCGAGCGGGCCGAGCATGGTGACGTCCTGCCGCCGGCTCATCACCAGCCCGAGATCGGGACGGTCGAGCTGCTCGGCGGCGATCTCGAGCACCGCGCCCACGGCGACGTCGTCGACGAGCAGGTCGTCGCGGTCGAGCGCCTCGACCGGCAGCCCGACGCGTCGCGCGAGCTCGTCCGCGTCGCCCCCGAACTCGGCCACGGTCGCGCGGAAACCGCGCAGGGCGGCCGACCGGATCACGGACATTGCCGCCGAGCCTGAGCCCTGGGGAAGGGGGCGTCAACCACCTGCGCCACCGCCGTCACGACAGAGTTCTATCCAGACCGTGAGACGGTCACACGTTTGGGTACGGCACGATCACCAGCATCACAGCGACGACAGGGGAACGGGCTCATGCGAGTGGCCAGGACCGTCACCGGTGGCGCCAGGGGCGTCGTGGGACGCGCGTTGCACGAGGCCGACAACCTGCGGATCCTCGCCCGCGCGGGCCTGATCCGGCCGCTGCGGCCCGACAAGCCCGCCCGCATGGGGCTGGCCGCGCTGCGGTGGGGCGGCTCGATCGCGGCGCTCGTGAGCACCGGCGCGATCCGGCACCCCGACCGCACGTTCGTGATCGACGACCTCGGCGAGATCAGCTACGCCGAGCTGGACGCGCAGAGCAACGCCGTCGCGAACGCGCTGCGCGAGGCCGGCGTCCGTCCGGGCGCGCGCATCGGGCTGATGTGCCGTGACCATCGCGGGTTCGTCCTCGGGGCAGTGGCGGCCGGCAAGCTCGGCGCCGACGTGCTGCTGCTGAACACCTCGTTCTCGGGCAAGCAGCTCTCGGAGGTCTGCGACCGCGAGGACGCGGCGGCGCTGATCCACGACGAGGAGTTCACCGATCTCGTCGCCGACGCCGCCCGCGGACGCATCCGGATGGTCGGATGGCACGAGCACGACATCGACGGGCTGACCATCGGTCACGCGATCCGCCACGGCGACCGCTCGACCCCCCGTCGTCCCGGACGCACGGGGCGGGTCACGATCCTCACCTCCGGCACGACCGGGACGCCGAAGGGCGCCTCGCGCGAGAAGACGCCGCTGACGCTCGACCCGCCTGCGGCGCTGCTCGAGCGCATCCCCTTCCACGAGGGGCAGGTCGTGCGAATCGGCGCGCCGCTGTTCCACGCGTGGGGCCTGGCCAACTTCGCGCTCGGGCTGTCGCTCGGCTCGACCTTCGTGCTGCGCCGGAGATTCGACCCCGAGCAGGCGCTGGCCGACGTCGCCGAGCACCACTGCGACGCGCTGGTGGTCGTCCCGGTGATGCTCCAGCGCATCCTGGCCCTGCCCGACGACGTGCGCGCGAAGTACGACACGTCGTCGCTCGTCGCCGTGGCCGCGAGCGGCTCGGCGCTGCCGGGCGAGCTCGCGACCCGGTGGATGGACGCGTTCGGCGACAACCTCTACAACATGTACGGCTCGACCGAGGTCGCGACCGGCACGCTGGCGACGCCGACCGACCTGCGCGCGGCGCCCGGCACGGCCGGCAAGGCCGCGCGGGGCGTGGTGCTGAAGCTGTACGACGCCGAGGGCGAGCCAGTGCCGCAGGGCGAGACCGGCCGGATCTTCGTCGGCAACAGCATGCTGTTCGAGGGCTACACCGGCGGCGGGTCGAAGGACGTGATCGACGGGCTGATGGCCACCGGCGACGTCGGCTACCTCGACGACCAGGATCGCCTGTTCGTCCAGGGCCGCGACGACGAGATGATCGTCTCGGGCGGCGAGAACGTCTTCCCGAAGGAGGTCGAGGACGTGCTCGCCGACCACCCCGCCGTCGCCGAGGCCGCCTGCGTCGGCGTCGACGACGACGACTTCGGGCAGCGGCTCAAGGCGTTCGTGGTGCTCGCCGACGGGCAGTCTGCGACCGAGGACGAGCTCAAGGCGCACGTGCGCGACAACCTCGCACGGTACAAGGTGCCCCGCGAGGTCGTGCTGCTCGACGAGCTGCCGCGCAACCCGACCGGCAAGGTGCTGAAGCGCGAGCTGCTGGAGCACGGCCGGGACTGATCGCCGCACGCGGCGTTGCTCACCGGCACGAGCACAACCGCCTCGGAACTGGTTGGATGGAGGGTCGTTCCGCCACCCAGCCCGGTGGCGCGTTCTGAGGGGACCAGCCATCGTCGACGACCCGCGCACGGAGGAACCACATCCGGACGTCGCCGCCGAGCTCGCCGTCGAGCAGGCGCACGTCTCGCGCCTCTACGTCGAACTGGACGCGGCCCGCGCCGACGCCCGCGCCGCGCTCGACCGCACCGCCCGCAGCGGCACGGCGGGCACCCCTGGCGCGCGCAGCGAGCGGGACGCGTTCATGCGCCTCTACACGACCCGGGTGCGTGCCCTCGAGAGCGTCGAGGAGCGGCTCTGCTTCGGGCGGCTGGACATGGCGTCCGGCGAGCGGCGCTACATCGGCCGGGTCGGTCTCTCGGACGAGCAGCGCCGCGAACTGCTCGTCGACTGGCGCGCACCGGCGGCCGAGCCGTTCTACCAGGCCACCGCCGCGCACCCGCAGGACGTGCTGCGGCGCCGCCAGATCTCGACGCGCGGCCGCCGGGTGGTCGACCTGCAGGACGAGGTGCTCGACCTCGTGCGCTTCGAGGAGTCGGGCGTCGAGGGCAGCCACGTCGTCATCGGCGAGGGCGCGCTCTTCGCGTCGCTGGACGCCGCGCGCAGCAGCCGCATGCGCGACATCGTGGCGACGATCCAGTCCGACCAGGACGCCGTGATCAGGGCGCCGCTCGCCGGCGTGCTCGTCGTGCAGGGTGGCCCGGGCACCGGCAAGACGGCGGTGGCCCTGCACCGCACCGCCTTCCTGCTCTACGCCAACCGCGAGCGGATCGCCCGCTCGGGTGTGCTGCTCGTCGGGCCCAACCGGGTCTTCCTGCGCTACATCGACCAGGTGCTGCCCGCACTCGGCGAGGCCGACGCCGTCGTCATGGCGACCCCCGGCGAGCTGCACCACGGCGTCGTCGCAACTGCTGTTGAGCCCGACAGCGTGGTGGCGATCAAGGGTGATCTGCGCATGGTGCGCGTGATCGGCGAGGCGGTGCGCCGGCGGCAGCGCACCATCCCGTCGGCCCGCGCGCTCGACGTCGAGGGCACGACGATCAAGCTGCAGCCGCACGTCGTGCGTGACGCGCGCGAGAAGGCGCGGCGCACCCGGGCCCCGCACAACGCAGCCCGCAAGACCTTCGTCAACGAGGTGATGCGCGACCTGGTGAACGCGCTGGCCCGCGCCCGCAATACCGAACTGGACGAGGAGACCAGGCCGGTGCTGCTGACCGAGCTGTACGCGTCCAAGGACGTGCGGCGCGAGGTCAACCTCTGCTGGATGCCGTTGACCCCCGAGCGACTGATCCGTGAGCTGTGGGCGGTGCCCGAGCGGCTCGCCGAGGCGGGCGCGGGGCTGTCCCGGGCCGAACGGGCGGTGCTCCAGCGGCCGGCGTCGGCACCGTGGTCACCGGCCGACGTGCCGCTGCTGGACGAGGCCGCCGAACTGCTCGGGGTCGACGACAGCGAGGCCGAGCGCGAGCGTGCCCGGGCGCGGGCAGAGCGGCGCGCCGAGGTCGAGTACGCCCGGCAGGTGCAGGAGACCTTCGGCGGTGCGGAGTTCGCGACGGCCGAGGAGCTCGCCGAGCGCTACGCCGAGCGTCAGTCGTTCGGCACCGTCGCCGAACAGGCCGGCGCCGACCGCACCTGGGCCTTCGGGCACGTCGTGGTCGACGAAGCGCAGGAGCTCTCGCCGATGATGTGGCGCCTGCTCATGCGGCGCTGCCCCACCCGGTCGTTCACGGTCGTGGGCGACATCGCGCAGACGTCGTCGGCGGCGGGCGCCCGCTCGTGGCGCGAGGTGCTGCAGCCGCACGTCGGCGACCGCTGGACCCGCGCCGACCTCACCGTCAACTACCGCACCCCCCAGCAGGTGATGGACGTCGCCGCGGCCGTGCTGCGCGCGAGCGGGTCGTCGGTGCAGGCGCCGACCTCGGCGCGCGTGGGCCGCCACGAGCCGGAGGGCACGCGGGTGTCGTCCCTGGACGCGTTGGGCGCCATCGTCCGCGTGGTGTGGGAGGGGGCAGGCGACGGCACCGTCGTCGTGATCACGCCGCGGGCGGCCCACGACGCGCTGGCCGCGGCGGTCGCGCAGGCGCTGCCGGCAGGCGTGGTCACGGCCGACTCCGACGCACTCGGCTCCCCCGTCTCCGTCCTCACCGTCGGCGGCGCCAAGGGCCTCGAGTTCGACTCGGTCGTGCTCGTCGAGCCCGCCGACATCCTGCGCGAGTCGCCCCGCGGCCTGAACGACCTCTACGTCGCCCTCACCCGCCCGACCCAGCGGCTGCGCGTCGTGCACACCAGGCCCCTGCCGCCCGGCTTCGAGTCACTGACGCCGTCCCCCGCTACGACCAGCGGGTGAAGAGCTGGTGCTCGATGCCGAACTGGTCGAGCACCTTGCCGGCGGTCTGGCGCAGCAGGTCCTCGATCGTCCTCGGCTGGTGGTAGAAGGCGGGCATCGGGGGCAGCACGGTGGCGCCGGCGAGCGTCACGGTCTCCATGTTGCGGATGTGCACGAGGTTCAGCGGTGTCTCGCGGGGCACGAGGACGAGCCGGCGGCGTTCCTTGAGGCACACGTCGGCGGCGCGCGACACGAGGTCGGCGCTGAACCCGGACGCGATCGCCGCCAGCGTCTTCATCGAGCACGGCATGACCACCATGCCGAGGGTGCGGAACGACCCGGACGAGATCGACGCGCCGAGGTTGGCCGCATCGTGCACGACGTCGGCCAGCGTCTCGAAGTCGCCCGGCGCCAGCCCCATCTCGAGCTTGATAGACAGCTCGGCGCCGCGCGTCAGCACCAGGTGCGTCTCGACGGTGCCGAGCTCGTGCAACGCCTGCAGCAGGGTGTAGGCGAGCTGCGGCGCGCTCGAGCCGGACACCCCGACGACGAGACGCGGACGCTCCATGTCCTCGATGTTAGGACGCGGCGCCGAGCAGCCACCCGAGTGCGGCGAGCCCCACACCGGCGACCACGCTGCCGACCACGTTGGCCACCGCGGGGCGGCTGCGCCCGAGCTGCACCGTCTCGAGCGCGAAGGTCGACCACGTGCTCAGCGCGCCGCAGAAGCCGGTGCCCACCAGGGCCACCCAGCGCCCGGACGGCGCGATGCCGACGACGAGACCGAGGACGAAGCAGGCGACCGCGTTGACGACGAACGTGCCCCACGGGCGGGCCGATCCGAAGCGGCGCTGCACGGCGCGGTCGGTGAGGTAGCGCGTGGGCGCGCCGACGACGGCGCCCAGCCCGACGAGCAGGACGATCATGCCTGCTCCGGGCGCACCGGCGGCAGCGACGGACGCCGACGCCCGAGGGCGCGCGCCGTCAGCGTGAGGGCCACCGATGTCGCAAGCAGGCAGGCCGCCACCGTGGCCGCCAGGTAGCCCACCGCCTCGAGCGCTCGGCCGCCGTGGCCGAGACGGTCGGTGTCGACGGCGAAGGTCGAGAAGGTGGTGAAGCCCCCGAGCACGCCGGTGCCGAGGAGCGGCCGGACGAGCCGGTGCGGTCGGCCGGTCGCCACCACCGCGGTCAGCGCGCCGATGAGGCCGCACCCGAGCACGTTGATCAGCAACGTCCCCCACGGCGCCGACACGACCCGGCCGAGGCCGTACCGGGCCTCGGCGCCGAGCACGCCACCGATCGCCACGGCCGCCAGCACGTCGAGCGGGAGTCGCTCGGGCGGGCGCGCGGCAGGCACGAACGCGACGGTAGCGACCCGTGCCGTCGCTCCCGACGGCGGCCGAGGCGGTCAGCCGCGGCCGGCCTGCTCCACCGGCTTGGCGTCCTCGGGCTCGGTCGGGCTGCCCTCCGGGTCGACCTCCGCTCCGCGCGGGTCGGTGGTCGAGCCGTCCGGCCGCGTCCGGTCGCTGTCCTCCGCACCGTCGAGGTCCGGGGCGTCGGCCTGCCAGCCGTGCTCCGAGTGCTCGCCCCGCGCCAGCGGCTCGGTGACCGACCCCTTGATCCGGCGCTCGCCCTCGTGGGCGTGCAGCGCCTCGATCTTCGCCTCGGCCTCGGGCACGCGGTCGCCGAACCGCTCGAGGTAGGCGTGCTCGAGCTCGTGGGTGCGGGCGACGTGGTTCGCCAGCTGGTCGGCGGTGCCGCTCAGCAGGATGGCGTGCCGCGTCTCGTGCAGCTGGCCGAGTTCGCGTTCGAGGGCGTCGTCCGGGAGTTCGGACGCGGGGATGCCGGCGCTCATGCTGCCTCCTGCTGGTCGGGCGATCGGTCGCGGGTGGGGCGTCTCCTGACGTCCTTCCCGCCGACCGCCCGTTCCACTCAGCCGGTCGGCTCGGCGGGCACCGTCTCGAGCAGGAAGGACAGGCCGCCGATGGTGATGGTGCGGGCGGCGACGTGGGGCACGTTGATCAGCTGGAGGCTGCGGCCGGTGTCGTTCGCCGCGGTGTGCACGCGCACGAGCGCGCCCAGCCCGGTGGAGTCGATGAAGGTGATCCCGGCGAAGTCGATCACGATGCCGGTCGCGCCGCCGGCGAGCGCGCCGTCGGCAGCCGCCTGGAAGACAGGGGCGCCGGCCAGGTCGAAGTCGCCCCGCACCCGCAACGTCGTGATGCCTCCGGCGCCCTCGTCGACCTCGACGCCGAAGTCGCGCCCAGCCGTGTTGTCATCCATGCGAGTGCTCCTTGCTGCGGCGGACCGCAAGTGCGGTGACGTCATCATCCGGATTGTCGGCGAGTACTTCCACCAGGTCGTGCAGGGCCGTGGGCAGATCCGCCCCGGCCAGGGTGCCGGTGCGGGTCATCAACCGCTCGATGCCCTCGTCGATGATCTCACCCCGGCGCTCGACGAGGCCGTCGGTGAACAGCAGCACCGTCTCGGCGTCCCCGACATCCCCTGCGTGGTCGACCCGGACGTCCCCGCCTGCGCCGAGGGGGCGGGCGGGTGGCGTCGAGAGTACGCGACTGCTGCCGTCGGCGCCGACCACGACCGGGGCGTGATGGCCGGCGTTGACGAAGATGAACCGCTCGCCGTCGAGCACGCCGTACACGAGCGTGACCAGCTGGCGGATGCGCAACTGCGCGAACATCTGGTCGAGCTTGCTCACCACCGCCGACGGCGTGGGGTCGATCGAGAGGTAGGCACGCACGGCCGAGCGCATGGCGGCCATGGCCGCCGCGGCGGCGACGCCGTGGCCCATCACGTCGCCGATGAAGACCGCGAGGCGTCCGTCGTCGAGGGCTGCTGCGTCGTAGAAATCACCGCCGACCTCGGCGTGGTGGCCCGGGCGGTACAGCGTCGCCACCCGCCAGCCGGGCAGGTCGTCGAGCGCCTCGGGCAGCACCGCCCGTTGCAGCTGGAGTGCGACGTCGCGGGTCTGCGTGTAGAGCGACGCGTTGTCGATGGCCAGCCCTGCTCGCCGGGCGAGGTCCTCGGCCACGGCGAGGTCCTCGGCGTCGTAGGGCGCCGGCGTCTCGGAGCGCACCAGCGTGATCGCGCCGAAGACGTGCCCGCGCGCCGCAAGCGGCACGGTGATCGCGCTGTGCAGCGCCAGTTCGCGGGCGACGCGCAGGTGCTCCTCGTCCCGCGCGACGGCCACCAGCATCTCGTCCGTGACCTCGGTGACGAGGTCGCTGACGCCGGTGCGCACGACCGGGCCGATGCCGGTCGGCGCGTCCAGGTCGGGTGGATAGATCTCCTGCAGCCGCCACCCGTAGGCGACCTTGTCCGGATCGACGTGGGCCATGGCCACGGTGTGCAGGCGGCCGTCCTCCAGCAGGGTCACCGAGCACCAGTCGGCGAGATCCGGCACCGCCAGTTCGGCGACCCGCTGCAGGGTCGTGCGGTAGTCGAGGTCGCTCGAGAGCTGTTCGGAGGCACCGGCGAGGAAGTCGAGCCGGCGGGCGCGGCGGGCGGCGGCCTCGGTGGCCTGGATGCGCCGGATCGCCTGGCCACTGGTGTCGGCGTAGGTGACCAGGAACTCGAGCTCGTCCGGCTCGGGCTCGGTGTCGGTCGTGAAGCTCAAGGTCAGGGCGCCGATCGAGGACCGCTGCACGGTCATCGGCAGGCAGACCACGATGCGACCGGGCGCAACGTCCCCCCGCAGGTCGGGCCAGCGGCGTTCCGCCTCCGGCGACCACCGCGCCACGACCGGCCGGTTCTCGAGCACGGCCTCGTTCACGGGCGTCCGGTAGGCCAGCGGGAACCGGCTCCACTTCGCCGGGTTCGCGAGGCCGGTGTCCCCGACGACGAGCAGGTGGTCGTCCTGGCGCAGCAGCACAGTGGCGACGCTGGCGTCGACGACGTCGCTCACCCGCCGGGTGATGAGGTCGACCACCTCGACGATGGTCTCCGCGGCGGCCAGTTCGGTGGCGACCGAGGCGAGCTCCTGGAACCGCTCGCGGTGCGGGCCGACGTCGGCGGGCGTGCGGGCAGAGGACTCGGGGGTCGCCACGAGCGCACTCCTCTCGAGCCCCCGAACGGACGGCTGTTGTCCCAGCCGCGTCGCAAGCGCCATGCCGCGAGGTCGGCGTGGTGGTGACGGCACCAGCGTAGTCGTCCTCGGTCAACGGCGCGCGCACGGTCGCACGCGCGTGCCACGCCGCGTCCTAGGGTGGGGGCCAGTGGCCCGCGTCCCGGAAATCCTCTGGCACGGGCGCGGACGGGAGCACCCACATGCACCGCGACGTCGTCGTCATCGGGGCGTCCGCCGGCGGCGTCGACGCCCTCAGGGCCCTCGTCGCCAACCTCAGGCCGGACCTCCCGGCCGCGGTGCTGGTGACGCTGCACATCCCCGGCGACCTCCGGCAGCGTGCTGCCCGCGATCCTCAGCCGAAGCGGGAACCTTCCTGCGCGGCATCCTCTCGACCGCGAACCGTTGCAGCACGGCACCATCTACGTCGCGCCACCCGACCGCCATCTGCTGCTCGACGGCGACGACGTCGTGCTCTCGCGCGGACCGCGGGAGAACGGCTACCGTCCGGCCATCGACGTGCTCTTCCGCTCCGCCGCCCGCGCCGTCGGCGCGCGCGCGATCGGCGTCGTGCTCTCGGGCGTGCTGGACGACGGCACGGCGGGTCTCCTGGCGATCGACGCCGTCGGCGGCGCGGCACTCGTCCAGGACCCCGATGAGGCCCAGCACGCGGCGATGCCCCACAACGCGCTGGCGCACGTGCCGACGGCCGAGGTCGCGGCGGCCGCCAAGATCCCCGCGGTGCTCGACCGCCTGCTCGAGCAGGAGGTGCCAGACGCGCAGTCGGCGCCCTCGCTGCTGGTCGCCGAGGCCGACATCGCCGGGCTGGACGAAGGTGCGCTGCTCGGCCTCGAGCGGCCCGGTATGCCGTCCGGCTTCTCGTGCCCCGACTGCAGCGGCGTGCTGTACGAGATCCATGACGGCGCCATGACGCGCTACCGCTGCCGCGTCGGACACGCCTGGTCGCCGCAGGCGCTGCTCAGCCAGCAGGACGACCAGCTCGAGAACGCCCTGTGGGTCGCGCTGCGCCAGCTCGAGGAAGGGGCGGCGCTCACCAGCGGCATGGCCGAGCAGGCGACCGAGCGCGGCATGCAGCACACCGCGCGCCGGTACACCGCCACCGCGCGCGAGGCGGCCGGTGCGGCGCGCGTGCTGCGCGACCTGCTGAAATCGAGCCTCATCACGTCGTCGGCCGACCGCAGCACGCAGGCCGGCGACGACCGACCTCCGACCGGGACCACCGCATGACCGATCAGCAGGACACCCTCGGCGACGCGCTCGACCCCGCGTTCGAGCGGCTGCTCGAGTACCTCAAGACCGACCGCTCGTTCGACTTCACGGGCTACAAGCGGGCGAGTCTCATGCGCCGGGTGCGGCACCAGATGCGCGCCGTCGGCATCAGCAGCTTCGACGACTACTACGACCACCTGCAGGTGCACCCGGACGAGTTCACCGCGCTGTTCAACACCATCCTCATCAACGTCACGAGCGTCTTCCGCGACGGGACGCCTGGGTCTACCTCGCCGAGGACGCCCTGCCGAGACTGCTCGCCGGCGCGGGCGACCGGCCCATCCGCGTCTGGAGCGCGGGATGCGCCACCGGCCAGGAGGCCTACAGCCTGGCGATGGTGCTGGTCGAGGCACTCGGGCCGAGCGAGTTCCGGCAGCGGGTGAAGATCTACGCCACCGACGTGGACGAGGAGGCCTTGGGCATCGCCCGCCAGGCCACCTACACCGACAAGGAGGTGCGCTCGCTGCCCGAGGGCTACCTCGAGCGCTACTTCGAGCCGGCCGGGGCGCGCTTCGCGTTCCGGAAGGACCTGCGGCGCAACGTCATCTTCGGCCGCAACGACATGGTGCAGGACGCCCCGATCTCGCGCATCGACCTGCTGGCCTGCCGCAACGCCCTGATGTACTTCAACGCCGAGACGCAGGCGCGCATCGTGTCCCGGCTGGGGTTCGCGCTGCGTCCCGACGGCATCCTGTTCCTCGGCAAGGCCGAGATGCTGCTGAACCACACCGCCCTGTTCGAGCCGCTCGACCTGAAGCGGCGGTTCTTCACCAAGGTCGCCGCGTCGAACGCGACCGATGCGTTGCCGGCGCAACCGGTGCAGCCCCCGACCCAGCGACCGCCGCAGGACAACGACGTCCAGGCGCTGCGCACCGAGGCGTTCCTGACCAGCCCGGTCGCGCAGCTGGTGATCGATGCGCAGGACCGGCTCACCCTGCTGAACCACCGCGCGTCCACGCTGCTGGCGCTGTCCGAGCGCGACATCGGGCGGCCGTTCCAGGATCTCGAGGTGTCCTACCGCCCGGCCGAGCTGCGCTCGCACCTCACCGCGGCCCGCGAGACCCGGTCGGCCGTGTGGTTGCGCGACGTCGAGTGGCACCGCTCGGCCGGCGAAAGGCTCACACTCGACATCGAGGTGGTGCCACTGGTCGACGCCCGCGGCCGCGCGCTCGGCACGGGGTTGATCTTCAACGACGTGTCCCGGTTCCGGCAGCTCTCGGACGAGCTCGCCTCGGCCAACCGGCAGCTCGAGACGGCCTACGAGGAGCTGCAGTCGACCAATGAGGAGCTCGAGACCACCAACGAGGAACTGCAGTCGACGGTCGAGGAGCTCGAGACCACCAACGAGGAGCTCCAGGAGCTCCAGTCGATGAACGACGAGCTCCAGGTGACCAACGAGGAACTGCGCGAGCGCACCGGCGAGATCTCGGACCTCAACCACTTCATGGAGTCGATCCTCGGCAGCCTCGGGGCGGCCGTGATCGTCGTGAACCGTGAGTTCACGGTGCAGGTCTGGAACCGCCAGGCCGAGGACCTCTGGGGCCTGCGCGAGGACGAGGCGGTGGGTCAACACCTGTTGAACCTCGACAGCCCCGGCGAGGAGCGGGTGCTCGAGGCGGTCAACCGGCGCGGTCGCCGGATGCGGCTGCGCACCAACGTGACACCACTGCTCTCGGGCGGCAGCGCCCCCAGCGGCGCCCTGCTGCTGATGGAGCACGACGAGGAGTAGCGCGCAGGTTTGGTGCGGCGCGGCGCGAGCCATATCTCAGGCGGAGGAGCACATCCCGAGCGAGGAGAGCACATGGCTGACGACCGATCCGGCGCCGCATCGCAGGCCGCCCAGGACGCCGACGCCGTCGACGAGGTCACCCGCAACACCAAGACCCAGACCGAGGCGGCGAGCTACACCACCACCGACCACGACGTGATCCGCGCCTGGGCCGAGGCGCGTGGTGGGCGGCCGGCCCCCCTAAAAAGCAACGAAAACAAAAACATCTGCGCGGGCGTGCTGCGCATCGGGTTCCGCGACGACAGCGGCGACCTCGACGAGGTCGACTGGGAGCCGTTCTTCAGCACCTTCGACGACCGGAAGCTCGCGTTCGTCTACCAGGAGCACACCAGCGACGGTTCGACGAGTCGGTTCAACAAGCTCGTCAGCCGGGACGACGCGTGAGCGGCGGTCGTCTCGACGGACGCGTCGCGCTGGTCACCGGCGGTGGCAGCGGGCTCGGCCGGGCGACGTCGCTGCGGCTGGCCCGCGGTGGCGCGCACGTGGTCGTGGCCGACGTCGACGGCGAGAAGGCCGAGAAGGTCGTCGCCGAGGTGCAGGGCGCCGGCGGCCGGGCCGCGCCGCTGCAGCTGGACGTCAGCGACTCGGCCGCTGTCGACGCCGCGATCGGCGGCCTCGTCGACCAGCACGGCGCGGCGTTCGACTGCCTGGTCAACAACGCCGGCACCGACCGCGGCGCGAGCCTGCTCGACCTCTCGGACGAGCAGTGGCGCTTCGTGAACGGCGTCAACGTCGACGGCCCGCTGTTCACCAGCCGCGCCTTCCTGCGCCGCGTGGTCGACGCCGGCGAGCGCGACGTGCCGGCCGACATCGTCAACGTCATCTCGATCTCGGCGATCACGGTCGGCACCGACGCCGCCGCCTACAACAGCTCGAAGGCCGCGGTCGCCAAGCTCACCGAGATCCTGCAGCGCGAGGCGCACGAGTACCGCTGGCCGGTGCGGGTGCACGGGCTCATGCCGTCGGCGATGAACACCCCGATGATGGAGCAGTGGAACCTCAGCGACGAGGTGATGATGGACCCCGACACGGTGGCGAGCGCGATCGAGTTCATGGTCGCCCTGCCGGCTGACACGTTCGTCCAGAACCTCGTCATCAACTCCCGGCGGGAGCCGGGGTGGCCGCGGTAGGCGACACGCGGACGGCGCAGCGGAAGGTCTGGCTCAGTGGAAGGAATCCGGCCCGTAGGTGGCCGGGTCCTCCCCCGTCTCGACCAGGCGCGCGGCGATGTCGCGCACCTTCACATGGGTGTCCTGCGACGCCTGCACCAGCCGGTCGAAGGCCGCCTCGGCGCTGACCCGGTGCCGTTCCATGAGGATGCCGACGCCCTGGCCGATCTCCTGCCGGCTCTGCAGCCCGATGCGCAGGTTCTCGACCAGCTCGGCGTGCAGCATGGCGATGGCGGCGTGGGTGGCCCACACCGAGGCCAGCGCCATCTCCGCGTCGCCGAACGCGCCCGGCCGGGCGGAGGACAAGGTGAGCGCACCGACGGTGCCTCGGCTCGCCGTCAGCGGCAGCACCAGCATGCTGCGCACCCCGAGCCGGGTGACCTGCGAGGCGAAGCGGGGCCAGCGGTGGTCGCCGACAAGATCGCCGATCACGACGGGCTTCCCGGTGCTGACGGCCTCCCGGCAGGGCCCCTCGTGCAGCCTGGTCTGCAGGCGGTCGCAGGCGGCCGCGAGATCGCTGGTGGCGGCAGGCGTCTCGTGGCGCCCCCGACCCCGGGTGATGGTGAGCGCGACGTGCTCGCCGTGCGGCACCACCACCGCGGTCTGCCGCACGACCTCGTCGAGCAGGTCGGCGGCCGTCGGCTGCTCGTTGAGCCGGGCGGCCGCGGCCGCGACGGCCTGCAGCGCTTGCGCCGGCGAGCCGACGTCGACAGGTTCCTGGAGCATCGGCGCGGCGGCCGCCGGGCCTGGCTCGGCACGCAGTTCCCAGTGCAGCAGCGTGCGGGTGGCGCCACCGTCGACGGTCGGCCGCGCGGTGAGCACCGCGGGCACGTCACGCCCGTCGCCGCGCCGCAGCATGACCTCGATCGGCGGCGTGCGGCCGCCCGGCTGCTCACCCGACGCCGCCCGCAGCCGGGTGATGACGGCGCGCACGGCGGCCCGGTCCTCCGGCCGCACGAGCGAGACGATCGTGACCGGGCGGCCTGGTGCCGGGTCGAGGTCGAGCAGCCGACGGGCCGCGGCGTTGAAGCGCAGCACGAGCCCGACGTCGTCGGTCTGCAGGTAGGCGACGGGTGCGTTGTGGAACAGTTCCTCGTGCAGCGCCACGAGCAGGTCGAGGCGGCGGCCGGCCTGGCCGATCTGCTCCTTTTGGACGCGCATCTCCTCGTCGGCGACGAGGATGGTCTGCCCGACCTCGTCGATCGTGCGCACGAGGTCGTCGGTGTCGAGACCCGGCACGGCGTCGGCGAGGGCGAGCAGCCGTTCGCGGCCGTCACGCATGGCGGTGATGAGGAAGGCGATGTCGTCGTGCCCGGGGATTCCGGGACTGGTCATGAGGTGGCTCCTCGTCACGAGCCGCCGAACCGGCCCGCGACGTCGGTCGCGCCGAGTCGACCAGCCCATCAACGGCGATATGAGGCAGCCGGGCTGGCGCGCGCTGTGGTTTCAGCGATTCGCTCCGCCAAACGTACCTCGGCACCTTGCATCCGAACCGCCACCCGCCCGATCCGTCACGTGCGCGCCGGTTCGCGCGCGAGCGCCCGCGACACCGCGCCGAGCACGTCGTCGGCCTCGATCCGCAGCAGCGCGGGATCGACCGACGCCCCGTGCGGGTCGCCGTCGGTGGTGCCGCGGTAGAGCACCTGATGACGCCGGTGCCGGGGCGGCCCCCAGCGGTGCGGCGGCACCGGCCCCATGAGCACGACCGACGGGCGGGCGTAGGCGCCGGCCAGGTGACCGACGCCGGTGTCGCCGGACACCACGACGCGGGCGGTGCCGACCAGCCCGGCGAGCTCGAGCAGGTCGAGCGAGGTGAGCGCGTCGGCCCCGGCGGCGCGGGCGACGGCGGCTGCGATCGGCGCCTCGGCCGGCGAGCCGGTGATGACGACGTCGTGCCCGTCGGCGGCGAGCGCCCGCGCGACGACCGCGAAGCGGTCGACCGGCCAGCGCCGGCTCGCCGCCTTGGCCCCGCAGTGGACGACCGTGGCACCGGCCCGTGCGGTCGCCGGCGGCGGGCCGAGCACGTGGGTCACCGGGGGCGCCGGGGTGTTCGTCGGCAGCCCCTCGCGCACCAGCCGGCACCAGCGGTCGACCTCGTGCTCGTCGGGACGCCACTGCACAGGGCCGCCCACGAAGGCGAGCAGGCGCCCGGGGTGTGTCGCCTCGAGCAGCGCGCGGCTCTCAGGGCCGTTGCCGTGCAGGTCGACGGCGAGGTCGGGCGCGTCCGGCGGGTCGACCAGCGGGGTGAGCTCGTGGCCCTCGACGAGCGCGTCGGCCAGCCGGGCGTGCTCGGCGAGCGGCCAGAGCCAGCGCGCGGTGGCGAGCACCAGGCGATGGCGGGGCAGCGCCGCGCGCAGCATGCGCAGTGCGGGCACGCCGGTGACGAGGTCACCGAGCCCGAGCGGACGCGAGACGAGCGCGACAGGGGCGGCGCTCATCGACGCGCGCGGCCGACCAGCTCGGTCGTCGAGCGGCCGGCGAGGTACGGCACGGTGACGACCTCGCCGCCCCAGCTGCGCACCAGCGGCGTCTCGGGCAGCGTCGCGGCGTCGTAGTCGCCGCCCTTGACCCAGACGTCGGGACGCAGCCGGTCGAGCACGGCGAGCGGCGTGTCCTCGTCGAACACGATGACGCCGTCGACCCAGCGCAGGCCCTCGAGCACGCGGCGCCGGTCGTCGGCGCTCTGCAGCGGACGGCCGTCGCCCTTCGCGCGCCGCACCGAGTCGTCGGAGTTCAGCAGCACCACCAGGCAGTCGCCGAGCGAGCGGGCGGCGCGCAGCGTCTCGACGTGACCGGCGTGCACCAGGTCGAAGCAACCACCGGTCGCGACGACGATGCCGCCGCGGGCGCGGACGGCGGCGAGCACGTCGACGTCGTGCTCGGGCGGCACGGCCGGCCCGTCGAGCGTGGCGACGCCCCCGGCTGCGAGGAAGTGGGGGGGCCCCGCCCCGGCCGCGGGCCCCCACAAGCACACCAAGGGCCCCGGCGCCAGTGGCGAAGAGAGACGCGGGGGGGAGCGGGGGCCGGGGGCGCCCGCCGCGGCGGGGTTGGG
>NZ_JBQCEE010000265.1:0-3693 GCF_051960575.1 Jatrophihabitans sp.
CAAGCACGTGGTGGCCACGCTGGAGGCGCGCGGGGCGATCTTCGTGGAGGAGAACGACGAGGTACCCGAGGGTGCCACGGTGATCTTCTCCGCGCACGGGGTGGCTCCGGAGGTGTACGAGCAGGCCCGCGAGCGTGGACTGCGCGCCATCGACGCGACCTGCCCGCTGGTGACCAAGGTGCATCAGGAGGCGAAGCGCTTCGCGGCCGACGACTACGACATCCTGCTGATCGGGCACGAGGGACACGAGGAGGTCGTCGGCACCAGCGGCGAGGCGCCTGAGCACATCACCCTCGTCGACGGCCCCGGCTCGGTCGACTCGGTCACCGTGCGCGACCCGGAGAAGGTCGTCTGGCTGTCGCAGACGACGCTGTCGGTCGACGAGACCCTCGAGACGGTGGACGCCCTGCGCAGGCGCTTCCCGCTGCTGCAGTCGCCGCCGTCGGACGACATCTGCTACGCCACCCAGAACCGGCAGGCCGCGGTGAAGCAGATCGCGCCCGAGGCCGACCTCTTCCTTGTCGTCGGGTCGGCCAACTCGTCGAACTCGGTGCGCATGGTCGAGGTGGCCGCGGCCGCCGGCGCCCGCGACGCGCACCTCGTCGAGAACGCCGACGCCATGGACGAGGGGTGGCTGGACGGCGTATCGACGGTGGGGCTGTCGTCCGGCGCGTCGGTGCCCGAGATCCTGGTGCAGGAGGTGCTCGCCTGGCTGGCGGCGCGGGGCTACGGCGACGTGCAGGAGGTTTCGCACACCGAGGAGCGGCTGGCGTTCGCCCTGCCGCAGGAGCTGCGCCGCGAGCTGCGGGCGGCGCCGCGGGGCTGACCCGCGCGGGTCAGCGCTTGGTCAGCTGTCGCACCACCGCGATGAGCAGGACCGCGGTGGTCGCCGTCGCGATGGCGGGGAACCCGTAGACGAGATAGTTCAGCGCCGCGTTGATGACCTCGGTGCGGTTGTCCAGCCCGCCGGAGCGCAGGTAGAGCATGAACATCGCCGCCGCCGAGTAGACGATCGGCGGCGACAGGACGATGAGCAGCATGCTCGACCGCCGCACGGCCAGGATGGCGATGACGGAGGCGGCGACGATGCCGATGTTGAAGCCGCCGCGCACCTGCACGTTCGTCGCGGTGTCGATGATCCCGCCGATCGCCGCGATGACGACCAGCACGAGCAGCGCGGCCCAACCGGGGAGCCCGCGTTCGCGGCGCTTCGGTGTCGCGTCGGGGTCGGGGGCGTAGCCGGCGGAGGCAGCCGCGTACCGGTCGGCGACCGTCGCGCCCGCGAGCGCGGGTTCGCCAGGGCCGCGACCCCACGGCGCGCCGCCGGTGCCGCGGTCGGTGCCACGGTCGGTGCGCTCGCCGCGCCGCCCGACCGGGACGCCCTGGTCGGCGCGGCCGCCGCGCGGGCCCTGCGCCCGCGTCGCGCCCTGCCCGGACGAGGCCTGGTGACGGCCCCGCCCCCGGCCACGCGGGTCGAGCTCCGGCGGTAACGGCGGCAGGTCGGTGGCGCTGCGTCCGTTCGCGCCCGTGCGACCGGTACGACGGTCGGCGTCGGGCGTCGACGGGTCGGACACGGGCGCTCCCACGGATAACGGACGGGTAACTTCACCCCAACGCTACCTGCGTGAGCTGAGGAGCGGGGCCCGGCGCGCAGCACACCGTCAGGTAGTGGACAGGGGCGCCCCGCCACCGAGCCCGATGTCGATCATGTCCCGGTCGGCAGCTCCGGCTGCGGGAGGCTGATCACGCGGGTCTGACCCGGCCGCCCGGGCGGCGCGGCGGCGAGTTCCGGCGCGGTCGTCGGCCGGGGCGTCGCGTCCAGCGGCTCGAGGCGGGGGAGTTCGGTGCCCGCGTCGACCACGCCGAGGTCGTTCATCTGCCGCGCCTTGGACAGCACCATGCGCTCCATCGAGCCGACGGCGGAGTTGTACGACTCGACCGAGTTCTTGAGGCTGCGGCCGAGCTTGTCGAAGTGGTTGCCGAGCGTGCAGAGCCGCTTGTAGAGGTCGCGGCCGAGTTCGTGCACGTGCCGCGCGTTGGTCGCGAGCGCCTCCTGACGCCACGAGTAGCTGATCGTGCGCAGCAGCGCGATGAGCGTCGAGGGGGTGGCCAGGACGACGTTGCGGGCGAACGCGTGCTCCTGCAGCGTCGCGTCCTCGCGCAGCGCCGCGTCGAGGAACGCGTCGGCCGGCACGAAGCACACGACGAACTCGGGGGTGCACTCGAACAGGTCGGGGTACCGCTTGCCCGCGAGGCCGTCGATGTGGGTGCGCAGGTGCCGCGCGTGCGCCTTCATGCGCTCGTCCCGGGTGCGCTCGTCGCGGGCCTCCATCGCCTCGAGGTACGCGGCGAACGGCACCTTGGCGTCGACGACGATCGTCTTGCCGCCGGTGAGGCGGACGACCAGGTCGGGTCGCTGCTTCGCGCCGTCGTCCGAGGTGCGCGTCTCCTGCGTCACGAAGTCGACGTGCTCGGTCATGCCGGCGGCCTCGACCACCCGCTCGAGCTGCATCTCGCCCCAGCGGCCGCGGGTCTGCGGCGCGCGCAGCGCCGTCACCAGGGCGGCGGTCTCGAGCTTGAGCTGCGCCGACGACTCGCCCATCATCCGCAGCTGCTCGCGCAGCGCCGACTCGGACGTCGTGCGCCCACGTTCGACCGCCTCGAGCTGCTCGTGCACCTTGCCGAGCGACTCGCGCAACGGCGCGACGAGGTGCTCGATCGCCTCCTGGCGCTTGGCGAGGTCGCCACCGGCCTGGGTGGTCGCCTTCGCCAGCTGCGCCTGCGCGAGCTGGACGACCTGCTCGGCGTTGCGTTGGAGCACCTCGGCGGCCTGCGCGCCGAACAGCTCCTTCAGCTGGGTCTCGTTGCGGCGCAGCAGGGCCTCGGTGCGATCGGTCTGGCGCTGCTCGTGCTCGAGGGCGGTACGCAGCTCGGCGAGCTCGACCCGCGCCTCGGCCAGCTCGTCCGCCACGGCGGCGCGGTCGGCGCGGGCGGCGGCCTCGGCCTGCCGCAGCGCGATCTCGAGGTCGGCGGTCGCGCGCCGGCCGGCGGCCTCGAGCTCGACGGCGGCCTGCCGCCGCGCCAACGTCCAGCCCGCGCCGAGGCCGGCGACGAGCATCAGGACGGCGAACACCAGTGCGATCAGTTCCATGCGTCCGATGCTCACACCACCCTCTGACAATTTCGGCGAGCCACGCGCACGTCCGTAGACTGGCGGCCCGTGGCCCTCACCATCGGAATCGTCGGACTCCCCAACGTCGGCAAGTCGACCCTGTTCAACGCGCTGACGAAGAACGACGTCCTGGCCGCGAACTACCCCTTCGCCACGATCGACCCGAACGTCGGCGTCGTCGGCGTGCCGGACAAGCGGTTGGCGGTCCTGGGCGAGATCTTCGCGTCGGCCAAGATCGTCCCGGCCACCGTCAGCTTCGTCGACATCGCCGGCATCGTGCGCGGTGCGAGAACGGGGGAGGGGCTAGGCAACAAGTTCCTCGCGAACATCCGGGAAGCGGACGAGATCTGCCAGGTCATCCGGGCGTTCAGCGATCCGAACGTCGTCCACGTCGACGGCAAGATCGATCCGGCGAACGACATCGAGACCATCAACACCGAGCTGATCCTCGCCGACCTGCAGACCCTCGAGAACGCCATGCCGCGGCTCCAGAAGGAGGTGCGCCTCAACAAGGAGCGCGC
>NZ_JBQCEE010000266.1:0-11052 GCF_051960575.1 Jatrophihabitans sp.
GATTCGGCGGCGGCGGGCGCGGCGCGCATCCTGGCCGACCCGATCGGGCACGCCGAGGCCGCCCGCGTGCTCGCCGAGTCGCACTTCGCCGCCGAGGTCGTCCTGCCACCCCTGCTCGACCGCCTCGGCATCACCTGACCGCTGAATACCGCTTGTCCCCCGGCCCGGTCAGATCTCGCGTGCGAGAGCGACTGGGCCAGGGGACAAGGCGGCTACTCGTTGACGGCCTTCGGGGCGGCGACCTTGCGGTGCAGCAGCTCGAGGCTGCGGCCGCTGAACCGGGTGCGCTCCCCCGCGTCCGAGACGTACTCGACGATCGCCCGGTTGTAGTACGGCGGCGCCTTCATCGGCTCGACGCCGTGCTTCCAGCCGTACTTGTAGCGGTGCGAGGTGAGCAGCCAGTCGACGTGCGGGTCGGTGCGGCCGGTCGAGCGGCGCGCGTGCGACACCCGCGCCGCCGGCACCGGCGTGAGCTCGATGCCGAGCTGCCAGGCCCGGTGCCAGTAGTCGGTGTCCTCGCAGAACGCCGGGCTGAACTGGATGTCGAACTCGCCCACCTCGGCGAAGATCGCCGCGGTGGCCATGAAGCACCAGCCGGCCGTGCCGCCCTGGTCGGGCGTGCGGAACCCCTGCCCGTCGGCGTGGTCGGTGTACGGGAACGCCACGCGGCGACCGGTGACGGCGGCCTCGTACAGCGCCTCATCCCAGCCGGGTTCGACCAGGCAGTCGCTGTTGAGGATCGCGATCACCGGCGCCGAGGCGAGCGCGATGCCGGCGTTCCAGGCGATCGAGACGCCACGGTTGCTGTCGTAGCGATACACCTCGGCGTCGAACTCCCGCTCGTGCGGCGAACCGTTGTCGATCACCACGATCTCGGTGGCGAGGCGGGCGTTCGCTCGCAGCCGCTCGATCGTCGCCACCGCCATGTCGGCGAGTTCCGGTGTGCGGCTCCAGACCGGGATGGTCACCGTCAGCTGCGGCCGCTCGACGCGGGTGCGTGCCGACATGACCTGCACCGGCAGGTCGTCGTCGGCGGCCTCGGGCATCACGAACTTCGCCACCGGACGCACGCTCGCGACCGGCCCGACCACCGGCTTCGGCAGCTCGGTGCGCGGTGCACCGAGCGCCTCGGCCGCACCCTTGGCATAACAGGCGTTGAGGATCTGCCGGTACAACCCGTGCAGCTCGTCGGTCACCTCGCCGGCGGCCTCGAGCTGCGCCGCCCGGTTGATCGCCGCGGCGAGCAACGGGCGCTCGGCGTCCCACCGCTCGCGCACACCCGCCGTGTTCGTGTACTTCCGCAGCTCGTCGTCGTCGTGCAGCGCGGCCATCGTCACCTGCGCGGCGGCCTTCTGCTCGGTGCGCACGCAGAACGTCGGCAGGTCGATGTCGCGGGCCATGACGCTGCGGGCGGCGTCGGTGTAGACGACCCGCAGCCCCTCGGTGCGCAGCCGCCAGGCCATCTCGACGTCGATCGAGTAGTTGAGCCGCTGGTCGTGCAGCCCCGCGCGCATCAGCAGCGCGCGGCGGCACGAGATGCGACCCTCCCAGAACCCCTTCCAGTTCAGCACCTGGCCGTCGGTGAGGTTGCCGTAGGCGAAGAGCATCTTGCCGACCTCGGTCACCCAGTGCATGAACGGCGTGATCTCGAGCTCGGGCGCCCACGAGGTGTGGCCGAGCACGGCCAGTGCCTCGTCGCCGGCGGCGTCGTGCACGCGCAGGTGCTCGGCGAGCATGTCGGGCGCAGCGCGGTCGTCGTCGTCGAAGAGGACGACGATCTCGCCGCGGGCGAGCATGATCGCGAGGTTTTTGGCCGCGCTGCGACCCGCGTGCTCGAGCCGGGCCGAGGTCAGCTGCAGGCGGTCACGAAACCGCTCGACCACCTCGCCCGTCTCGGGGCCGCTCGACCCGTCGTCGACGACGACGACCTCGAACTCGCTCGGCAGGAGGGTCTGCTCGACCATGCTCTGCAACGCGCCCGCGAGCAGCTCGGGCCGCTCGTAGGTCGAGATCAGCACGCTGATGCGCGGCGTCGCGACCGACTGGTAGGTGCTGACGGTCTTCGCCCCAGACGCGTCGAGCACGTCGACGACCTCCACACCCGTGGAGGCCCGCACCGGCCAGAGCAGGCGGATGGGCACCTCGTCGACGAGCACCACCGTGCCCTCAACAGCGGCCCCGGCCCGCACGGCACGCACGGGCAGCGGCAACCAGCCGGCGACCTCACGCGCCGCGCAGCCCAGCAGCCGCTCACTCACCGGCGGTGCGGCCTCGGGACCCGAGACGTGCGCCGGCTGGGCCCGGTCGGCGCCGAGCCGCTCGGCGACCGGCAGGAAGTCGTCGAGGAAGCCCGACGGCAGGTCGGCCTGCGCCTCGACGTGCACGACCCACGCCGCGTCGTCGACGTCCGGCGCCGGCGTGCCCGCGGGGCGCCACTGCTGCCGCACCTCGAACCGCTCGCTGCTGCCGAGCACCGACACGAGCGCCGGCGACGGCCCGGCCTCGCGGGACGTGTGCGTGCCGAGCACCACGACGACCGGACGGTCACCCGAGACGCACACGGCAGGTCGCACCGTGCGGATGTCGTACACGACGCAGTGCGCGTCGGCGTGCACCCGCCGGTAGCGCCGGTCGAGGTGCTCGGCCAGCTCGCGGTAATAGTGCAGCCACCAGAACTGCGGGGTCGGCAGCACGAAGTACCCGGCGCCGCGCTCGCGCATCGCCTCGAGGTGGCGGACGGCGGTGTCGCTGTCGGCCGGGTGGAAGCCGCCCCAGCCGCCGTCGCGGTCCTGCGGGAAGTGCCAGCCGGTGCGTCCGGGCAGGTCGAGCAGGTGGGTGTCGCCATGCGTCGCGACCGCCACGGTCGAGCCGGGCTCGCACACCGAGCGCATCGCGGCCAGCGCCTGCCGCACGATCACCTGGTAGCGCGCCTCGCGAGCCCGGGCGTGCCGGAAGCGGTCGACGCCGCGGCGCCGGTCGGTGACGACGCGCTCGACGATGCCGTGGAACCGGTCGGCCACCGCGGTCATGTCCTGCGCTGGCGCGATGAGCTCGCGGGCGGTGTCGGCCATCGTCTGCCACGTGCGCTCGTCGACGAGCAGGCGGGTGATCGCCGCCGCGAGGTCGGCCGGCTCGTCGAAGATCATGGCGTGGACGTTCGGGGTGAGGTCGAGCCCCTCGGCACCGATCGGCGTGGTGACCACCGGCGTGCCGGTCATCATCGCCTCGACGACCTTGCCCTTGACGCCCGCGCCGTGCAGCAGCGGCGCGACGGCGACGCGGGCGCGCCGCAGGTAGGGCTCGACCGACGGCACCCAGCCGACCATGTCGACCCCGGGCAGGCCCTTGGCGAACGCGCGGATCTTGTCGTCGAGGCGGTTGCCGATGACGGTCAACGGGTGCGCGGCGAGCAGCGCCGGGTCGAGGCGCGGCAGCACGTCGAGGCAGAGGTACTCGACCGCCTCGCCGTTGGGCAGGTGCCGGAAGTTGCCGACGAAGAGCATGCCCTGCCGTTCGGCGAAGGTCAGGGGTGACCGCTCGGCGGCCTCGCCGAGCGCGATGTCGAAGACGGCGTTGCCGCCGAGGAAGTCGCCGAGCAGCGCACCCTCCTTGGCCGACACCGCGAGCACCGCGTCGGCGCCTCGATAGGTGTTGAGTTCGTCGACCATCGCGGTGCCGACCGAGCCGTCCAGCCGGCCGTCCAGACCGAAGCGGCGCCGCGCCTCGCGCAGGAAGTGCACGTCCTGCGAGTCGATGATGATCTTCGTTCGCGGCGAGTGCTCGCGCAGGATCGGCACCAGCCCCGCCGCGACCTTCCAGAACGAGATGAGGGCGAGGTCGAAGTCGCCGTCGCGCACGACCTCCGGCGCGACACCGGGCCCGGCGTACACGGCGACACCGAGCTGCCGCAGCCGCGCCACGTGCCGGGGGTCGGCCGCCTCCTCGTTGCTGAGGAAGGTCACCGCCCACCCGTCGGCGAGCAGGAAGCGGATCATCGCGTCGACGCGGCCCGAGCCGCGGTCACGGTCGATCTCGGGCATCCGCATGTGGGCCACGAGGGCACGGCGTCTCATCGCCAGGCTCCTTCGACGTCGTCGCGGGCGAGCAGCGTCCGTTGGGCGGTCAGGTCGAACGTGGCCGGACGCACCGGCCGGTGCGGCAGCGCGGGCGCCCACGCGGTGGCGACGACGGGCGCGAGCGCGTCGTCGTCGACCCCGGTGGTGGCCCGGACCGCCGCCGCGGTGGGCTGGTAGCGCACGCGCAGCCCGGCGCGCCAGACGGCGGCGGCCCAGATCAGAGGATGCGGCTCGAGGGACGCGATCCGGTCGCCGAGCGCGTCGAGGGCGGCACCGCCCACGAACAGCAGGCCGCGGCCACCGCACACGTCGCGCACGTACTCGTGCCACGGCTCGGCGAGCACGGCGGCGCCGGCGGCGATGCCGGCCGTGCTGCCGTCGGCGAAGACGACCTCGCCGGCGGACTCGATGCGGCCCTGCGCGTCCAGCAGCTTGACGGCGACCGCACCCGTGGTGCCGGCGAGGGTCGTGGTGGCAGCAGCGGCGCAGCCGGGCAGCGGCAGCACGCCCGGCTGCACGAGCGCGACAACCTCGGCCTCGGCGCGCAGGTCGACCGGCTCGAGCCCCGGGGTCAGCACGTCGAGCGGCGCCCCGACGGCCTCGGCGAACAGCCGCCGCCAGGTCGGGTCAGGCTCCCCCGCCACGACGTACCGGATCGCCGGCGCTGGTGCGGGCGGCTCGGCCTCGACCAGTTCGACGTCGACGACGCGCGGGCGCCCGCTGCGGGCGAGCACGACGACCGCACGGGACGCGACCCGCCGCGCCTCGTCCAGCCGCTCGGCATCGCGCACGACGACGAGGTCGACCGAGCGCTCGAGGTACGGCAGCAGCGCGCCCGCCGGGGGCGTGAAGACGTTGCGTCCCGGCAGCAGCGAGGCGATGCCGAGCTCGCTCCAGTCGAGCACGGCGGGGTCGGCGGTGACGCCGGGCGCGAGCCGCTCGACGAGCACGGGCAGCGAGGACGGCCAGCCGGCGCTCGCGTTCACCCGCGCCCGGAGGTCGACCACGAGCTGCCCGTCGTCGGCGAGCACGGGATACCGGCCGAGCAGGTGGTCGGCGAACCCGGTGCGGGCGTCGAGGCGCGCACGCAGGTACCCGGGCACGAGCAGCGAGCCGTACCCCTCGAGGCGGGCGGCCTCGAGCCGGGCGATGGCCGCGAGGTCGGGCGCATCGGTGATGGCGAAGGGCGCGGTCGGGCGCGCGCAGATGTCCAGCAGCGCGGCGTCCCCACCCGCCACCAGCACGGCCTCGCGGCGCGGCACCAGCTGCCGCACGAGCGAGCGGCCGGCGCGGACGTCGTCGGCGTGCGGGTGCTGCGACAGGTCCTCGACGGCGTACCGCGCGTCGTGCTGCGCGTCCTCGAGGGCGTCGAGCCGGGCGACCAGGTCGTCGAGCAGGGCGCCGCGTCCGGACGATTCGAGGTCGGCCACGCGGCCCGCCTGCTCGGCGAGGTCCTTCTGCAGGCCGGCGACGTAGCGGCCGTAGCGTTCGAGGCTCTGCTGGGCGAGGGCGAGCTCGACGGCGCGGCGGTCGACGGTGGACGCCGGCGCGGTCTCGACGGGTGTGTAGCCCGCCTCGGCGCAGAGCCGTGCGTAGAGCTCGATCACTGCCGCGTCCGTGCCGGCGTCGGCGAGCGCCAGCTCGAGCCGGTGGTGCCGCTTCGACCGGTCGGCGACGTCGGCAGCAGACGGCTCGAGCCCGGCGAAGGCCGCGAGCCGGGCGAGCTCGGCCGCCGGGTCGGCCAGATGCGCGTCGTAGTGCGTGACGAGCCGGCGCTCGGGCGCGACCGCGTCGAGCACGGCGGCGTAGTAGCCGCGCCAGAGCGAGAGGGCGTGCAGGTAGCTCATGCCGTTGCGGCGGCGCAGCGAGACGGCCACCTCGAGCGGGTTGCGCACGCACACGATCACCTTGAGCTGCGGGTCGAGGTCGACCCAGAAGCCGGCGGTCAGGCAGGTGCGGGGGTCCTTCCAGCCCCACACCGGCGCGTCACCCAGCTCGGCGACCAGCTCGTGCGCGCGCTCGGCGAGCGCGGCGACCCGCGGGTCGTCGGCGGTGAGCGGGCGGGCCGCGGGCAGGTGGTCCCAGGCGCCGCCGCAGGCCTCGAGCAGGTCGTCGGCCAGCCGCACGAAGGCGGCGTGCTCGAAGAACCCCTCGGGGTTGTCGGGGGCGGCGGGCAGCATGCGCGAGGGCGCGCCGAGGTACAGGCCCGAGCGCGAGAGCGCGTGGGCCACCATCGACGTGCCCGCACGGTGCATCCCGGTGACGGCGATTCCGGTCATGAGGCTTCTCCGAGGCGGTAGACGGTGACGGTGCCGGGGGTCGCGGCGACGAGGTGGGGGCTGAGCCGCGCGGCGAGATCGGGGTAGAAGTCGAGCCACCAGGCGCACGGCGCCGGGAGGGCGAGGTAGTCGGCGCCCGCGCGCCGGGCGGCGTCGAGGCGGGCGAGGGCGTCGGCGCCGTCGGCCGGGTGCTCGCCGGCCCACACGCCGTCGGGCATCGCCGGGAAGTGCCGGCCGCGGCGCCCGGGGAGGTCGAGCAGCTCGTCGTCGCCGTGGCTGACCACGGCGACCGTCGCGCCCTCGGGCACGGCCGCGGCGATCGCCAGGCGTGCGCGGTCGCGTAGCCGCACGTAGTCGGGGTCGACGTGCCGCTCGTGCGGTGTCCAGGGCTCGCCCCACTTCGCCTCGAACCGCGCCCGGTTCGCGTCGAACAGCGCGCCGTAGCGGCCGTCGGCGGCGAGCAGGCCCAGCGTGGCCTCACCGAAGTGGTGGACGAAGACGGCCGGGTCGCACACGACGCGGTAGCCCGCCGCGCGCACGCGGCGGCTGTAGTCGTCGTCCTCGAACAGTCCGAGCTCGAACCGCTCGTCGAGCGCGCCGACCTCGTCGCGCACCGAGCGCCGCATGGCTGCGCAGAACAGGGTGGCGACCTCGATGTCGAACGGCTCACCGGATCGCCGCGCGGCGAAGGCACGCAGCTCGCCGTAGGTGTCGTAGTCGGCCGGCACCTCGGCGGCGTTGCCGCAGCGGTTCGTGGTCGGGCCGACGAGCCCGACGAGCGGGTCGGCCAGCCGCGCCCGAAGCGCGGTCAGCCAGCCGGGCGTGACGACGACGTCGTTGTTCAGCACGACGAGCACGGGTGCCGTGGCGACGCCCAACCCCTGGTTGACCGCCGGCGCGAAGCCGTGGTTGGTGTCGTTGCGGATCAGGCGCACCGCCCGGTTCCGCGCGGCCAGCGCGGCCAGGTAGCGCGCGGTCGGCTCGGCCGAACCGTTGTCGACGACGACGAGCTCGAACGCGCCGCTCGTGCTGGTCAGCACGCTCTCGAGCGCCAGCCGCGTGACGGCGAGGTTGTCGTGCACCGCGACGACGATGCTGGTGTCGGGCGTGCCCCGCACCACCGGCACGGTCGGCACCGGACGTGTCACCGCCACCTGCTCGGTGCGCGGGTCGAGCACCAGCGGACGCCGTGAGCGCGGGCGGAGATCGAGGTCGGCGGGCAGCACCGTCGGTGCCGGCGCGCGGCGGCGGGACGGCACCGGCAGGTCGAGGTGCTCGAGCAGCGCGCCGAGCACGACGTCGTGGGCGAGGTGGTCACGCGCGATGGCCAGCGCCGCATGCCGGTGCTGCTTCTCGTCGGCCAGCACGGCGTCGAGCGCGGCGGCCGCGTCCTCCACATCTGTGAAGGGAAGCAGGCCCGCACCGGTCGGCAGGGCGGCGCCGAAGCCGGTGTCCTGCATGACCACCGGGCGGCCGGCGGCGAGGTAGGCCGCGCTGCGCTCGCTGAACCAGCCGCTGCGGAAGCGCACGTTCTGGTCCTTCGCCACGGTGAACTCGCCGCGGGAGCCGATGACGTAGGCACGGTAGGCCTCGGCGTCGGACGACACGTCGAGGCCGTGCCGCACGCGCCACCCGTGCTGCTCGAGCAGTGCGCGGTCGGCGGGCTCGTAGCTGGACAGCGCCAGTTCGAGCCGCGCCCGGGTGCGGCCCGGCAGGTCGAGCAGCTTCAGGAACTCGTGATGCTTGCTCCACGTGTACCGCTCGCCGCGGAAGGTCAGCTCGCGCCACGGCTGCCGCCAGTTGCCGACGGTCGTGAACGGCGCGTCGTGCGGGTCGGCGTCGTTGACCCACTGGTCGAGCAGCACCGGCTGCACGGTCGGCACGAACGGGTGACGGGCGGTCAGCGGCAGCCGGCAGTCGGCGTTGCCGTGGTTGAGGGCCCAGGTGAACAACGCGCTGTGGGCGTCGACGAACTCGATCGCGCGGGCGTCGTGGCGGTCGAGTTCGAGCTCGAGCTGCACCGGGTCGGTGTTGAGCAGCACGAGGCGTCCGGTGGCGGTGTGCTCGGGACGAGGCAGCGTGCCGCCGTGCAGATTCACGATCACCGCGGCTTCGCGGTACACGCGGCGCAGGTGCGCCTCCGTCATGCCGTACACCCGGCCGTCCGAGTGCAGCGCATGCAGGGCCCAACGCCCGTTGAGGCCGAGTCGCCGGGTGAAGGCGTCGAGGAAGGCCGCCGCGGTGGCGCTGCCGTCGTCGTCCGGGCCGACGAACATCGACGGTGTGCGTGCGTGAGCCTCGACGTAGTAGGTCTCGTAGCCGAGCCGTTCGAAGCCGAGCAGGTACTGGCTCACCTGCCAGAGCACGCCGCCGACCGGCATCTTCGTCAGCATGCCGAGCAGCACCAGCTTGGGTCGTCCGATCATCCGGCGAGCTCCTCGTCGAGCGCCGGCGGGCGGGCGACCAGCAGACCGTGGGTGTCGGGCGCGGCGGGCGGGCGCTTCCGCGCGCGGGTCTGCGCCGTCCAGAGCTGCCGGTAGAGGCCATCCCGCTCGACCAGGTCGTCGTGCCCGCCGGCCTGTTCGAGCCGACCGTGGTTCAGCACGAGGATCTGGTCGGCGTGCCGGATGGTCGACAGGCGGTGCGCCACCATGATCGTCGTCCGGCCCTCCATGAGCCGGTCGAGCGCGTCGAGGATGACCTCCTCCGTGCGCGAGTCGATCGACGACGTCGGCTCGTCGAGGATCAGGATCGGCGCATCACGCAGGAAGGCCCGCGCGATCGAGATGCGTTGCCGCTCGCCGCCGCTGATCTTGACGCCGCGCTCGCCGAGCAGGGTGTCGTAGCCCTTCGGCAGCTTCATGATGAAGTCGTGCGCGTTGGCCGCCTTCGCCGCTCGCTCGATGTCGGCCTGCTGCGCGTAGAGCCAGCCGTAGCGGATGTTGTCGGCGATGGTGCCGGAGAAGAGCACCGGCTCCTGCAGCACGATGCTGAACTGGTCGCGCAGCGACTCGAGGGCGAGGTCGTCGACCGGGATGCCGTCGAGCAGCACGCGTCCGGACGACGGGTCGTAGAGCCGCGGCAGCAGGCTGGTGAGCGTCGTCTTGCCGGCACCGGTGGGCCCGACGAGCGCGACGGACGACCCGGCCGGCACCGTGAACGACACGTCGCGGATGACGCCCTCGCGGGTGGCGTAGTCGAAGCTCACGTGGTCGAACGTCAGCTCGCCGCGGGCGCGGCCGATCGTCGTGGCGGTCGGCTTCTCCTGCACGTCGATCGGGGTGTCGAGCAGGGTGAGCGCGTGGTCGAACTCGGTCCACCACATCTGGTAGTAGGTGAGTGAGTTGGTCAGCTGCTCGAGCGGCTGGTACACCGCGGCGACGTACGCGAGCACCACGGTGAGCTGGCCGAGGGTGAGGTCGTGGTGCAGCACGCGGTAGGCGCCGACACCGAGCACCGCGGCGGTGCCGCAGGCGGTGATGAGGTTGACGATGAGGCTGAAGACCGTCTGGTGCACCGTGACCCGCACCCGGGCGTCGACGGCCTGATTGCCCTGGCGCCGGAAGCGGTCGTACTCGTGCCGCTCGCGGCCGAACGAGACGATCACGCGGTACATGGCCAGCACCTCGTGCACGATCGACAGGCTCTGCCCCTCGAGCTCGCGCACCTTCTGCAGGTCGGGGTCGATGCGGTCGGCGTAGTAGCGCGTCGAGTACACGATGATCGGCACCACGCCGAGCGCGACGAGGGCGAGCACCGGGTCGATCGTCCAGGCGATGAAGGCCATGCCGAGCACGGTCAGGATCGACTGGCCGAACTCGGGCAGGCCGGTGAGGATCTGCCCGATCGCACCCGACTGGTTGTTGACCTTGTAGAGGATGACGCCCGACTTGTTCTCGTCGTGGAACGACGGCGAGAGTCTCAACACATGTTGGAACATGCGGGCACGCAGGTCGAGGATGACCTTCAGGTGGATGCTGGTCATCAGGTACTCGTTCACGACCGAGAACGCGCCGCTCAACAACGTGACGCCCACACTCGCGACGACGGCCGTGACGATGAGCGTGATCTTGCCGTCGCCGACGAAGCCCGGCACCCACCACGGCGCCGGGTGGCTGCCCAGCACGGTGTCGATGACGAGGGCGAGCGGCCACGGCGTCGCGAACGACAGCGCGGCCAGCAGCGCGGTGATGGCTACTGCGCCACCCGCCTGCTGCTTGTACGGACGCAGGTACGGCAGTGCTCGCGGCAGGTGCCGCCAGCCCCGGCTCAGGGCGTCATCACCCTGCTTCCGGCGCAACCTCACGATGCCTCCTCGAAGAGTGCGGCCGGCAGTGTCCGCGCCCGCAGGGCGCCGGCCCCGGCGACGGCCAGGGCGACGGCCGCCACGCCGACCGCCGCGAGCGGTGCGAGCGCGGCCAGGACAACGACCGCGGCGAGCACGCCGGCGCCCGGCCCGCGCCGAAGCCTGGGCCGCATCCCGATCTGCACGTAGCCCACCGGGTGGCTGCTGGTGCGCAGTTCGCCCGCGATCAGCGGCGACAGCAGGGCGAGACCGTCGTGGTCGGCGAAGACGCCCGCGTCGACGACGCGGGTGCCGCGCCCGCGGACGTGCGCGACGACGGCCGCGGCGAGGTCGGCCCGCGCGCGGTCCTCGGCCACCAGCACCACCCCACCGCGCCGCCGGACGACCGGTG
>NZ_JBQCEE010000267.1:0-6405 GCF_051960575.1 Jatrophihabitans sp.
GATGGACGCCTCCCCGGCCGGCGCCGGCAAGCTCGGCGTGATGCTGCGCGTGCCCTACGGGGTGGTCGGCGCGATCAGCCCCTTCAACTTCCCGCTCAACCTCGTCGCCCACAAGCTGGGGCCGGCCATCGCCGCCGGCTGCCCGGTCGTGCTCAAGCCCGCCGGGCAGACGCCGTTCTCGTCGATCCTGCTGGCGCGGTTGCTCATCGACGAGTGCGGCCTGCCGCCGGAGCAGCTCCAGGTCGTCACGGGCAGTGGCTCGGTGGTCGGCTCGGCGATCGTCGATCACCCCGACGTCGCCCTGGTGACCTTCACCGGCTCGCCCGAGGTCGGCTGGGCCATCCGAGGCCGTGCGCCGCGCAAGCGGGTGGGCCTGGAACTCGGCAACAACGCGCCGGTGATCCTCGAGCCGGACGGCGATTGGACGGCCGCCGTCGACAAGATCCGCATCGCCGGATTTAGCCACGCGGGCCAATCGTGCGTCTCGACGCAGCGAGTGCTCGTGCACCGGTCGATCGCCGAGGACGTCGAGATCGCGCTCGCGAAGGCGGTGAGCTCGCTGGTCGTCGGCGACCCGCTCGACGAAGCGACCGATGTCTCCGCGCTGATCTCGGCTGACGAACGCGATCGGGTCGCGGCCTGGGTGCGCGAGGCGGAGGACGCCGGCGCCCGAGTGGCGACCGGTGGTCGGGTGCGGGACGACGGCGTCCTCGAGCCGACGGTGCTCGCCGACGCGTCGCCGGACCTGCGCGTCTGCCGTGACGAGGTGTTCGGACCGGTGGTCGCGCTGACCCGCTACGACGGCTTCGACGAGGCGATCGCGCTCGCGAACGACTCGCGCTACGGCCTCCAGGCCGGCGTCTTCACACGGGACATCGCCAAGGCGCTCACCGCTGCCCGGACGCTGGACTTCGGCGGCGTGATCGTCAACGATGTGCCGACGTGGCGCGCCGACCAGCAGCCCTACGGCGGGATCCGCGACTCGGGCAACACCCGCGAGGGCCCGGCCTGGTCGGTGCGCGAGATGACCGAGGAACGACTCGTGGTGCTGGCCGGGGCGTGACGCCACGCCCGAACGATCAGGAGGTCGCATGGACGCGCAGCGAGGGGTCGGCGCCGCGTGGCGGGCGCTGGCGGAGCAGGCCGAGCGGGACGTACGGTCGCTGGGCGTGCGCGGCGAAGTGCACGCCGGCATCTCTCCCGAGGGCTGGTTGACCCTCGAGCTCCGGCCGCGTGACAAGGCCGCCTCGGCGACGTTGCGCGACTACGTCGCCCGCGCGATGGAGATGTGCGAGACGTGCGGCGGTCGTGCGGTGCGGTACTCCGGCACCACCGTCACGGTGGTGTGCGAGGGGTGCCGCGACAACGGGTCCTGGTAGCCGACCTCGGCGCTCGTCCCCTGCGCTCCCGCAGGATCATCCTCCTGGGCAATCCGAATGCCTTGAGGTGAGCGTCCCAACGACGGGCCGTGGACCCTCCGTCAGGCGCCGACGCGCGCGTGGATGGTGGGCGATACTGGGATTGAACCAGTGACCCCTACCGTGTCAATCCGATAAAAGGCCCTTCAGGCCGGTGCTTGACGACATGGCTCGAGACCGGAAACCCAATGTTCGTATGGGTTTCGTGCCGTCGCGGTTCGAGCGGTGTCGGTGGGTGACGGCGCGGTCGAGCAACAGCAGAGCAACATCGGACGTGGCATCCTGACCGACATGGGGCACTCCTATCGCCGCCTCGATGATGACGGCAAACCTCGCTACGCCGCGATCTACCGCGACGCCCGAGGACGCCGCCGCTCGGCCGGCACCTTCCCCACCAAACGCGAGGCCGATCGCGCGTGGGCGGCCGCCGAGGCTGACGCCCAACTCGGCCGCGTCCGTGACCTGCAGGCGGGCCGGGTCCGGTTCGCCACCTACGTGACCGAGATCTGGTTCCCTCACCACCAGATCGAACCCTCCACGCGGCAACGCTATGCCTCCCAGTTCGAGCGGCATCTGCTCCCCGAGTTTGGGCCGATGCGGCTGATCGACATCACCCCCCAGCATGTGCGGGAATGGATCACCCGCCTCAAAGACCAAGGGGTGTCGCCGTCCACCATCACCAGCGTGAAGGTGCTGCTGTCCGCAGTGTTCACAACCGCAGTGAACGACCAGCTCGTCCTCGTTCACCCGTGTCGCGGTGTCCGCACGCCCACCGTCGCCCGACCACCGCGGACGATCATCACCCCCGAGCAGTTCGACGCCATCCATGCCGCCCTCCCCGGTGCGCGCTGGCAGGTCATGGTCGAACTCGACATCGAGTCCGGCCTGCGCTGGGGCGAGCTGACCGAACTGCGCGTCCACGATTGGCACCCGGTCACGGGCATGCTCACAGTCGCTCGCGCCGTCACCGAACTCAACGCCCGCTTCCGCCAGCCCGGGCAAGGACGGTTCGTGGTCAAGGACTACCCCAAGAACACTCACACTCGCCGCGTCCGGCTCTCCCCCACCATCGCCGACACCCTCACCACCCACATCACCGAGCTGGGCCTGCGCCGCAACGACCTCATCTTCGCCCTCCCCTGCGCCAACGAAGAATTCGCGGGCCGCTCGGTTGATGCCGGGATCGACGGCGGTGACCCCCGTCGTGATCTCGGCATGACCACCCCGAACCCGGCCGGCCGCGCCTACCCCCACGGCACCCTCACCGCCTACAACCTCGGCGCCTGCCGCTGCCACCACTGCCGACAAGCCGCCGCCGACTACCGCGCCGCCCGCCGCGCCCGCGGCCACGACCGCCCCCGCGTCGACCGGGCGACCGACAACATCCCCGGCGGGCACATCCCCCGACGCTGGTTCTCCACTCACATCTGGTGGCCCGCCCTCGCCCACGCCGGCATCGACTTCCCCGTCCGCATGCACGACCTCCGCCACGCCCACGCATCCTGGCTGCTCGCCGGTGGAGCCGACATCCAGACCGTCAAACAACGACTCGGCCACGGCAGCCTGCGCACGACCGAGAAATACCTCCACACCCTCCCCGACACCGACACCACCGCCCTCGACGCCCTCCACCGCATCCGGAACCGCGGGCGCACGGCCTAACGAGACGAAGCTCGTCAGGAGCGAGTCACAGCGCCCCGACCCCGTGGTGAAGTCCTATGCTCTTCGAGCGCTGTGCAGCAAGCGCGAGGCCCGGATAGCGCGTGTAGTCGCGTCTCTGTGCGGCTCAGGGAATATGAGCACCGCTGCTCCGAGCGCTGTGCATAACCCTTACGCAGCAGGTATTCCTTGGCCGCCGCCGGAGCGGCTTCGTCAAAATCCTATGCTTTTCGCGTCGTCGGGCCGAAGCCCTCAAAGCGACGGTAGCGCACCGTCGCGCTCCACACTGCTTACTCCCCCGGTCGCCGCTGAAACGCATCGACGGCGACCGCCATGTCGCCAGTCGTCGCGACGTACCGCGGCGTTGCAGGCAGCCCGCCATCGCCCTCACTTGGCCAAGATCGACCGCGCGCTCGGCTGATCTGTCCATCGCAGTGCGTCATTCGTTCGGTCAGTCGCCCGCTTTGACCCGAAACGCAAGCTCAGGATGGACGGCCATGAGCTCAGCAACCGATGCTGCACTCCGCACCAGTCCGGGTCACTTGACACCCGACTCCAGCTGCGAGGCACGGCCTTACATCCGCCACGGCCAGCCACCGCAAGCGCTCGACCATGCCGACCGAAGTGCACGACCATGCCGATGTGGCGGCGCGCCGGCGGCGTCCTGCTTACTGCTCCGTCGAGCGGCTGATCTGGCCCAACCCCGGTAACTCGGCCAGCGGCCAGGAGATAAAAGTTGCACCGGGCGGTGCAGTAAGCTGCACTCATGAATGAGGCGACGGCGGCGTTGGCGTCTTCGATCGGTGCGCGCGTTCGGCAGGAGCGGGAGGCTCGTCGCTGGACGCTGGACCAATTGGCGGCCGCGGCCGGCGTGAGTCGTCGGATGTTGATCACGGTCGAGCATGGCGCGGCGAATCCGAGTGTGGGCACGCTGCTGCGGATCAGCGACGCACTCGGTGTCGGCCTGCCGGCCCTGGTGCAGCCGGAGTCGAAGGCAGTGAAGGTCACGCGGGCCGGGGACGGCGCAGTGTTGTGGACCGGCGACTTCGGCGGTCAGGGCACGCTGGTGGCTGGCACAGAGCCGCCCGATGTCGTCGAGCTGTGGGACTGGACGCTCGCATCCGGCGATGAGCACGTCAGTGAGACCCACGCGGTCGGCACACGCGAGCTGCTGCACGTGCACGCCGGCACGGTCATGCTCACCATCGAAAGCGAGACCGTCACACTGCGAGCTGGCGACGCGATCAGTTTCTGCGGCGACGTCCCGCACGCCTACGCCAATCCGGGCAAGTCCCGCGCGCGGTTCTCCCTCGCCGTCTACGAGCCCGGCGTCGGCCCTACCGCCCGGCCATCCTCATGACGAGCAGCAAGCAGGCACGGCCAGCCGTGCCGCCCTGGACGCTGGCCGTCGCAGCGATGCTGTCGGTCCAGCTCGGCTCCGCGCTGTCAACGCACCTCATCACGCAGGTCGGCGCAGCCGGCACGGCATGGCTCCGCCTGAGCTTCGGCTCGCTCATCTTCTGGGTCATCGCCCGGCCGCCGCTGCGCAAACTGCGCCGCCAGGACGTGCCCGCGCTGCTCGGACTGGGAGCGACCACCGGCCTGCAAACCATCGCGTTCCTCGCAGCCATCAACCGGATGCCGCTCGGCACCTGCGTCGCCATCGAGTTCCTCGGCCCGCTCACCGTCGCCGCCGTGCAAACGCATCACCGACGCGCCCTCGCCTGGCCGGCCCTCGCCCTCGCCGGCGTGGTCGTCCTGACACAGCCGTGGCACGGCACGGGGAACGTTCCCGGGCTCGCGTTCGCCGCGCTGGCCGCGCTGGGCTGGGCGTCCTACATCCTGTTCACCCAACGAGTCGGAGCCCGCCTCGACGGCATCACCGGGCTCTCACTCACCACGCCGGTCGCCGCCGTGGTCTCGGCGAGCTTCGGGGTACCGCAGGCGGCCGGGCACCTCACCGGCAGCGTCCTGGCCGGCGCGGTCGGGCTCGCCGTCCTCCTGCCCGTCCTTCCCTACGCCTGCGAACTGATCGCGCTCCGCAGCATGCCGACAGCCGCCTTCGGCACCCTCATGGCCGTCGAACCAGCCATCGGCACTCTGCTCGGACTGATCGTCCTGCGACAGCACCCAGACCTCGCCCAACTCCTCGGCATCACCGCGGTCGTCATCGCCGGCATCGCGTCCCAACGCACCCAGCCACCCGAGCAGCCATCAGCCACCGCGGACACCGGCGCCAGCTCCGAACGCGATCAGGAGGGCACGATGATCTGCTGCCAGTTCATCTTCAAACCCGGCACCTACGACGACGAGTTCCATCGCCTCGACACCCAAATCGACGAGCATGCCCGCTCCCTGCCCGGCTTCGACAGGGTCGAGACCTGGACCGCGCCGGACACCGGCGTCGTCAATGCCATCTACTACTTCACCGACAAGAAGTCCGTCGCTCAGCTCGCCCGATACCCGCAGCACCGCGAAGCCAAGGGCCAAGTGCAGCGGTGGTACGACGGCTACCGCATCGTCATCAGCGAGATCACCGCAACCTACGGCGACGGACGCCTCCCGATGTCACAGCGATAACGCCATCGTCAGCCTCTGCCGATCAGACAGAAGCGCGCGACCATGCCGCTGTTGCGGCAGTCCACTGGGTGTGGGTCGTCCCGATAGCGAGACGGGCGCTGTGATCACTGGCTGGTGGGCACGGCCGCCGGCAAGGGGTGACATCGTGTAGCCATGTTCCGGCGGGAGAAGCAGACGAAGCGAGATTTTTCGTCGATCAGTGTCTACAGGCGCCGTGACGCGTTTTGGTTGATCCGGTCTGTGCAGACAACCGATGGCCTCTGGATGGCCGCACCTAACCAGGTAGCGCCGATGTTGCCGCTTGACGTCGAGCGCGGTCGTCTCGGCACAGCGATTCTCGACGTACTTGCTGAGGCGACACCTGTCGTTCGACACCCGTCCCGCGATGAGTGGAAGGCAATACGCGAAGACGCCCTCCGGCCGCTCATGCAACAAGCGAAGGTCCGCAGTTGGAGATCCTTCGAAAGCTTTTCCAAACTGGTCACCGTGCGCCGCGAGGGCAGTCACTTCCACATTGAAGCCTGGAGAAAGGACGCGCCCAAGGTCGGTGCTTGGGAGCCAGACATGGCGACGCTGCTTGATCTGACCTCACCCACAGCGGTCGAGCTGGGCACGGCAGTGGCTGAGCGATTTGCGTAGACGGGCCGAAAGACGGGAGCGCGACCATGCCGCTGTCGTCGCGGAGCGCGACCATGCCGCTGTCGTCGCGGAGCGCGACCATGCCGCTGTCGTCGCGGAGCGCGACCAT
>NZ_JBQCEE010000268.1:0-8378 GCF_051960575.1 Jatrophihabitans sp.
CAGCCCGGTGCCGAGCGCGAACAGGTAGAACAGCGGCTCGAAGAAGCCGGAGAAGATCGTCAGCCAGGTGCGGCGCGACACCCGGAAGGCACGTTCCAGCACGGCGTGCGAGCGGCGCGCGTAGAGCCCGGGCGGCACGATCCGCAGGGTGGCGGCGGCGCGCGGCTGGGCGGCCTGGCGCGGGCGGGTGGTGGTCACGACGTGCCCCGTTCGAGCCGTACCCGGAAACGCCACCGTGACAGTGCGATGCCGGCCCCGAGCCACAGCGCCAGGTACGCCAGATGCCCGAGGACGCCGGCTGCCGACGCCCCTTCCAATGCCGCCGCGCGGGCGAGCTCGGTGCCGTGCCACAGCGGCGAGACGTGGGCCAGCCACCGTCCCCACGCGGGCAGCTGGCTGATCGGGTAGAAGGTGCCGCTGAACAGGAACATCGGCGTCACGACGAACCGGAACACCGAGTTGAACGGCGCGCTGTCGCTCTCGACGGTCGCGGCGAAGGCCACCACCGGCGCCGCGAAGGCGACGCCGGTGAGCGCGGCGACGGGGATGCAGAGCAGCGCCCACCAGCTCCGGGTGGCGCCGAAGCAGGCCATCACCAGCAGGTACACGGCCGAGTTCACGGTCAGCCGCAGCCCCATGAACAGCAGCGTGCCGTCGGCGATCTCCCGCGGCCGCAGCGGCGTGACCGCCATGCCGTGGAAGGTGCGATCCCACCGGAAGCCGCCCATGATCGGCCAGGTCGCGTCGCCCGCTGCGATCTGCAGCGCGAACGCGGTCAGGAACGCGGGCGCGACGTACTGCAGGTACGGCACGCCGAGGGTGTCGCCGCCGTGCCGGTCGACGACGGTGCCGAGCCCCACGCCGAGCGCGAGCACGTAGAGCAGCGGCGTCGCGACGCCGGTGATCAGGACGCTGCGCCACCACCGGCGTCCGGCCCGGATGTTGTACTCGACGACGTGCAGCGCGGCGGTGGCCATCTAGTCCACCAACGACCGGCCGGTGAGACGGAGGAAGACGTCCTCGAGCGACGAGCGCCGCACCAGCGACGACGCCGGGACGATCTCCGCCTCGCGCACCCGCTGCACGGCGGCCTCGCCGTCGTCGACGTAGAGCAGCAGCCGGTCGGGCAGCACCTCGATGCGTCCGGCGCCGCCGATCGCGGCGGCGACGGCCGGTTCGGCCGCGGCGTTCGTGCCGGGCGGGAAGCGCAGCTCGGCGACCTCGCGCGACGAGTGCTCGGCGATGAGCTTCGCGGGCGAGCCCTCGGCGACGATGCGGCCGCCGTCCATGATCACCAGCCGGTCGCAGAGCTGCTCGGCCTCGTCCATGTAGTGCGTCGTGATGACGAGGGTGACGCCGTCGTGCTTGAGGCGGTAGAGGCGGTCCCAGAGCAGGTGCCGCGCCTGCGGGTCGAGGCCGGTGGTGGGTTCGTCCAGCAGCAGCAGTTCGGGGTCGTTGATGAGCGAGCGGGCGATGGTGAGGCGCCGCTTCATGCCGCCCGACAGCGGCTCGACGCGGCTGTCGGCGCGCTCGGTGAGCTGGGCGAAGTCGAGCAGCTCGTCGATCCGCGGCCCGAGCACCCGCTTCGACAACCCGAAGTAGCGGCCGTAGATGTAGAGGTTCTCGCGCACGCTGAGCTCGAGGTCGAGCGTGTCCTGCTGCGGCACCACGCCGAGCCGTGACCGGATGCGCGGGCCGTCGACCCCTGGGTCGAGGCCGAGGATGCGCAGCTCGCCGCTGGTCACCGGCGCCACGGCGGCGATCATGCGCATCGTCGAGCTCTTGCCCGCCCCGTTCGGCCCGAGGAAGCCGAAGGCCTCGCCGCGGGCTACCTCGAGGTCGATGCCGTCGACGGCCACGAAGCCGCCGAAGCGCTTCGTCAGGCCGCGCGCAGCGATCATCGGGGCGTCCACCGACCCGACGCTAGCAACGCTCGTCCACCCCTGTTTGCCCCGCTGTGACGCGCCGCCGGGCAACAGGGGTCGGCCACAGCGGGGCAAAGCGGTGCCTGAGGGACGGGTTTCGCTGCCCGGGACGAACAAACCCCCTGGGTACAGTGGTCTCCCGTGATCCGCCTCGACAACGTCACCAAGGTCTACCCGGCCGGCGCCCGCCCGGCGCTGGAGAACGTGACCCTGGACGTCGAGAAGGGTGACTTCGTCTTCCTCATCGGCCAGTCGGGCTCCGGCAAGTCGACGGTGCTGCGGCTGCTGCTGCGCGAGGAGCTGCCGACGTCCGGCTCGGTCTTCGTCGACGACCGCAACGTCGCGAAGCTGCCGGCCCGCAAGGTGCCCGAGCTGCGCCGCCGCATCGGCTGCGTCTTCCAGGACTTCCGGCTGCTGCCGAAGAAGAACGTCTACGAGAACGTCGCGTTCGCCCTCGAGGTGATCAACCGCCCGCCGAAGGCGATCCGCCGCACCGTCCCCGAGGTGCTCGAGCTGGTCGGGCTCACGGGCAAGGCACAGCGCATGCCCAACGAGCTCTCCGGCGGCGAACAGCAACGCGTCGCGATCGCCCGGGCCTTCGTCAACCGCCCGCTCGTGCTGCTCGCCGACGAGCCCACCGGCAACCTCGACCCCGAGACCAGCCAGGGCATCATGAGCCTGCTCGAGCGCATCAACCGCACCGGCACCACCGTCGTCATGGCCACCCACGACAACCACATCGTCGACGCCATGCGTCGACGGGTCATCGAGCTCGAGTTCGGACACATCGTGCGCGACCAGTCGCGCGGCGTGTACGGCGTCGGGCGCTGAGCCCGGCCCACCCCCGAGGCCACGAAACTCAGAAGGATCGCATGCGCGCAGGTTTCATCCTTTCCGGCGTCGGGTCGGCGATCCGACGCAACCTGTCGATGACGGTCGCCCTGGTGCTGTCGTCGGCGATCGCCCTCGGCTTCCTCGGCGGCGCGATCCTCGCGAACAACGAGATCGGCGAGTTCAAGAAGACCTACGAGGACAAGATCAACGTCTCGGTCTACCTCTGTGCCAAGAACTTCGTCGGACGCTGCACGGCCGAGACGACGCCCGCGCAGCAGCGGGCCATCGCGGCCAAGCTGACGGCCGACCCGGCGGTGTCGAGCTACGAGTACCTGGACGAGCAGCAGGTCTACGAGCGCTACAAGAAGACGATCAGCCCCGAGATCATCAAGACCGGCATCTACAAGGTCGGCGTCCTGCCGGCGACCTTCATCGTGCACCTGCGCGACCTGCGCACCGACTTCACGCCCTTCCAGCGCGAGTACGGCACGCTGCCGGGGGTCGGCACCGTGAGCGACCAGTCGGCGGCGTTCAAGACGCTGCTCGACGGCATCGACAGCATCCGCAAGGGGTCGCTGTTCATCGCCATCGTCATCCTGATCTCGTCGATCCTGCTGATCGCGAACACCGTGCGGGTCGCCGCCGCCCAGCGCAAGGAGGAGACCAGCATCATGCGGCTGGTCGGCGCCTCCCGCTGGATGACCGAACTGCCGTTCATCCTCGAGACGGTCTTCTCGACCATCCTCGGCGCCGTGCTCTCGTACGCCGGCCTGCTGCTGGTCATCCGCTGGGTGCTCGGCGGGGTGTTCGGCACCCAGACCAGCCGCGGCGTCATCCCGGACATCAGCGGCTCGGCGGTGCTCGAGGCGTCCACCTACGGGCTCGGCCTCGGCATCGTCCTGGCGATCGTGACCTCGTTCCTGACGTTGCGCCTGCGTGTGAAGCTGTAGGGGTGTCACCCTCCGCCGCCTCGTCCACCCGCGCGTCCTCGAACCGCCAGACCGGACGCAAGCTCATCGCGCAGAACAAGAAGGCGCGGCACGACTACGAGATCCTGGACGTGTACGAGGCGGGCATCGCCCTGCAGGGCACCGAGGTCAAGTCGCTGCGGCTCGGTCGCGCGTCGCTGGTCGACGGCTTCGCCACCATCGACGACGGCGAGGTGTTCCTTCGTGGCGTGCACATCCCCGAGTACGAGCAGGGGTCGTGGACGAACCACGAGCCGCGGCGGGTGCGCAAGCTGCTGCTGCACCGCGGCGAGATCCTGCGGCTGATCGGCAAGACGAAGGAGAGCGGACTGACGCTCGTGCCGCTGTCGCTGTACTTCCTCGACGGCAAGGCCAAGGTCGAGATCGCGCTGGTGCGCGGCAAGAAGCGCTACGACAAGCGCCAGGACCTCGCCCGCCGCGACGCCGACCGCGAGGTGCAGCGCGCGCTCGGGCGGCGGAACAAGGGCATGGGCTGACCGGGTCGGTCACCCCGCGTGGGCGGTGCGCGCCGTCTCGGGCAAGGCCGCCCGCAGCGTGACGACGCCCTGGTCGATGGTGTGCGTCCAGGTGAGGCGGGTGCGGTCGAGCACGCGCAGCATCTTGGCGTTCTCGGCCAGCACGTGCGCGACGAGGGCACGGAAGCCGAGCTGCTGGGCCAGCGCGATCATGTGTCGCAGCAGCCGGGTGCCGACGCCGCGCTGCTGGTAGGCGTCCTCGACCAGTTCGGCGATCTCGGCGGTGCCGCCGTCGCCCGGCTCGTCCGGGAAGACGTTGCCGAGCCCGACGATCGCGCCCTCCTCGCTCATGACGACGAGGGTGGCGCCGCGGTGGCCGCCGCTCAGGCGGCGCAGCGTGACGTCGCGCCACTCGCCGCCCCCGGCGAGGTAGCGCCGGTACAACGTGCGTTGCGAGCAGCGGTCGTGCATGGCGGCGACCGCATCGGCGTCGGCCGGTCGCCCGAGCCGGATCCACACCGTGCTGCCGCCGGCGATCGGCTCGACCCATCCCGTCCGGTCGCCGTCGCCGGTCGCCGCCGCGATCGCCGCCGACAGCCGCAGCAGCGCCGAGGCCCGGGCCCGCTCGGCCCGGACGAACGGCGCCCACTCGCGGTGCAGCACCACGTGCCGGTCGGCCGTCCACTGCAGGCGCAGCACGTCGGCCGCGTCGTCGTCGCCCTCGACGGCGTCGGTGACCTCGACGCGGTCGGCGCCCACCAGCGCGGCCGCCGCCAGCGGCGCCGCACCCGGATCGGTGACCAGTTCGGTGGCGGCGTCGAGCACGCGGGTCGGCAGGTCGACGCGGTCGTTCCAGGCACCGGGGACGACGTGCGCGTTCGAGCCGACCGCCATGGCCGCGGCGAGCAGTGTCTCGCCGGTCACCGGACGCGGCGCCGTGACGGCGAGGTCGACGGTGCGCACGCCGTCGTCGACGGCCAGCAGCGCCGAGCCGACCACCGAGGCCTGCAGCGCCCCCAGCGTGCGGGCGAGCCGGGCCAGGCCGCCGGGACGGTCGGGGAGGTCGACGCGCAAGCGCCAGGGCCGGCGCGGCACGTCGTCCGCCTCCCACAGCGCGTCGGGCGGTGCGACGGCCGCGCCCAGCCGGGCCATGAGCGCGTTCCACGCCGGTCGCGTCGGCCGGTCGGTGACCGGGTCGAGCACGGCGAGCCCGACCGAGAGCGCCAGGGCGAGCTCGACCAGCGCGTCGAGGTCGACGGTGTCGTCGAGCCCCCCGGCCTCACGCACCCGCGCGAGCAGGGCGCCGACGCCGGCGGCGCGCTCGCCGATGCGCCCGCGCTCGAGCGCGCGGACGTGCTCGTCGCGGTGCGCCCGCAGCAGCGCCTCGAGTTCGAGCAGCGGCCAGCTCGACTGCGGGGCGGACGCGACGTGGCCGATCACGTCGAGCAGCACGTCGAGCGGTGGCGCGTCGTCGGGCCCGGTCGTCGCCTGCGCGATGCGGTCGGCCGCCTCGGACGTGAGCCGGTCGGTGACGACCCGCGCGAACAGGTCGTCGCGCCGCCCGGTCAGCCGGCGCACGGTGCGGGCCGACACGCCGGCCCGCTCGGCCACCAGGCCCACGGTCGTGCCGCCGTATCCGCGCTCGGCGAACAGCTCGGCGGCGACGTCCAGGATGCGGGCGGTGGGCTCGTCGCGTGGCGTCACCGGCGCACCTCAGGCCGGCGCGTCGTACATCGAGTCCAGGACGTCGGCGTACATGCCCTCCATGACCTTGCGCTTCACCTTGAGGCTCGGGGTGAGCTCGCCGTGCTCGACCGACAGGTCGTGGTCGAGGATGCGGAAGTCCTTGATCGTCTCCCAGCGGTTGAGCCGCGCGTTCAGCTCGTCGATGCTGCGCTGCACGTACGCGTGCACGGTCGGGTCGGCCGCCAGGTCGGCGTAGTCGGTGGCCATCAGCCCCTCGGCGCGGGCCCACTGGGCCAGCGCCTCGGGGTCCAGGGTGACGAGCGCGGTCGCGTAGTTGCGGCGGTCGGCGTGCACCAGCATCTGCCCGGCCAGCGGGCACATGGCCTTGAACATCGCCTCGATCGCCTGCGGCGAGATGTACTTGCCGCCCGAGGTCTTGATGAGGTCCTTCTTGCGGTCGGTGACGTGCAGTCGCCCGGCCCGGTCGATCTGGCCGATGTCGCCGGTGGCCAGCCAGCCGTCGCTGCTCAGCACCTCGGCCGTCGCGTCCGGCAGGTTGTGGTAACCACGCATCACCAGCGGCCCGCGCACGAGGATCTCGCCGTCGGCCGCGAGGCGGATCTGCGAGCCGGCGAGCGGCCGTCCGACGACCCCGAAGGTCGGGTGCTGCGGTTCGTCCAGGGACAGCCCACCGCTCGTCTCGGTCAGGCCGTAGCCCTCGACGAGCGGGATGCCCGCGGCGTGGAACCACGCGCTGATGTCCGGCGACAGCGGCGCGCTGCCGGACACCAGGAAGCGGATGCGGCCGCCGAGCCGGGCCCGCACCTTGCTCAGCACCAACCGGTCGGCCAGCGTGTGCTGGGCCCGCAGCACCGCGCCCGGCCGCCCGCCGGCGAGCAGCACGCGGGACATCTCGCCGCCGATCTCGAACGCCCAGGTGAACAGCCGCAACCGCAGGCCGCCCTCCTCGCGCACCGACTGCACGACCCGGGCGTGCACCTTCTCGAAGATCCGCGGCGGGCCGGCGACGAAGGTCGGATGCACCTGGGCCAGGTTGTCGACGATCCGCTCGATGCGGCCGTCGATGGCCGTCGGGAAGCCGAGCTGCAGTTGGACGGCGAGCAGCATCTTGCCGAACGAGTGCGACAGCGGCAGCCAGAGGTACTGCAGGTCGGCCGCGCTGATGATGCCGAGCGCCTCGGCGGCGGCGCCGATGTAGGTCCAGCAGCGGTGCGGCAGCTCGACGCCTTTCGGCCGCCCCGTCGTGCCGGACGTGTAGATGAGCGTGGCGAGGTGCTCGGGCTGCGTCGCCGCGATCGCCTCGTCGACGGCGGTCGGGTGCTCGACGAGGTGCTTCGCGCCGAGCGCGAGCAGGTCCTCGAGGCTCAGCACCCACTCGCCGTCGCTGGTGCCGTCGAAGGTGACGACCCGGACGAGGTCGGGCAGCTGGTCGCGCTGCTCGCGCACCTTGGCGATCTGGACGTCGTCCTCGGCGAAGACGACCCGCGTGGTGCTGTCGGCGAGGATGTACCCGACGTCCTCGGCGGTGGTGGTCGGGTAGACCGCGGTCGTGGCGGCGCCCGCGCACATGATCGCGAGGTCGGCCTGCACCCACTCGAGTCGGGTCGACGAGGCGATGGCCGCCCGCTGTTCGGGCTCGATGCCGAGGGCCAGCAGGCCGGCCGCCATCGTCCGGACCGTGTCGGCGAGCTGCGACCAGCTCACCGACGACCAGCCACCGACCACCGGGACACGGAACGCCTCGGCGTACGGGGTCGCGGCGACGCGGTCGGCGAAGAGACGGCCGACCGACACCGCGGGCGTCGGGTACCCGGCGGGATCGATCGACCCGCTGATCGACATGCCCATGACGCGCTCCCTCCGTCCGCGACCGGCAGTGGCGCGGACATCGCGACCGTAGGAGCGATCGCGCCTCGCCGGCCGGGGCGTTCGGCCCTGCCTGGTCGTTGCTTGCGCCCGGCGGCGCGGGTGCCGGCGGGATCGGGATGATGCCGGTTGCCGCGGGCGTTAGGCTGGGTGTTCCAGTACCGGTGGATCCGACCAGGGGGTGAAAGGTCTCGACTCCGTTTCGTCGAGACAGGAGAAGCGGGCCGAGGACCGCATTGCTGACCTCGTAAAAAAAGCGATGCACACAAAATAAGCGCCGATTCCAATCGCGCTGACTTCGCTCTCGCTGCCTGACAGCGACAGCAAGTCTGTCAGCCCGGGTTCGTCACCGGCCCGGTCGCTGGCATCAGCTAGGTGACTCACCTCCCTCCCCGGTCACGGGGGAGGGCGGGACATCGAACAGTGGCTGGGCCCGTCACCGCGACTCGTGTGCATGATCGCGGGGGCCGAGCAGAGACGACGCACACTGCGCCCGGAGAAGTCCTGTTGAAGCGACGGAGGACGCGGGTTCGATTCCCGCCACCTCCACCGATCGACGGCCCCCCGTCACCTGCAACCGGGCCGGCGGTGGTTGGCGGGGG